>SVST01000002.1 GCA_015064155.1 Oscillospiraceae bacterium | reverse complement strand
AGATGGACGGCGCAATCCTGGTTGTTGCTTCCACCGATGGACCTCTGCAGCAGACCCGCGAGCACGTTCTGCTTGCTCGTCAGGTAGGCGTTCCCGCAATCGTTGTATTCATGAACAAGACCGACCTGGTTGACGACGAAGAGCTTCTCGACCTCGTTGAGATGGAGATCCGTGATCTGCTGTCTTCTTACGAGTTCCCCGGCGACGATCTGCCCGTAGTTCGCGGATCTGCTCGTGCAGCTCTGGAGTCCACCAGCACCGATATCAATGCTCCCGAGTACGCTCCTATCCTTGAGCTGATGGCTCAGGTTGACGCTTACATTCCTACTCCCGAGCGTCAGGCTGACCTCGACTTCCTGATGCCTGTCGAGGACGTATTCTCGATCTCCGGCCGTGGTACTGTTGCTACCGGTCGTGTAGAGCGTGGTACCGTTAAGGTTTCCGACGTTGTTGAAATCGTTGGTTTGTCCGACGAGAGCAAGACCACCACTGTTACCGGTGTTGAGATGTTCCACAAGCTGCTGCCCCAGGCAGAGGCTGGTGACAACATCGGCGCACTGCTCCGTGGTATCGCTAAGGAAGAGATCGAAAGAGGACAGGTTCTGGCTAAGCCCGGTTCCGTTAAGCCTCACACCAAGTTCGTTGGTCACGTATACGTTCTGACTGAGAAGGAAGGCGGCCGTAAGAAGCCCTTCTTCGCTGGTTACAGACCTCAGTTCTACTTCAGAACTACCGACGTTACCGGTGTTATCGAGCTTCCCGAGGGCGTTGAGATGTGCCGTCCCGGCGATAACGTTGATATGACCGTTGAGCTGATCACCCCCATCGCTTGCGAAGAGGGTCTGCGTTTCGCTATCCGTGAGGGTGGTAGAACCGTTGGTTCCGGTGTCGTATCCACCATCCTTGCTTAATTTGCATTGATGAATCAATAACGACAAAAGATATTGGGGAGAAAACCAAATAGGTTTTCTCCCCGATTTTTGTGTCACGCGATATTGATTTTACATACGTTGAAATAACGGAATTGAATACATTTTCTTTGGGGATTGGTGAAATTCCATACCGGCAGTGAAACGTGCTTGCAAAAATGCTTTGCATTTTTTCGACAAAGCAACGATGCTTTGTCCATCCGAAGCCAAGCTTCGGGGGAGCAATGTTAGAGTCTGCGAACGCAAATTTTTGCGCCGATCGGGTGAAAATCCCGAACCGACGGTAAAGAAATCAAGAGAAAGAATTAGAATTACTCTAAAAAATAAGAAAATTTTCTTGATTTTGTAAAGTCCGGATGGGAAAAGGAGATGGCATGGGCTTTTTGCCGCAATGCTTCTCCCATTTTAGAAAGGGGAGCTTTTTTTATGTCTGTACAAAAAAAATCGATTGATAAAGTCAAAAAAATGACTGCCGTTGCCATGTTTTGCGCATTGGCATACGTTTGCACCTGCCTCATTAAGGTGCCCGTGATGTTCCTGACGCTGGACGTAAAGGATTTCTTGATCATTCTTTGTTCGCTGCTGTTCGGTCCCTTGTCGGGCTTGTTCGTGGCGGTTGCCGTGCCGCTTTTGGAGTTCATTACCATCAGTGACACCGGCGTTTACGGCTTGATTATGAATCTGCTGTCATCGGTTACCTTTTCTATGGTAACGGGAGTGATCTACCGTTATCGGAAAACCTTAACCGGAGCCATTGTGGGATTGCTTTCGGGCGTGTTTGCCGTGACCGCCGTGATGATGCTGGCAAATTTGTTCGTGACACCGCATTTTATGGGAACGACTATGGAAACGGTAGCGTCCATGATTCCAAAGGTTTTCTTGCCGTTCAATCTGACCAAGGCAGCTTTGAATGCCGCGTTGGTGCTGCTGTTTTATAAGCCTTTGTCCACTGTTTTGAAGCGGATCGGATTTTTGCCGAGATCGGTAAAAAAGGAGGGCGACGAATCTCCCAAAAAGAGCTTCCTGCGCTCGCTCCTCATTTCGCTGATCGCGCTTTGCGTGATTGCGGGATCGTTGTCGATCATGCTGTTTGTCTTGAAATAAAGTCGATAAATAGATACCCCCTTGTTGGACGCATTTCGAAGAATGTTCACAAGGGGGATTCCTTTATTCCTTGACGTAGGAAGAAAAATCAAAGCGTGCCAATCGGATGTGCTTTCTGTCCACGGTGTAGGACATGGCAAGCTCATCGCCAAGATATTGGATGAACGGATAGAAGCACGAGGATTGCAGATCTGCCAGCAATACGGGACAACTGTCCTTGATGCTTTCTCGGTTGATGCGAATGACACCGATATGCTCGCGGTCGACGGGCGCGTGGAAAAGATAAAGCTCCCCGTTGTAGAAAATAAAATCCGATCGTGACTGGCAGTCGTCTACCAAAACGGGTGCTTCCCACGTATCGCGGTCAATGTCGTAAACGGTCAGGAAGCCATAGGGCGTGGTATCCTGCTGACGGACGAAGTAAAAGATCTTGTCGTCCAAGAGATAGGTTGCGTTTTCCCACTTGGAAAGATTGGGGAAATCGGGCTGCGATACGTATTCCCACGTGATGAAATCGCGTGTTTTGATGATAAAATTCAAATCCCCGCTGTAGGCACCCGAGTAGAAGTAGGGTTCTCCGTTTTCCTTTCGTGAGGTGAATTTTTGCATGATGCCGATATCACTGTACATCTTTTTGCAGCCGATGCCGTTTTCGGCAAACGCAGACGCAATCCCCGTGGTACTGAAATCGTTGGTAACATTGCCCATCCTCAAACGGTTGACACCGATCTCGCCCAATGCTTTGGAGGTGGTGTTAAAGGAACGGTAGAGGCGGTAGTAATTGTCACCTACCTGCGCCGTCCAGAGGATCATCAGGTTGCCATCGCACAGAGGCGCTAAAATGGTGTCGTACACGCGGTTGACGGGAAGTCCTGCGCAGGTATCGCCTACCGTTTGGATATCGAGAAAAATTTTTCGATCGGGGTGTTGCTCGTCGCAATAGACCAAACGCGCGGTTTGGTGCTTGGAGTCCTCCTCACCCGTATGCGTGTTGGCATAATAGGTCATGTATAACGTTCCGTTGATGAGCGTAAAGGTCGATACGTGCGCCATCAGGTCACCGTCTTTCTCAAAATCGGAAAAGAAACGGCTCTTGATTTCCTCGCGAAGGCGATCTCCGCGTGCGAAAAGGAGCGTGTCAGAGGCGGCATAGGAAATGATTCCTGCAGGCTGTGTGATTTCGATGCCCTCGGTCAAGATATGCGGCTGATTCGTTTGGAAGTCAGCGGAAAATAACGAATGATTCATGCGGATTTTTTCCTTTCTTTGAAAAATGACAGACAAATCGAAACGATGGCGATGCTTTCGTTGACTACACCGATGTACGAGCCTACAAAGACGTCGTAGATCAGAAAGGTCAGCGAAACGGGAATTGAGATCAGCTTGGTCAGTCGCGGGGACCTTTGCCACAGAGAAACGGTGACGAAGGTGGAGGCTGCAATCGGTAAAATATTGATGGGCTTGCCGAAGGTCGCAAACCCGATGCCCCAATTGATCAGAATAAACAGAATGGGGATTACGGGAAGGCTTGCCCATTTTTTCTTTCCGCGTTGCATAAAGGTCAGCTCGCGGAAGATGCCCACGAAATTGGGAACGATCCCGCCGTATGCCCCCAGGCAGAAATAGTGAATGCTCCAACAGACGTCTGCCGCGAGCTTACAAAGG
Organism: Oscillospiraceae bacterium; assembly: GCA_015064155.1. GTDB lineage: Bacteria > Bacillota > Clostridia > Oscillospirales > CAG-272 > UMGS1865. The sequence goes on along the minus strand of SVST01000002.1, from coordinate 170,685 downwards.
ATCAAATTTTTTCGATTTTTTTGTTGGTAGATGCAAAAAAGAGAGAGCATTGCACCGATGCCGAACAGCTGTGCCAAAAGATTCATAGCAAAGCCCCTTGACTTTCTCAAATAATTCTGTATACTATTATATAGACCGTTTGTCGGTCTGTCAAGCAAGGATATTGACATCAAATAACACGATATTGACTTTTTGGAGGAAGCATGGGTTTGGATCGGTATGAGGAATACGGTCGTTTTTCGGATGGCGTTCCGTTCGTGTTTCACGATCGGCTTGTACGAAATGAGGGGTCGTTGTATCGCGAGGCAAACTGGCATGAAAATCCCGAAATCCAGCTTTGTGAGGCGGGAAACGGCTCGGTGCTTCTGGACGGCGCAAGGATTTGCTTTTCGGAGGGGGATGTCGTAACGGTCAATTCGGGGGTGATTCACCGTACCGAAACCGAAGGCTCGTTGGTATATTCCTGCCTGATTTTGGATTCGGCTTTTTGCCGACGTGCGGGAATCGAGGTTGGCAGTATCACGTTCGAGGAGCATTTTCAAAGCGAAGTGATTGCGGGGATTTTTGCCCGTATCCGAAAAGCGTATGAGAACCGTGCAATTCCGTGCCGTACGGCAGAGCTGCAGATGCTGGCATTGGAGCTTTTGATCGAGCTGTGTCGGCAACATACTGCCCGGGCTGCCGTTGCGCGAGGCGGTACCCATACAACCGTAAAAAATGCGATTTCGTATATTCGGACACACTATCGGGAAAAAAATTCGCTTGCCGACGTGGCGCAAGCAATCTATGTGAATAAATACGTTTTGTCCCGTCGTTTCAAGGCGGTTACGGGGCAAACGGTGGTGGAATATCTGCACGCGTACCGCTGCATGCGAGCCGCGGAGCTGCTGGAGGGAGGCGCGAGCGTTGGAGAGGCGGCACTGTCTTCGGGATATTCCAATCTCTCCTTTTTTTCAAAGTGCTTTCAAAGGTATATGGGAAAACGCCCAAAGGATTGGAAGCGTTAGCAAATTTTCAACATTTTTTTGAATATTTCTCAAAATTCGTTTTTTTTGAAAAAAACTGTAGACAAGAAAAGAAAAATATGGTATGATATGAATTAGTATATTCCCCAAAATATTATGTGAGGTGCAAGGATCATGATGACTGATATTGAAATTGCTCAATCTGTCGAAATGAAGCCGATTACCGACGTTGCAAAGGTAGCGGGCGTTGACGACAAATATTTGGAACAGTACGGAAAGTACAAGGCAAAGGTTGACTATAATCTGCTCAAGGAAAGTCCCCGTAAGGACGGAAAGCTGATTTTGGTAACCGCGATTACTCCCACTCCCGCCGGTGAGGGAAAGACCACAACCACCATCGGTCTTGCCGACGGTATGAAGCGTATCGGAAAGAACGTTGTTGTAGCATTGCGTGAGCCTTCCTTGGGTCCCGTGTTCGGCATCAAGGGCGGCGCGGCAGGCGGCGGCTGGGCGCAGGTTGTTCCCATGGAGGACATCAATCTGCATTTTACGGGTGACTTCCATGCCATCGGTGCGGCAAACAACCTCTTGGCTGCGATGCTGGACAACCATATTTATCAGGGAAATGCACTCAATATCGACCCCAGACGCATCACCTGGAAGCGTTGCGTGGATATGAATGACCGTCAGCTCCGTTTCGTAACCGATGGCTTAGGAGGACGCGTCAACGGTGTTCCCCGTGAGGACGGTTACGATATCACTGTAGCATCCGAGATCATGGCAGTGTTCTGCCTGGCAAGCTCGATTACCGACCTCAAGGAGCGTCTCTCGCGCATTGTTGTAGCATATACGTACGACGAAAAGCCGGTTACCGCAGGTCAGCTTGGCGCAGTCGGTGCAATGGCAGCACTTCTTAAGGATGCACTCAAGCCTAATCTGGTACAAACGCTGGAGGGAACTCCCGCATTCGTACACGGTGGTCCGTTTGCCAATATCGCACATGGCTGTAACTCGGTGATCGCTACCCGTATGGCGATGAAACTGGGTGACTACACCGTTACCGAGGCAGGCTTTGGCGCAGATCTCGGAGCCGAGAAGTTTTTGGACATCAAGTGCCGTATGGCGGGTCTTACCCCCTCTGCCGTTGTCATCGTAGCGACCGTACGCGCACTGAAGATGCACGGCGGTGTTCCGAAGACCGAGCTTGGAAGCGAGAATCTGGAGGCACTTGGAAAAGGACTTCCCAACCTGCTCCGTCACGTTTCCAATATCAAGAACGTCTATAAGCTGCCCGCAGTGGTAGCCGTTAACCGTTTCCCCACCGACACCGATGCCGAGATTGAGGAGATCATTCGCCGTTGTCGTGAATTGGGCGTTAACGTGGTGCTTTCTACCGTTTGGGCAGAAGGCGGCAAGGGCGGTGAGGCACTGGCACGCGAGGTCGTTCGTCTTTGCGAGGAGGAAAAGGGTGACTTTACCTATTCCTACGAGCTGGACGGATCGATTGAGGATAAGATCGAAGCGATCACCAAGAAGATCTACGGCGGTGCAGGTGTAAACTTTACCCCCGTTGCCAAGAAGCAGATCGCACAGCTGACCGAGCTGGGCTTTGCAAATTGCCCCGTATGTATGGCAAAAACACAGTATAGCTTTTCGGATGATGCCACCAAGCTTGGTGCTCCCGATGGCTTTGTGGTAACGGTTCGCAACGTCAAGATCAGTGCGGGCGCAGGCTTTGTGGTTGCACTGACGGGCGATATTATGACCATGCCGGGTCTTCCTAAGGTTCCCGCGGCAGAAAAGATCGACGTGGACGAAAGCGGAAAGATCACGGGTCTGTTCTGAGAATCGGGACGGCAGATCGACCGTACCATACAAAAAAGGGGATGGGTCACCGATGCGGTTTCGCATTTGACCCACCCCTTTCGTTTATAAACATAGGAAAAGAGGAACAAACAATGACGGTAATGCAAGGAAGACCCGCCGACGTGACGGGAAGAGAAGCGCGAGAGGTGCGGACGTACGACCTTTTGGATCGGTTGCAGATCGCTTATACACGGGTAGACCATGCACCGGCGGAAACCATGGAGGATTGCTTGGCTGTCGATGCCGCGCTGGACGTAAAAATGTGCAAGAATTTGTTTTTGTGTAACCGGCAGGGAACCGCCTTTTATTTGCTGCTGACTCCGGGGGATAAGCCGTTTCGCACAAAGGAGCTGTCGGCACAGATCGGCTCGGCAAGACTGTCCTTTGCCGGCGCGGAAAGCATGGAACAATATCTGGATATTCACCCCGGAGCTGTCAGCGTGATGGGACTGATGAACGACACCGAGCGAGAGGTGACGCTCCTGATCGACGAGGACGTGCTGCGGGAGGAATACCTCGGCTGCCATCCGTGCGTCAATACCTCCAGCTTGCGCATCAAGACGGAGGATATTGTCAGGGTGTTCTTGCCTGCCGTAAAGCATTCTTATCAAACGGTACACCTGACCGGAGAGGCATAATTGCAAAACCGAAGCAAAACCGAAGAATTTTGAAGAAGTTTGAATGCCCAAATTCTTCGGTTTTTTCGCGGAATTCTTCGGTTTTTTAATGGAATTGCTTGACAAGTCACCGAGAGTGTGATAAAATATAGAGGTTGATGAAATGCACGCTGTTGCATCATATTTACGGAGGGTTATTTCGCCTTGCGGCGAATGTTGCGAAGCGGATTCGGCTAACGCCGAGCCACTTCTCAAACCACTCTGTTACACGGAGGGTTATCGAAGCGGTCATAACGAGGCGGTCTTGAAAACCGTTTGAGAGCAATCTCACGTGGGTTCGAATCCCACACCCTCCGCCATCAAGCCCCGATTTTCGGGGCTTTTTCGATTAACAAGGAGGTAAAAATGGCAGATTTTAAAACCAAAAGAATCGAGTATATCAACAATTGGCCTAATATTAAAAGATTTGAAGCCGAACTTCAGTATGAAGAAAAATTCCGTAGCATAAATAATGGCACTCCGTTTATTCCGTTCAAAATGGTGGTTGATAATAACGAATTTTATAATAAGGCCGTGTCTTTTTTGATTGATGCCGTAGAATCTTTAGGACACAAACCCAACCATTCTTTTGAATTTATTTTTACCGCTTATGATATTTATAGCAAATCGGTCTATTCAATTAATCGAATCACCAATCGAAATTGGAGGCTTACTCCTGACTTGTGTACGCTAATTGAAAGCGATACCAATTTAAAAAATGCTTTTTCAAATTTAATTAGTCATATTCCGCAAAAAAGCCTACAGTATCTTTTTGTCGGTATTCACAAATCGCAGATTCTTGACAGATCAACGAAGAATAGTCTTGGAGCAGAAGATAGTAATCGTCTTGCGCTTTTAAACAAGGTGAATTCCAATTATCCTAACGATTTTGCCAATTACGCTAATGCTATTCGCCCGGGAAGCCGATTACTTTATCATATACTTACCGATTCTTCTGTTTCAATCGATAGTTTAACATATCACATTTCTTTTGAGGATCAGTTGCACATACTTCTTTCTGGATATATATACTCACTTCGTAACGATACTGCCCATGGCTCTGCTATTTCAATTACAAAAAGCAGCATGACTAATATGGCAACTATGGCTAATAGTTATTTTGCATTTTTGTTGACGTATTATTTGTTCCTTCTGTTGACTATAGATCATATAAGCAATAACAAGTCACAAGATCTTGCCAATCTTGCTCAGAATATTACTTTAAACTTGAACAACTACATTAATTTGTTTGGTCATGCTTTATCTAAATGAGGTAAAAACAATGAAAATAGACGAATTAATATCAATAGCGCAAAAGCAGTATCCACAAGAAAAAATTCCTTCAGTAGAAGTTTTGAAGAAGGAATCTGTTTTGTTAAAAAAAGAAAATCTTTCCCGTAAAGACAATTTCAATTATCAAGGCATATATATTTTATGCAACAAGAAAGACGATGTGGTTTATATAGGTAGTGCTTATGTCCAAACAGTACACAAACGATTATTGCAATACACATCTTCAAAGGACACTGGAAATTCTCTCATAAGCGATATTATTGATATGGGATTAGCAAAAGACAATTCAGCTGCTATGGAATACATAAAGAACTTAAGAATTTACGCTTTCCCCAATGATTCTTTGGAATACATGTTAATAAAAACAACCAATGTTGGCGTTATAAATAAAGTGGGAATTTCAGAAGAGTCTTAAGAATTTATTTTAATTAGTTGCGCAATAATTTCCTCATGCCACCTTGATTTCTGCGTATTCTTAAACGCCTTGTCGGTGGCGAGGTAGTTAATGATGCTCTGCTTTGAGATGTAGTACTTGCCCATAATATTCACGGCGTATATGTATTTTTTCTGCACGTACCGAAGAATTGTTCTTCGGTGATAGCCTGTCAGCTCGGCGACATCGTCCACGGTTAGCGTGTCGGGGACGGCAGAAAGAAGATCCTCAAGCATTTCCTTGAACCTTGCTCGCTCCTTGCCACGAAGTTTATAGTTTGTATCATCAAAATAACCCCCACAGTCCGAGTCAGGCGACTCGGTTCTGCGAGGGTTATTTGTCTTTTTGGCATTGAAGATGCCCACGGGTATCTCGTTTCGCTTCTCATGTTCGCTCCTTGCTATGTAGGCGAGAACATCCTCCTTTCTGATTGAGGAACATACCAAATGAATGATGATGTATACAAACCCGGTAATGAAAGCACCGAGAGCAACCGGCTGGCACTCTCGGCGGCATACTATATGTGAAAGTTATCCAATTAAGAAAAGTACCAATCTGTTTTGGATATTCAATCTCCAATGTTGTTGTTGTGTTTATCATGTTTTGGTGATATAATTATCTTAACGGATCCGGAATATAAGGACACAAGGAGAATTTTATATGACGATAGGAAAAAATATCGCTGATTTAAGAAAAAATAGTTGCATGACACAGGAGCAGCTTGCCGAGATGCTTGGCGTATCATCCCAAACAATTTCCAAGTGGGAAAACGAAGTAACGATGCCCGACATCATGCTTCTCCCCGTGATTGCAGCTTGCTTTGATATCACGGTTGACGAACTGTACTGTGGCAGAAAACCAACGAAAAAAAGGCAACCTGTTGATTATGATGACATTCCCGAAATGCTGTATGATACTGTGATAGATCTTACTCAACGAGGCTGGGTGGATACGGTCGAGGGAAAAGATATTGAAGCAGAAAAGGAGAAAATGAAATCCTATCTTGCAGAAAACCGAAAGGTTAAAACCGCAACTTTTTCAAACAAAAGAGGAGCTGTGGTTGCCACATCCGAAATCGGTCTGTTACACAGGGGCAAAGCGAATGCCGATCAACTTGTACAGGAAGGGATCGGTCGCGTGCTTGAGGTTTTGTCAAAATTAGCGGTGAGACGAGTTTTTGCTTATGAAATGGAAAATATGACAAAGCCTATTACCGCGCCGTATGCAGCTAAACAATGTAATATTTCTGCCGACGAAGCTACAGAGGCACTTGAACTGTTAACAGAAATTCATGTGAATCATCCAACCGATGTTATGCTTGATGAAAATAATTTTGTACGTATGTATGCGCTTAACTCCGACGAAAGCATTATGTATGTGCTGATGATCTTGAAAACTGCAAGATTAATTGACGAAAATGAACAACACTATTTTAATTATCGAGGTTCTTATAATAATCTCTGGATACAGTAGAATCGAGTTTTCTTCGCCCCGCCTCGCGCGGATACTATAAATAAATTCACCGCCGAGAGCAACCCTTTTGTCGCTCTCGGCACTTTCGTTGTATGCCCTCTAAAAAACAAGAAAAATGCCCTCCAAAAGAAAACGAGAAAAGCGGTTGACAAGCGGGGGAAAATGTGATAAAATATAGTATTATAGAATTATAGTACCGATTTATCAAAAAAAGAGAGGTTTTGCAGCATGCATTGGTCAGAAGAGATTGCTCAGAGAATCATCGATCGAAATCCCGAAAAGGAAGAATACGTTTGTGCGGCGGGAATCAGTCCGTCGGGCTCGGTTCACATTGGAAACTTCCGCGACGTTGCCACGCCGTGGTTCGTTGTGAAGGCACTCCGTAAAAAAGGGAAGAAGGCAAGATTGCTTTTCTCGTGGGATGAATACGACCGTTGCCGCAAGATCCCCGCAAACGTACAGGCAGTGGTTGGCGACAGCTACGACAAGTATATCGGCTGTCCCTACGTCGATATTCCCGACCCTTGGGGTTGCCATGAAAACTATGCCAAGCACTTCGAAGAGGAATTCTTGGCGCAGATGGAGAAGTTCGGAATTGAGTTGGATTGCCGCTATCAGGCGGAGCTGTACCGTTCCGGTGCTTATACGCAGGATATTCTGGAGTCGCTTCGCAAAAGAGGCGAGATCTTTGAGATTTTGGATTCCTTCAAGACCAAGGATCCCGATAAGACTCCCGAGCAGCTCAAGGCAGAGCATGACGCGGAAAAGGAAGCTTACTATCCCGTCAGCATTTTCTGCCCCGAGTGCCACACCGACTTTACCACCATCACGGCACTGTCCGAGGACTGCACCGAGGCGGATTACGTCTGCCGTTGCGGTCACAAGGGTCACTTCAATTTCATCGAGAACTTCAACTGCAAACTGGGCTGGAAGATCGACTGGCCCATGCGTTGGAGATACGAGCAGGTCGATTTTGAGCCGGGCGGAAAGGATCATGCCGCGCCTACGGGCTCCTACAGCAACTCCAAGATCGTTTCCAAAAAGATCTTCGGCTACGAGGCACCTCTGTTCCAGGGCTATGAATTTATCGGCATCAAGGGCATGACGGGCAAGATGTCCAGCTCCTCCGGACTCAATCTGACCCCCGAAACGCTGCTCAAGCTGTATCAGCCCGAGGTCATTTTGTGGCTGTACTCCAAGACCGATCCCACCAAGGCGTTTGATTTCTGCTTTGACGACGGTATTTTGCGTCAGTATTTTGAATTTGACAAGATGCTCACCGATGTGCGCGAGGGCAAGGCAAGCGACGTGATTGCTGACGTGATGTTCAACTGTGCAATTGAGGGCAGAGAGCTTGAAACGGTTCCGATGTCGCTTTTGGTTCAGCTCGGATCGATCGTAAACTTCAATATTCCCATGCTGGAAACCGTCTTTGAAAAGATCGGCACGCCCTACAAGGCGGAGCAATTTGCCGACCGCTTGGATCGTGCGAAGTTCTGGCTGGAGCAGTGCGCTCCCGATCAGGTCAACCGCCTGCGTGCAACCCGGAACTGGGAGATCTACAATACCCTGTCCGACGATGAAAAGAAAGAGATCGCGCTCTTGCACGACTATATTGCAAAGGGCGGCTATACGCTGGACGAGCTGAATACCGAGCTGTATGCCATTCCCAAGACCGTATTCGGCACCGAGATGGGTGACAAGGAGCTCAAGGGCATTCAGGGAGCGTTCTTCCGCACCGTGTACAAGCTGCTCATCGACAAGGAAAGAGGACCGCGCTTGTATCTCTTCCTGTATGCCATCGAATCCGAAAAGTACGTGGGATTGTTAGATTTCTCCTACGCGCAAACCGAGGAGGAAAAGGCTGCGGAGGCACCGGTTGAAGCGTGCTGTCCCGTTGAGGAAGCCCCGATTGTCAACCGCGAGCCCGATCCCGTAGAGCCGATCAAGGAGCAGGTGACCATCGACGATTTTGCGAAGCTGGACTTCCGCGTATGCAAGATTTTGAAGGCGGAGGGTGTGCGCAAGTCGCATTCCTGCCTGAAGCTGACGCTGTTTGACGGCATCGGCGAGCGCGTGATCATGTCCTCGATCAAGGAGGAATATTCCCCCGAGCAGCTGGTGGGCAGAAAGATCATCGTGATCGCAAACCTGAAGCCCAACCGTATCTGCAACGTCAATTCCAACGGTATGCTGTTGGCGGCTACCAACAACGCCTGCGGCTGTCAGATCATTTTCGTGGACGACTGCGTACCCGAGGGAACGGCGATTCACTAAAAAACGAATTGGGACTCTTTTTTGAAAAAGAGTCCCAAGAATTTATCAACCCAAAGGAGCTACCTATGAAATTGAACGTCAACATCAAGCTCACGCGCGGCATGGACGCGCCCGAATATGCTTCCGAAAATGCGGCGGCGGTTGATCTGCGCGCGGCATTGGAGGAAAATGAAACCGTTACCATCGCACCGGGAGATCGCGCGAAAATCCCAACGGGTGTTGCCATTTCCCCCGAACGAAACGACGTGGTTGCCATTTTGGCGGGACGCAGCGGTCACGGCTTGAAAAACGGTGTGACGCTGGCAAACGGCATTGGGGTGATCGACAGCGACTACAGAGGGGAGATCTCTGTGGTGCTGATCAACCACGGAAGCGAGCCTTTTGCGGTGAAGCGCGGTGACCGCATCGCGCAGATGATGTTCGTTCCCGTTTATACCGCCGCTTTCTTGCCCGTGGACGAATTGGACGAAACCGAGCGCGGCGCGGGCGGATTCGGGCATACGGGGGTAAAGTAATATCATAGGGAAGCTATCCCACCGACAAAAAACGTATGGATTTTGAAGTTCCATACGTTTTTTTGTATATCAAGCTTTGGTTTTACCGACTGAGAAACTGTAAAAGTCGATAGATGTAGTATAAAAAATTACAAAGCAAAACGGTAAAGGAAAACACGGATAAAAGGACTTGTTTGTTGAAAAGCTTTTTATGAAGCAGCATCCAAATTGCGCCCAACAGAGGAAGCGCGAGCGCATGGTAATGCAGATATCCGTTCCAATCCCCTTTACAAAAGGAGATCAACGCTCTTGTTATGCCGCAACAGGGACACGGGATCTTGAAAACGTATAGGATGGGACATCCTATTTTTAGCCCCGTGATCAGCAACACGATCAAAGAGAGTGCAAGCAGATAAACAAGGTGCTTCTTTACCGTCTTTTGCATCCTATCAAAGCATGAGCATGAAATTGTTGAAGTTCAGATCCTTCGTCTTCTTTTGAACGGAGAACCAGTCGATGATGGTCAGAATGCCGCAAACACCGCCGGTCAGCAGTTTCAACACACCCATGCCCGTTTCTTTGAGCATAAAACGGTCTACGCCCCAAGAGCCCAAGAACAGAGAGATCAAAAGGAGGGTAGTGGGATCCTTCAGCTCCAAGCAGGAGATCATGGAGAACTTTTCCTCGGGAAGGTGATAGAGCTTTTCCTTCAAAAACATGATTTTTTCGGAGGGGAAGTACTTCTGGTTGGTCATGATAAACATGTCCACCTTTTGCTTGTCCACATAAACAACTTCCGTCTTGTTTTGATTCTCAAAATTGTTTGTCATTTTCGTTGCCTCTTTTCAAAAATTATCCCTTTTAGAATATTAAAATTCTGTTTTGGAATTATAAACATTATAATTCTGTTACGGCATTTTGTCAAGCGTTTTTCGATATATAATTCTAAAAAAGCATAAAAAAGGAGCATTTATGTATGAAAATTCGAAAAAACGCATACGGATCGGCAAATTTGGTCGGGAAAAATGTTGAACGGTTAAGAAAAGCCAAAGGGATCAAGCAAAAGGATTTCATTGCAAAGATGCAGGTGATGGGCTGCGACATCAATCCAACCAGCTATTCGAAGCTTGAAGGGCAGGTACGCAGTGCAACGGACAAGGAAATTTACGTTATTTCCAAGATTCTGAACGTAAAAATGGAGGATCTGTTTGCGGAATAAAGGAGTCTTCTCGGAGCTGCGGGGGCGCTTTCACGGCTCCCTCTTGACATTTTGCGAAAAATATGATATAATTCGTTTGGTGCAAAACGTTTTCCCGAAACGATCGGGAAGAAAAAGAAAGGCTCCGCCTTTCGGAGCCTGACAAAACAATTTGATAGCAGGAGGAATCGCGCAAGCGCGAGAAACCGTAACTATGAACACCAGAAAACAAACCGAGCGAAATTATACGCCCATTGAAAATATGGCGCATTTTGCCACCAAGATCGGAAAGTTTGGCGACAAAACCGCGTACCGTTATTTTGACCGCCAGCATAATCTTTTGTCCCTCACTTATCGGAATCTGTCCGCCAAATTTTTGCAGACCGCAGCGGGACTTTCCAAGATAGGTCTTGCGGGGAAGCGCATTGCCATTATCGGAGAAACCTCGGTTGAGTGGGTTTGTGCCTACGTTGCTACCATTGCGGCGGGCGGCATTGCCGTTCCGATGGACCGCGAACTGGACGTGGAGCAGATCAAGGGCTTCTTTACCTTTGCGGAGGTTGATGCCGTTGTGTATTCTCCCCTCTTCAATGAGAAATTCGAGGGGCTTTGCGATACCCACCCCACCGTAAAAATGCAGATCCCCATGGAGCCCGTGCGCGGCACGTGGGAGGATAATGAAAGAATCGTTCCTTTCTCCAAGCTCATGGAGCTGGGAGAAATCGCAGTGGAGGAGGGCTACAAGTACCCCGAATGCACGAATCTTGATCGCATGGCAGAGATGCTTTTCACCTCGGGAACCACGGGATCGAGCAAGTGCGTGGCATTGAGCGAAAAGAATATCTTTGCATCGGTGAACTCGGCGTGCGCGTCGGTTGACTTTTCGCCCGAGGATTCGATCGTATCGGTGTTGCCGATCCACCACACGTACGAGCTTTGTATCATGCTGGCAGCTCTCAACTACGGTATGAACATTGCCATCAACGATAGCTTGAAGCGCGTGCTGAAAAACTTTGCGCTTTTCCAACCCACGGGCTTGGTACTCGTACCGTTATTCGTCAGCACCATGAACAAGAAAATTTGGGAGGAAGCGCGCAAGGGCGGCAAGGACAAGGTGCTCAAGGCACTCACGCAGATCTCTCACGCGTTGCGCGAATTGAACTTCGACCTCCGTGCAACCTTCTTCAAGCAGGTTACGGCGGCGTTCGGCGGAAATCTGAACAAGATCATCTGCGGAGGCGCGCCCCTGAACCCCGAGCTGGTGGATACCTTCGGTGAGTTCGGCATCGATATTTACGAGGGATACGGGATTACCGAGTGCTCTCCCTTGATTGCCGTCAGCCCCTATTACGCTCCCAAGCGCGGCTCGGTCGGTCCCGCCGTTCCTTGCTGTGAGGTACGCGTCGAGGCGGATCACCGCAACGACAAGGGCTTCTTTGAGGGTGAGATCCAGGTCAAGGGCGATAACGTCATGATCGGCTACTACAAGAACCCCGAGGAAACCGCAAAGGTGTTTACCGAGGACGGATGGTTCTGCACGGGTGACGTCGGCTATATGGACGACAAGGGATATATTTTCATTACCGGACGTAAAAAGTACGTGATTATTTCGGACAACGGAAAGAACGTGTTCCCCGAGGAGATCGAGGAATACCTTGACAAGCTTGATACCGTTGCCGAATCGGTTGTGTTGGGACGAAAGGACGCAAAAACGGGAGAATTACAGCTTTGTGCCGTGATTTATCCGCAGCTTGATAAGTTTGAAGATCCAAACGACCATGCAAAGATCGAGGAAACCGTTCAGGCACAGGTCAAGAAGCTCAACCGCAAGCTGGTCAGCTACAAGCAGATCAGACAGGTTGAATTCCGTTGGGAGCCGTTCGAAAAAACGACCTCCAAGAAGATCAAGCGTCATACGGTACATTGAAGACAGAAAGACAGCCGCAAACGGGTTCGTTTGCGGCTGTTTTATCTTTCAGTTTGCTTGAAAATAGGCGGCGGATGCGGCAAGTAAATCATAATTCTGCATCCAGATGGTGGGGAATTGCGAAATGGGAAGCGGGCAGGTATCGGTGCCGGTTTCCACCGTGACGGCAATCAGCCCTTTTTGGAGCGCACACCAATCGGTGTAGGAAGCGTCGTTGTTTTGCTGCGTTTTGACTTCATATCCCGTTTGCGCCGACAGCATTTGGGTAAAGTCGAGCGTCTTTTGTGCCAGCTCGTCCTCCTGACCGCAGTTCCAGTAGAGCACCTCTCCCTGCGAGTGCAGGCTGATGACGGCTTGAATGTTGGGAAGCGATTCGGTGAGCGCGATCATTGCTTGGGTTTCGGGCTCGGAATTCGGCTCGGTTCCCTTGAAATTTTTGTGGCTCTTGCGACGAATCCCGTTGTATTCGTCCCAAAGCGCATCAAAATTGCGATTGAGATCAACTCCGTTTGCGTTGGCTTTCCAAATTTTCAGGTATTCGTCGATCTGCGTTTGCTTGGTATATCCACCCTCAAAGTCCTTGTGGTAGATCGATTGGAGCTCCTGCCGCAGGGTAATGTTGGTGATGGTGGTAACGCCTGCCTGTGCCATCATGATTCCGTCGGGATTGGTCATGGGCACGATGTAAAAGCAGGTGTCGTTGAAAAGCGCACTGTAGCCAAGGTCGCCGTAAAGACCGTTTTGAGAATAGGTCAAATAAAATTCGATCTGCTTCATGGCAAGAAGCGGCGTCAGATATTCTCTTCCGTGGATTCCCGCGCTGACGAGGATTTGCCGCGTTGCATTGGGGTTCCCCAGCACGGCAACGTACAGCTCGCGTCCCAGCACGCTCTCTCCAAAGGCGCGATACGAAAGCAGGGAGGGATAGGCGGCGGAAAGCTCATTCAGGTCGGCTACCATTTCCTCGTAGGAATATTCTCGTTTGGAGCAATCGACGATTCCCGATTGCATCAGAAACTGCTCGGCAATCGCGTCGGAATCCGACCATACAAGCGGAGCTTCGACGGGCGGGGGCGGTGCGGTTTCGGCGGGAGGTCCTTCCTTGATGCAGGAGGTCGGGATCCACAAAAGCGTGACAATCAGAAAAATGGCAATAATTCGTTTCATATAGATCCTTTTTGTGTATAATGGGGGGGGTATGTCCGTAAATTCGGAACGTTGTCTTCATTATACCATTTTTACCGCACAAAGTAAACAGAAAAACAGACGTCCCTTTTGATAATTCACATTTTTTTTACATTCGACCGATTTCGGGGGAGGGCTTGTTATTTTGTGTGATTTACGGTATAATAGAGGGGAAGACCGAGAAGGAGGGGAGAGGCGAGATGTCACAGCTTTGTACACAGTGTCCGCGTGCGTGCGGGGTTGACCGCAGTGAAACGGTTGGCTTTTGCGGCGTTTCGGAGGGCTTTTGCGTAGCAAGAGCCGCGTTGCATCACTGGGAGGAGCCGATTATCAGCGGGACGCGCGGATCGGGAACCGTATTTTTTGGCGGATGTAATCTGCGGTGTGCCTTTTGTCAAAATTACGAGCTCAGTCATGCGGCAAAAGGCAAAACGGTGGATGGAGCGCGTCTTACGAAGATTTTCCTTGATCTGCAGGAGAGAGGTGCGCACAACCTCAATTTGGTGACCCCGACGCAATATGCACGGCAGCTTGTGCCGATTTTACGCGAGGTCAAGCCCCTTTTGCAGATTCCCGTGGTCTATAATTGCGGTGGCTACGAGAGCGTTGACAGCTTGCGCGCGCTGGAGGGCTTGGTGGACGTCTGGCTTCCCGATTTTAAGTATTACAGCAGAGAACTGTCCATGCGCTATTCGGCGGCGGAGGACTATCGCACGGTTGCCGAGGCGGCACTTTCGGAAATGCTTCGTCAGGCACCGCGCCCCGTTTATGGGGAGGACGGCACGCTGCAACGCGGCGTGATCGTGCGGCATTTGGTGTTGCCGTCCTCGCGTGCCGATTCGATACGCGTCCTGCGTTTTCTTGCCGAGCGATTCGGAACCGACGCGTTTTTGCTTTCCTTATTGAATCAATATACGCCGCAGTTTGCCGCTGCCGCGCCGTATCCCGAGCTGCACCGCCGCGTGACGACCTTTGAATACGAGTCGGTCCTGGCGGTTGCAAACGAGCTTGGCTTTGAGGGCTTCTTGCAGGGAAGAGCGTCTGCCTCGGCAAGCTATACCCCCGATTTTTCGGAGGATACCCTTTGACGGCTCTTTTGACCGTATCTTGGTGCCGCATGCGCATTTTGCCTTGCGGCGCCTTGCTTTTTCGTGCTTTTGTTACGCTTTTTCAAGGAATGTATGTTTTATCAAAACACAATATATTGATGAAAATTACCAATTAAAATACTATATATTGTGTTATTTTGCTAATTGACAGCCTGTGCAAAGTATGTTATACTATACGGGCATCGACAAAATCAGAGGTTTTTGAGAATGAATGTTCAAGGCTATCAAAAGCTGACGCTTCTGGATTTCCCGGGAGTGGTTGCCTGCACGGTTTTCACGGGCGGCTGTAATCTGCGCTGTCCCTTTTGCCACAACGCAGGGCTGGTTCTCACGCCGCACGAGGCGGACAGCATGGAACCGGAGGTTTTGGAATATCTTGGTCGCAGAAAGGGTCTTCTGGAGGGCGTTTGCATCACGGGCGGGGAACCGCTTTTGCAGCCCGACTTAGAGGCTTTCGTGCAAAAGGTCAAGGCACTTGGCTACCGCGTGAAGCTGGATACCAACGGCTCGCTTCCCGATCGTTTGCAGGCAATTTTGGACACGGGACTGATCGATTACGTTGCGATGGACGTGAAAAGCTCACCAAACGGCTACCGAAAAGCCACGGGGGCATCGATCGATCCCACGGTGTTCGAAAAGAGCATTCGCCTGCTGCAAAACAGCGGGATCGCGCACGAGTTCCGCACCACGGCGGTGAAAGGCATTCATACCGTGGAGGATTTTACCGAGATCGGCAAATGGCTGGCATCGGATTCTCCCTACTTTATTCAAACCTTTGTTAATTCGCAAAACCTGATCGGAAGCGGCTGTGATGCCTTTTCCGAGGACGAAACCCAAGCACTGCTTGAGGCGGTGCAACCCTATCTCCCCTTGGCAAAGCTTCGGGGACAGTCATAAAAAATACGGAAAGAAAGAGAGAATGAGTATGTATCGCGTAAACAAACGAGATGGCAAGATCGTCGATTTCGACATATCCAAGATCACAGATGCGATCAAGAAGGCTTTTGAGGCGTGCGATCGTCAATTTAATGAGAATATCATCGATTTTCTGGCACTGAAGGTAACCTCGGACTTTGAGCCCAAGGTGCAGGACAGCCTGGTAAACGTGGAGGATATTCAGGACAGTGTGGAAACTGTTTTGGTTCAGGCAGGCTATGCAGACGTTGCGAAGGCATACATTTTGTACCGCCGTCAGCGTGAGAAGCTGCGTAACATGAAGTCCACCATCCTTGACTACAAGGAGCTGGTTGACAAGTACGTGAAGAATATCGACTGGCGCGTTAAGGAGAATTCGACCGTTACCTATTCCGTAGGTGGTTTGATCCTTTCCAACTCGGGCGCGATCACGGCAAACTACTGGTTGTCCGAGATCTATGACGACGAGATCGCAAAGGCGCACAAGAACGCAGACATCCATTTGCACGACCTTTCGATGCTGACCGGTTACTGTGCAGGTTGGTCGCTCAAGCAGCTGATCGAGGAGGGTCTTGGCGGCGTTCCCGGAAAGATCACCTCGGCACCTGCAAAGCATCTGGCAACCCTTTGCAACCAGATGGTCAACTTCCTCGGTATCATGCAGAACGAGTGGGCGGGCGCGCAGGCATTCTCTTCCTTTGATACCTATCTTGCTCCCTTCGTCAAGGTTGATAACCTCAACTATGACCAGGTGAAGAAATGCATCGAATCCTTTATTTACGGTGTAAATACCCCCAGCCGTTGGGGTACGCAGGCACCCTTCTCCAACATTACGCTCGACTGGACCGTACCGCACGACCTTGAGGACGAGTACGCGATCATCGGCGGCAAGAGAATGGACTTCAAGTACGGTGACTGTAAGAAGGAAATGGATATGGTCAACCGCGCGTTTATCGAGATCATGATCGAGGGCGATGCACACGGACGCGGCTTCCAGTATCCCATTCCCACCTATTCGATCACGCGTGATTTTGACTGGTCTGAAACCGAAAACAACAAGCTGCTCTTCGAGATGACCTCCAAGTACGGCACCCCCTATTTCTCCAACTACGTCAACAGTGACATGGAGCCCTCCGACGTCCGCAGTATGTGCTGCCGTTTGCGTCTTGACCTGCGTGAATTGCGCAAGAAGTCGGGCGGATTCTTCGGTAGCGGCGAGAGCACGGGTTCGATCGGTGTTGTAACCATCAATATGCCCCGTATCGCATACCTTTCCGAGAACAAAGCGGATTTCTTCAAGCGTTTGGATCACATGATGGACGTTTCCGCACGTTCGCTCAAGATCAAGCGTACCATCATCACCAAGCTGTTGGACGAGGGTCTGTATCCTTACACCAAGCGTTATCTCGGAACCTTTACCAATCACTTCTCCACCATCGGTCTTGTCGGCATGAACGAGGCGGGCTTGAATGCGAAGTGGATCAAGAAGGATATGACGCACAAGGAAACCCAGGAGTTTACCAAGGAAGTGCTCAATCACATGCGTGAGCGTCTTTCCGACTATCAGGAGATGTACGGTGACCTGTACAACCTGGAGGCAACTCCCGCAGAGTCTACCGCATACCGCCTTGCAAAGCACGACCGCGAGCGTTATCCCGATATCGTTTGCGCAAGCGAGGGCGATACGCCTTACTACACCAACTCCTCTCACCTGCCCGTTGGCTACACCGAGGATATCTTCTCGGCACTCGACGTACAGGACGGATTGCAGACGCTTTATACTTCCGGAACCGTATTCCACGCATACCTCGGCGAAAAGCTGCCCGACTGGAAGGCTGCTGCCGCAATCGTGCGTAAGATTTCCGAGAACTACCGCCTGCCTTACTACTCGCTCTCTCCCACCTATTCGGTATGCCGCGACCACGGCTACATTGCCGGTGAGCATTTCACTTGCCCCACCTGCGGAAGAGAAGCAGAGGTTTACAGCCGTATTACCGGCTACTACCGTCCCGTGAAGAACTGGAACGTCGGTAAGGCGCAGGAGTACAAGGAAAGAAAGGTTTACAATATCGATAGCTCGGTTTTGACGCATAACGGTCCCCTGGAAGAGGGCTGTGCGTGTGAGACCGAAGAAAAGGCTGCCGTAATGGCGGACGGCGTATATCTGTTCGCATCGGCGACCTGCCCCAACTGTAAGATCGCAGAGGCTCTGCTTTCCAAGGCAAGCGTTGCATACACCAAGATCCTTGCCGAGGAAAACGTAGCACTGGCGGAGTCGCTCAAGATCAAGCAGGCCCCCACGCTGGTTCACGTTGTCAACGGTGAGGCGACCAAATACGTGTCGGTTCCCGAGGTTAAGAAATTTATTCAGGCAACCGCATTGGTGAAATAAACCCATTTCGGGGAGATGCTCACTTACGGGCATCTCCCCCATTTTGATTGATAAATGAAAGGACGTTTCCTATGTATGATTTAATCGTTGTCGGCGGAGGACCTGCCGGATTGGCAGCAGCTATCTATGCTCGTCGCGCCAATAAAAGTGTTTTGATTTTGGAAAAGAGCGCGTTCGGCGGTCAGATCACCTTTTCTCCCAAGGTGGAAAACTACCCCGCATTCGAAAGCATCAGCGGAAGTGAGCTCGCCGATAAGATGGTGGGGCAGGTGCTGGCGCAGGGAGCCGACGTGGAGATCGAAACGGTGTCGGCAATTCGCACCGACGGCACCAAAAAGCTGGTGGATACCGAGGAGGGAAACACCTACGAGGGACTTACCGTGATTCTTGCCAACGGTGCCAAGCATCGGCACCTGGGGCTTCCCAACGAGGAACGCTTCATCGGTGACGGCATTTCGTTTTGCGCGGTTTGCGACGGCGCGTTTTACAAGAACAAGACCGTTGCGCTGATCGGCGGCGGAAATTCGGCACTTCAGGAGGCGATCCTGCTTTCCGAAAGCTGCAAAAAGGTCTACGTCGTACAGAATCTTGATTTTCTGACGGGCGAGGTCCGCTTGCAGGAGATCCTTGCGAAGCGAGGCAACGTGGAGGTGATTTTGGGAACCGTGGTTTCCGAGATTGCCGATACCCCCGAATTTTCGGGCATTACCGTACAGAAGACGTCGGACGGCACCAAGACCGAGCTTGCACTGGACGGAATGTTCGTCGCGATCGGATTGGTTCCCGAAAACGAGGCATTCTCCGACGTAGCAGACTTGAATGCCGGCGGATATTTTGATTCCGACGAGGCTTGTGGAACCAAGACCGCGGGCATTTTCGTGGCGGGCGACTGCCGCGCAAAAGCGGTTCGTCAGGTTGCAACCGCGATTTCCGACGGTGCTGTGGCTGCCATTGCCGCATGCAGATACATCGATGGGCTGTAAAATCCAATAGAAAAAAGCACCGTTTCGGTGCTTTTTTCTATTGGATCGATCTATTTTCCTCGTCAGGGACGAAAACCAAAATCTCTTCCACGCGGCAAGAAAGAATTTTGCACAGGTCATCAATCGTTACCGTGCTGAGTGGCTTGTTGTGCTTGAGTCGGTCCAAAAGACTTCTGCTGATGCCGTATTGATGGATGAGCTTATAGGTGCTGATCTGTTTTTCCTTGAGTGTTTTGTAAAAAGGTTCGTATGAAATCATATTAAAATCCCCCTTTTTATTATAAATTATGCTCTACCTCTTGACAATTGTCGATAAATAGAGTATAATACAAATATGCTCTATTTATAGACAACACAGAGAAAGGAAAAAAGATTATGAGCGACAAGATCATTTCGGAATCTGCCGAGAAGGATTGGGGAAGCATCATGGAAGCCGATGAACGCTTTTGCGAGGATGTTTTGAATTCTAATGAATCTCCCGTGGAAAAAATGAAAAAGCTGAGCAATAATCCTCACAGTTGCGAGGATATTGTGGCTGCGCTGCTGAAGTACGGTCCGTATCTTGAAAATTATGTAGAGAGTACAGAGGTTTTGGGAACGGGCGAGAGCATTGGAGATTTTCTTTCCACCAACTGCCACCGACTTGATGCACTGGAAATCCTGTGCAACGAGGTCGAAAAAGCAGATCCCAAACAGATTTCTCAAAACAGATTTATCAATGACGTGTTTACCGCAGTTACGCTGTACGGTATTTATACCAAGATGGATGAGCTTTATCAGCCGACCGACAGTGAAGACGAAGAGGGGGTTCGCCGGCTGTATACCGAGGCAATGACCTTGGTGGAGATCTGCGCGGTGTATTTTCGGAAGCACCGTGTGATGTCGGAGAGCGATATTACGTATTACCGCTTTGGACAGAGTGCCTATTTCAAATCGCAATATGATGTTTTGAAGGCAAAGAAAGAGGAAGCTGCCAAAGAATCGGAGAAGGCTCCTGTTGCTCCCGAGAAACCTGCAGAATCTGTACAACAGGTTTCATTTGTTGCTGTTAAACAGAAAAATCCGAATCGCCCCACTTACATTGCATGCGCAATCTGTGCGGTAGTCTTTGCACTGGGGTTGATTCTTGCCTTGTTGGAAAAACAGATTGGTAACTACCTTCTGTTGATCAGCGGACTTGCCGAAGTGGGTGTTGGATTCATTCTGTTTAAGATTGCCCGTCAGCGCGAACGCTTCACTTGTCCCGAGTGCGGTACAAAGCGGATCCATCACCGTAAATTCCTGGAAACCACCGAAAAGGTTACCACGATGAACTGGAAAAATCCCGCATATCCGGATGGCAAACATAAAATTGAGTATACCCATAAATATTTGGACACGTACACCTGCCCGAATTGCGGGAAAGAGCAACGTGAAAACGTTTCCAAGAGTGGCGGCAGCTACACGACATTCAATAACGGACGCATTCAGGATCAGAGTACGGATCCCCGTGAATTTTAAGGAGGTGCATAGAGATGGCAAAGAGTTTTAACAAGCAAACTTTCAAAAATTCGCAAAAAAAGATTCTTCTCGCATGTCTGTGCATGATGTTGATCGGTATTTTCTCGATTATCTGTGCGTTTGCGGTAGGAGAGGGATTGGGACTTGGAAGTTTCTTTGATCGGTTTGGCTACCGTGACCCCGATGCCAAGGTAGAGATCAAGAGCTCCGACAATTTCGGAAAAGACCCCAAGGATTATTACGGAGTCTACTACTATGAAGCGGATTACGTGATTTATAAGATCGAGATCACCGAGAACGGTGCGACTCTTTTGACCGAATCCCTGAGTGAGTCAGAAACCGGGGAATACTCGCTGCAATATGCCGACAAAAAATATGCGGACAAGAAATTCAAGATGGATTCCCCCGTTTTGATCGTTTATGACAAGGACGGCAATATCAGCAATTACAGTGCTGTGTGGTCGTTGAAGAAAGACGACAGCGGAGCATATTATTTGGAAATGGGACGGGATCTGGGGGTTTCGACGTATACGAAGAACCCCATTACAATGGACGGCCTTTTGGAGGATCCGAAGAACTATTACGGAAACTACTACGGAACCCGTGATCTTGGCGTGGAGAGCTTTGCGATCGATCAGGATCAGGTGGCGGTACGGTTTGAGAGAACCGGACAGATTGCCGATGAGAAAGTTTTCTCGTATCGCTACGTATCCGCAGGTTTTGCAAAGAAATATTTGGAGCGCGAAAATGCTGCTATTCTTCTTTACACCGAAAATCTGAAAACTATTGATCGTATTTTGTGGGTAAACACGAATGCAGACGGCAGTTATTTCTTTACCGATGCAGAGGAAACGACGTTTGGTACGACTCCGATTACCACCGAAGAGCTTTTGCAGGATCCCAAGGACTATGACGGGATCTATTATTCGTCGTCTAAATACATCATCAGTAAGTTTGTGTTGGATAACGGCACGCTGACGGAAACGATTGAGCAGGCAACCAAGGATACGGTTACAAACATTTATAAATATCAGTATTTGAATCAAGAATTGGCAACCTTCTATTTCCCCTCGTATGAAATCGACGGATCGGTTCTTGTATTGACCAAAGCGGGCGAAACGGAAGTTGCAAGAGTTCTTTTCTTGGAGAAGCAAGTAGACGGAAGCTACACGTTTGAAGATCAAAACGGGAATGCATACAGCACTGAAGCGATCACGTTTGCGGGACTTGTCAGCGATCCCAAGGATTACTACGGTACGTACACCTTCAATGCGCAGAACAAATTGATTCTTCAGAACGATCAAAGTGCTGAGTTTACGTTGGACGGTGTTGCCACTACGTATTCCTACTTCTATGCGGATCAGGGCTGGCTCACGCTGTACACCTCTAAGGGAAGCTATACATCGGCAATTGTCCTGTACAAGGATGATTTGGACGGTCTGTATCTGTTCCGTATCGATTCGGACGGCAACATGGTTTATGGTGACATGTATACCTTTGTGAAATAAGCGGGCTTCCTTTCCCAAGGAATTGCACGTCAAAAAAACGGGAGAGTTTCTTAAGGAAGCTCTCCCGTTTGCACGTTTGGCTCGGGTCGTCTGCAAATACTGTACCGCGTGAAATTTGTCGGCGGATTTCAACTTTATAAAGAGAATTCAGTAAAAACCATTTCTTCTTTTTCCGGTTCCGTGGCTTTTGTTCTGCGCTGAATAAATCAGCCCTTTTTTATATTAAAGCGCAAAAATATCGTCATAGGAAACGTTGAGGATGTGTTTGATCAGAATGATTTCGTCGGGGTACAAATGCCGTTGGGCAACTTCAATTTTTGCAACGGCACTTCGGGTGATATCACAGCCGTTAATTTGTAATTTGATGGCGAGCATTTCTTGTGTCATATTTGCTTTTTCCCGAAGAACCCGAATATTATTGCCTACCTTTTTATCAATTTGTTTGTTCATGATTTTTCTCTCTTTTGCACTTATTTCGGAACAAGTCTTGACAATATTATAGCTTTATGCTATAATTTGTTTGCACCTATATAGGTGCAAGAGTAAATAATAACGGAAAAAGGAGGGCAGATCTGACGGCAGTGTCCCGCTGGAATAACTCCGAAAATACAACTAACGGACTCCGCGATTTTGCGGAGCCCGTTTTAGTTGTATCACGAAAACCGCCGGCAATGTGAAATTGTCAATAAAAAGTAGATACAAAAGCTACAGATCAAATATTTCCCGCAGTCGGTTTGCGGTTTCGGGGGACGGCTCGCAGAGTGGCAGACGGTATTCAAGACGGCAAAGCCCCATCTGCGCGGCAACGTATTTGACGGGGATGGGGTTGACCTCCCAAAAGAGGGCTTGCATCCGTCCGTACAAGGCGCGTTTTTCGCGTCCCGCTGACCTCCAATCCCCGCAAGCGCAGAAGCGGTAGAGTGCGGCAGTTTCGGCAGGAATCACGTTGGAGCAAACCGAGATCACGCCCTTGCCTCCCAGCTTGACCGAGGCAACCAATTGGTGGTCGTTTCCCGTGTAAACGTCCAGATTATCACCGCACTCGTCGCAAAGGGCTTCAAACAGTCCAAGATCTCCCGATGCCTCCTTGACCCCGACGATGTTTTGGTGCACCGCAAGCTGACGGTAAAGCGGCATCGTCAAGTGGTAGCCCGTGCGAGAGGGGACGTTGTACAAAATCAAGGGTCTTTTGGCGGCATCTGCAAGCGCGCGGTAATGCAGAAGCAGACCTTGATCGGAGGCTTTGTTATAGTAGGGAGTCACCGCCAACAGTCCGTCGGCGCCCGCTTCTGCCGCAACCTCGGCAAGCCTGATTGCGTGTGCCGTGGAATTGGAGCCGCATCCCGCAAGAAGCGGAACGCGACCGCGTATCCGTTGCTTGGCAAATGCAGTCAGGTCGAACAGCTCTTGGAAGGTCAAGGTCGCGCTTTCTCCCGTGGTTCCCGCAACCAGCAGGGCATCAACCTTGGCATCGATTTGACGTTCGATTAGGCATTCCAAGGAATCAAAGTCAATTTTATCGTTTGCAAACGGAGTAATCAGCGCGGTGGCGACCCCCGTAAACAGCGTTGTTTTGTGTAAACTCATGCGTTGCTCCTTCTAACCGGTATTTTTAGGGCATTTTTGGGGAAAAGCATTGCAATTTCGAGGGGTTTGTGGTATCCTATTATACGAGAAACGAGTGGGACGGACGCTGCTTTCAGTATATGCGCCGTGCCGAAAAATTGCCATGGAGGGAGTTCTTTTTAATGAGTGAAGTGATTGTCAATCAAAAGCCCGATACCGAGCTGCGCACAAGCGATTTCTTTTATGACCTACCCGAGGAGAGAATCGCACAGCATCCGATCGAGCCGCGTGACAGCTCGCGTATGATGGTGCTGGACAGACGGAACGGGACGCTTGAGCACCGTCATTTTTTTGATTTGTTAGACTATCTACAGCCGAACGACGTTTTGGTGATTAACGATTCCAAGGTCATCCCCGCGCGCCTTTACGGACACGTACAGGATAGACCCGAGGCTTTGATCGAGCTGCTTTTGCTTCGCCAGCGAGAGCTGGATACGTGGGAGGTGCTGGTAAAGCCCGGCAAACGCGCGCGCGTTGGGATGAAGCTCGTTTTCGGAGAGGGACTGCTTCTGGGCGAGGTGTTGGACTTGGTGGAGGAGGGCAACCGCATCATCCGATTCACCTACGATCACGCAAAATATGAAAGCATTTACGTGTTGCTCCAAGAGATCGGCATGATGCCGCTGCCTCCGTATATTACCGTGCAGCTGCAGGATAACGACCGCTACCAAACCGTTTATGCTCGCGAGGAAGGCTCTGCGGCGGCTCCCACGGCGGGTCTGCATTTTACGCCGGCTCTGCTTGATCGCATCCGCGAAAAGGGAGTTGCTATCGCGCCGGTCATGCTGCACGTGGGGCTGGGGACGTTTCGCCCCGTCAAAGCCGACCGCATCGACGAGCACGTGATGCACACCGAATTTTTCTCGGTCCCCGCAGAGAGCGCGCGTGTGATCAACGAGCGTCGAGCCAAAGGCGGACGCTTGATCTGCGTGGGGACGACCTCTTGTCGCACCATTGAGTCTGTAGCCGACGAAAACGGCTTTATCCCTGCAAAATCGGGGGATACGGGTATTTTTATCTACCCCGGATACAAATTCAAGGCAGTAGACGCGTTGATTACCAATTTCCACCTGCCGGAAAGCACGCTTTTGATGTTGGTGTCGGCATTCTACGACCGTGACCGCGTGATGGAAGCTTATCGTACGGCGGTAGAGGAGGAGTATCGGTTTTTCAGCTTCGGCGACGCGATGCTGATTGTATAAAAGATTTATACAATCAGCAGATAAGAGATAAAAGAGAATAGATAAAAGAAAATGAAGCTTTTTGCAAATGCAAAAAGCAACCAATTCTTTTCACTCTTCACTCTTCACTTTTCACTCATCGAAGTTTTGCATCTTATATGCTATAAACTTCGATGACGCGATGCTGATTGTATAAATCGTCCAATACTGCGCGTCTTTCGTTGCAAGCGGCGCGCCTTTTCCGAAATACACCCCAAGGGAAATTTTTCCTTGGGGTTTTCGCATCTTGCACGCTGATTTTGCGTGCAGGCAATTGACAAATTCTTTTGGTTGTGATATAATTATAATGAATAGTTGTATGAATTTTTGTCGGCATCTTTTTGCTACATGTCACGAATCGTCGGAAAGGAGCTTTCTATGGCAGAACACAAAATCCGAATTCTGGCTGTTGTCGGCTCCACGGCAAGTGGGAAAAGTGCTTTGGCGGTTGCCGTGTCAAAGGCTTTGAACGGGGAGGTCGTATCCTGCGATTCGATGCAGATCTACCGTCGCATGAATATCGGAACGGCAAAGCCGACGCGCGAGGAGCAGGACGGGGTGCCGCATCATCTGATCGATTTTGTGGATCCTGAGCTGCCGTTTTCCTGTGCCGAGTACGTTGAACATGCCAAGCGCGCGGTTGAAGAAATCGCGGCGCGTGGGAAATTGCCGATTCTGTGCGGTGGCACGGGACTTTATCTTGACGCTTTGTTGCGTGGCGGTGGGTTTGAAGAAACCGAAACCGATCCCGCGGTGCGAAAGGAGCTGTTTTCCTTTGCCGAAACGCACGGAAACGAGGCACTTCACGCATGTCTTGCCGAGATTGATCCCGAAAGTGCTGCGGGTATTCACCCGAATAACGTCAAGCGCGTGGTGCGCGCCATCGAGATCTATCAAACCTCGGGGATCACGAAAAGCGAGGCGGATCGACGCTCCAAGACGGTAGAGTCCCCCTACGACGCAACCGTGATCGGGTTGCGCTACCCCGATCGGGAGGTGCTGTACGAGCGCATCGACCGCCGTGTAGATCTGATGCTGCAGGCGGGGCTGCTTGCCGAAACGGAGAGCCTTCTTGCAGAGGGTGTGTTTGAAAAGAATGCGACCGCCGCGCAGGCGATCGGATACAAGGAGCTATTGGGCTTCTTGCGTGGAGAGGAGTCGCTTGACTGTGCTGTGGAGTCCTTGAAGCGCGCGACGCGCCGCTATGCCAAACGGCAGATGACGTGGTTTGGCGCGAAGGACTACGTTCATTGGATCGATATGACGCAAAACGGTGAGGTGCGGAGCTTTGACGACGTTTTGGGAGAGGCTTTGTGCTTGAGCAGACGTTGATTTTTTTGCAGGGGAGGGCGTATGACACGCATTGAGTTTTTGAAAAAAATCATGCCGCGGTTTTGCGCGACCTTTGCTCTCGTTTGTTTGATTTTTTATACGGTTTATCATATTTTTGCCGGCTCGGCGGACAGCCTGATGACCATCCCCGTGCGGCAGTCAACCGATATGCAGATCGTTGGCGGAGATGCGTATCTGTTCCGCGACGAAACCGTTTTGACGACGGGTACGGCGGGATTGGTCAACGATTTGGCACAAAGCGGCACCAAGGTCAGCGCGAAAGCCAATGTGGCAGAGGTGTGGGACGGCTCGGATGTGCAAAAGCAGGTCGTGTTAGACCGTACGAACCGCTTGATCAGATTGCTGGAGGATGCCGTTTCCTCTACCGACACCACCATCTCCAAGGCAGAGGGCTATCGCGAAAGCTCTATGAAAACGCTTCTGGAAATTCAGGAGGCGGTGGCGGCGGACGATTGGTCGCGCGTGGAGCTGTTGGATGCGGAGCTGTTGCAGGCTCTCAACCGTTATGCGGTGGTGATCGAGGGAAAGCAGGAGATCCAAAAAAGCCTGCAGGATCTTGTAGCCTACAAGCAGCTTCTCCTGATGGGGAACTGCGAAACGGTTATCAACCCCGGGGACTCCGGATATTACTATGATCGTTCCTTTGTGGACGGCTATGAATCGTTATTTACGCGGACGGCGTTGGAAACCATGGATGCCGCGGGATTTGCCGCATTGCTTGCCCAGCCGGCAAGAAGCTTTGAGGGCGAAACCGTAGTCGGGAAAATCGCATACGGATATCAGTGGTCGTTGGCGATCCCCTTTGATGCCGCTGCCGCCGCGCTCTTTCAAGAGGGCGGAGAGTACCGCGTGTCCTTCCCCGAAAACGGGGACAAGGAGCTGTTGATGACCTGCTCCGGGTGCATCGAGGCGGCTGACGGCGGTATGATCGTGGTGTTTGAATCGATGGAGATTCCGTCGAATTTCACCTACTACCGTATTCAGCGCGTGGAGGTTACCGCCAATACGCAACAGGGGTATTACGTTCCCGAATCGGCACTTCGGAAAAAGGGCGGGGAAACCGGTGTTTATATCTTCAAGAACAGCACCGTTTGCTTCCGGAAAATCGAGATCCTATACCGTGGGGACGGCTACTGCATTGCCGCCGAGCAGGGAGAACGAGGCGACGATTATCTGGGACTTTACGATATTCTGATTATTTCGGGCAGAAATTTACGGGAAGGAAAGGTTTACAAATGAGCGATCTTTCATATATGAATGAGAACGTTGCCGCGATCCGCGGAGAGATCGAAGCGGCAAAGGCTCGTCGGCGAGAGGAACTGTCCGACGTGGACGTGACGTTGCTTGCCGCCATCAAGTATACCGATGCCGAGCACGTCAATTATCTGCATCGTGAGCTTGGTGTGCATGACGTGGGCGAAAACCGCGTTCAGCAGCTGCTTGCCCGCTGGGAGGAATTAGATCGCGAGGGCTTGCGGATTCACTTTATCGGAAAATTACAGAGCAACAAAGTCAAATATATCATCGACAAGGTGTGCATGATACACTCGCTGGATTCCTTGACGCTGGCAAAGGAGATCGACCGCCGCGCGGCACAGCACGGCTTGGTGATGGACGTTTTGGTGGAGATCAACAGCGGACGCGAGGAAAGCAAGAGTGGTCTGTCCCCCGAGGAAGTGGTTGATTTTTGCTTGCAGCTGTCGGACTTTTCGCATATTCGCCTGCGCGGATTCATGACAATGGCGCCAAAATGCGAAAAAATTGAGGAATATCGCAAATATTTTCAAGAAACTTCACAACAATGTCTTGACATTTGGCAAAAAAAACTTCATAATATAGGTAGACCTGTTTTATCGATGGGAATGTCGGGTAGCTTTGTCCCTGCCATTGAGGAGGGCGCGAGCGTGGTTCGGATCGGACGCGCACTGTTTGCCGAGCCCGAAACGCCGGAAGCGTAAGAAAAATAAAATGTATCACATATAAACGGAGGACGACAAAATGAATTTGATTAAAAAATTTGTCAGAAACGACAACGCGGATTTGGGTGACGAATACGATGATGAGTACGTCATGCCCGAGGATCTGAAAATGGAAATGAACGATTCGGATCCCGATTCCGATATCTCTACGGTCAACGCGCCGCTTCGCAAGGAAGCCGTTGCGGCACCGCAGGCTCCCGAAAAGGTTGCGCTTAAGCTGATCCAGCCCAAGAGCCATACCGAGGCAACCGAAATTGCCGACAAGCTGAGAGACGGATGCATCATTTTGTTGGATATTGGGAATCTTACCAAGGACAAGGCGCATCGCTTGGTTGACTTTTTGGCAGGTGTGACCTACGTTCTGGGCGGAGAGATGATCAAGACCAACAAGAATACCATCGTGGTTGCTCCCGCAGGCGTTGATATTTCGGGCTTTGCTCCCGAGGCAGCTCCGGAGGCTCCCGCACCCGCGGCAAGCGGTGAGTACGAGGAAGTGTATGAGGAGATCCCCTCCGGCGAGGAAATCTGATTGCAATGATTGAGCAACAAGGGTGAAGTCCCAAAAGGCTTCGCCCTTTTTCCGCAGTTTAAAATTCCGAAAGGATAGGTTTTGATGGATACCCTGTTATATGCTTTGCAGTATACCGTAACGGTCATCATTGACGTTTTGCTGGCGGCAATGTTCGTGCGTGCAATTCTTTCCTGGTTTGATCCCATGCGAGAGGGAAGATTCAGTATCATTTTGCTGACGATTACCGAGCCTTTGATTTTTCCCATTCGCGCATTGTGCGCAAAAATGCACTGGTTTGAGAATATTCCGATCGACATTCCGTTTTTGTTGACGGTTCTGTTGCTTTCGCTTGTTCAAACCTTGGTGGCTGTCTTATGAGCCGCGCCAAAAACGATCCCGAGGAGCTTCTGGAGGCTCGCATAGGGGACGCATTGGAAAAATGCCGACGGGGAAGCGTGGCGGTTTTGCCGTTTCTTTCCCCGAGGGGACGCAATCGGGCAGAGCGTGAGCTTTCCCGCCGCACAGAATCGGCGCGTGCATGGTTCTTTGGCGGCTATCGGGAAGCGGAACGCGTCTGCCTGTTTTTGTTGCCCGACTACCTTTGCGATTTGCTGGAGTGCCCCATCTCCGAGTATGATCGCGAGAGGATGGAGGGGCTTCTTGGCGAGGAGATTTCGGCGGCGGTTTGCGCACTCCGCGTCAGAGGGAGCCGTTATCGGACGCTTACCCACCGCGATTACCTCGGCTCGATTTTAGGGCTGGGAATTGAACGCGACGCGATTGGTGACATTGCCGTGCAGAACGATCACGAGGCGGTGATTTTTTGCTCGCGTAGTATGGCGGAGTTTCTTTGCACGGCATTGGAAAAGGTGGCAACCGATACGGTCAGGTGCAGTCTTTACACGCTTGACGAAAGCTTTACCGACGGCAAAAAATATGCTCCCGTCAACGACACCGTTGCCTCTGCCCGCTTGGACTGCGTGGTTGCCGCGCTGACGGGGCAGTCGCGTGAGGATGCGCAACGAAGCGTCAGAAGCGGTATGGTTGAGGTGGAGTTCGAGCCGGAGGAGCGTGTGGATCTGCAGCTGGAGCCGCCCTTGTGGATTTCGGTGCGCGGATACGGACGCTTTCGGTTGCGTGCCTTTGACGGGGAAACCAAAAAAGGACGACTGCGTATGCGCGCAGACCGTCTGATTTGAGTTGTGTGAATACAGGATAAAGAGGATATGAGAATGAAACGATATACGGTTGGTGTGGATTTTGGAACGCTGTCGGCAAGAGCCGTTTTGCTGGACGTAAAAAAAGGAGAAACGCTTGCATCGGCGGTGATGGAGTATCCGCACGGTGTGATGGACCGCACTCTGCCCGACGGCACGGAGCTGCCGCCGCAATCGGCACTTCAGCATCCGCAGGATTACGTGGACGCATTGGGCACCGTGATTCGGGAGGTTTTACAAAAAGCAGGGATTTCGCCCGAAGAGGTTTCGGGTCTTGGCATTGATTTTACGTCTTGTACGTTGGTTGCGTTGGATCAAAACCGAGAACCGCTTTGCCTTGACCCTCGTTTTGCGTCGCGTCCGCAGAGCTACGTGAAGCTGTGGAAGCATCACGCATCACAATGGGAAACCGAGAAAATGACCGAAATTGCCGTAGAGCGTGGCGAAAAATGGATTTCCTACTGTGGCGGAAAGCTCTCTCCCGAATGGGCTTTTCCGAAGATTTACGAAACGCTTCGCCGTGACGAAGAGGTGTATCGCGCTACCCACTGCTTTTGTGAGGCGGGCGAATGGCTGACCTCCCGCTTGACGGGGGAGGACGTACATGCCGCCGCCTTTGCCGGCTTTAAATTCAACTGGACGCGAGAGGACGGCTTCCCGTCCAACGACTATTTTTGCGCGGTTGATCCCCGTTTGGATGGGATTATCGGAACCAAGATTTCTACAAACGTACGCTCGGTGGAGCAAACGGCGGGTTGCTTGACCGCCAAGGGAGCCGCGATGACGGGGCTATGCGAAGGAACGCCCGTGGCACTTCCGATGCTGGATGCCGAGGCGGCAATGCCTGCCTTGAACGTCACCGAGGCGGAAAGAGGACTTCTCGTGCTGGGAACCTCGGGTGTGCTTTTGCTGCATGATCCCGCCGTGAAGCAGATTGACGGCATTTGCGGATTGGTGCAGGACGGTGTAATTCCCGGACTTTGTACTTATGAAGCGGGGCAAGCCGGCTTTGGCGATTGCTTTGAGTGGTTTGTGAGAACCTCGGTGCCTGCCTCCTACGTGGAAGCCGCCCAAAAGGAGGGGAAGAACATCCACGTCTATCTGCGTGAGCGTGCGCAGAAGCTTCGCATCGGCGAGCACGGACTTTTGGCTTTGGATTGGTTTAACGGCAACCGTTCGGTGTTGCAGGATGCCGATCTGACCGGTATGATTCTGGGAATGCATATCGGAACACGCCCCGAGGAGATCTATCGTGCGCTGATCGAGGCAACGGCCTTCGGGATGCGCCGCATTTTGGAAACCTATCGGGAAAACGGCATCGTTCCCCGACAGCTGGGGGCGGCTGGCGGAATTGCCAACAAGGACGATATGCTGATGCAGATCTATGCCGACGTTTTGGATCGCGAGATCTGCGTGTTTGATACCGCGCAAGCGGGTGCGCTCGGCTCTGCGATTTACGCCGCCGTGGCGGGAGGCTTGTATCGGTCGGTGATCGAAGCCGCCAAAGTCCTTTCTGTCAAGCCCGTGCGTACGTACGTGCCGATTCCCGCACACACCAAGGCGTATGACGTGCTGTATGCAGAGTATTGTCGGTTGTATGACTATTTCGGCAGAGGAGAAAACCCCGTGATGAAGACGCTCCGAAAGATCGCACAGTCGGGCGGCTGTGAATGAGGCTTGGTCATGGAACAAATTTTTCCTACCTATTATCCGCGCTTTCGATGTATTGCGGGGGCTTGTCGGCATAGCTGCTGTATCGGTTGGGAGATCGACGTTGACTCCGATGCGTTGGCTGCCTATCAAAAGGTCGAGGGAGCCTTCGGAGATCGGCTGAGGGCGAGCATTTCCATGGAGGATACGCCGCATTTTCGGTTGGATGCGCACGAACGCTGTCCCTTTTTGAACGGGGAGGGGCTGTGCGACCTGATCCTGACGCTCGGAGAAGATCGGCTTTGCCATATTTGTGCCGAGCATCCGCGCTTTTATAACGTCTTTGCCGACCGTGAGGAGGTCGGCTTGGGGCTGTGCTGTGAGGCGGCGGGACGCTTGATCCTTGGAGAAAAGGAGCCTGTGTGCCTGATACGGCAGGACGGCGGCGCGGTAAGCGCGAGCCAAGACCCGTGGGTGTCACTCCGCGATGAGGTGATTGCCCTTTTGCAGGATCGGTCGATCGACTTGGAGGAACGCATAGCGTGCGTCAAACAGGGGCTTGGCGATTCCGGCGCGTTCCCCTCGCTTGCTCCGTGGTGTCGACGGCTTTTGTCGTTAGAACGCTTGGAGGATGCATGGACAAAGCTGCTTGTTCGCCTGGATGCGACGATCGATACGCTTGACGTGCAAGTTTTTTTGCGGTACATGGGCGCGCGTATGACCGAATACGAGCAATTTTTGGTTTATTTTGTGTACCGTCATGCGGCGAATGCCGAGAATCTTTCTGCGTTTTGCGCATGGATCAGATTTGCCGAATTGGGATATCGGTTGCTGGTTGCTTTGGGCGCGATGCTGTATGCAAAAACGGGGGATTTCACCCTTGACGATCAAGTGGAGCTTGCCCGTTTGTTTTCTGCCGAGATCGAGTATTCCGAGGAAAATACCGAGGCGATTTTGACGCTTTTGGAGTCGGAAGAATGATTGGTTGCATCAAAAAAGAGGATTTGGGAACCTACTTTGTATTCGTAGGTTGCCCAAGTCCTCTCTCTTTTTTTAGGACTGCTCTTCCAGTTTGCGGATAAAATCGGTAATTTGGTTGGAAACCGAGGTCAGCTCATCCAAAAACTCCTTTGCCGTCATGCGCAAGATCCCCGAATGGACGGCGGAGAACTGCACGAGACGGTCGCCGGTAACCACGCGGATGTTGTAGTCGGGTCCCAATTCGTGCATCCGTTGCTCCATATACGCATCGGCGGTCTGATCCTCTCGGGTAAAGACCACGCGGTAGCCGTCGTGGAGAAAATCCGAGCCGACGCCGTCCTTGACACGGTAGGCGTCAAACACCAAAAGCAGCTCGATTTTGGTAAAGGCGACGTAATTGCTGAGCAGATCCATGAGGACCTCGCGCGCCTTTTCCAGGCTGAACTCGGCGGTTTCGCGCAAAAAATCCCATGCGTAGATCAGGTTGTAGCCGTCGATGATGACCATGTGACGCGGCGGCTTGACCGATCTTTTTGTGTGACGCTTCGCGGCTTTTTCGGCGGCGTTGGTACGCGGCTCACTGTAGCGGCGACGCTTGATGGGGCCGAACTCACGCAGCATGATGGCTTCCAGCTCCTCGTCACTGAGCGCGTATTTTTTGGAAAGCTGCGACATCCGCGGCAAAATGGGAGCAGGGGTTTGGGACAAGAGGTGGCTTGCATCCAGGTGCTTGTATTGCTCAACCTCGTCCCATGGCACAACAAAGCCGGCACCGTGATCACAAAAGACCGAGTGCGGTGGGTTTTCCAAGTCCGACGCGGGGTCGTAGTGCCACGCGCCAATGATTTCCTCTGCGTTGTGGCAGGGCGCATAGCCGTCAAAGGTGCAGGAAAGCGAGCCCTTGCCTGCCGTGTAAGAGATGACCGCGCGCGTGTAATCGTGAAGCTCCGAAACGGGGGCTTTTCCGCACAGCACGGTGGCTTCTTCGTTGGAAGAATCGATTTCAAACACGGCAAAACGCGCTTGCAGATCCGACATGGCGCGACCGACAGAGTGATTGGGAACCGAAAGGCGAAAACGGTAATAGGGCTCCAAAAGCTCGCATCCCGCGCGCATGAGTCCGTGCCGCACCGCACGCAGAGTGGCTTCGCGGAAATCGCCGCCCTCGGTGTGCTTGAGGTG
The DNA here is from genome assembly GCA_015064155.1 of Oscillospiraceae bacterium. Lineage (GTDB taxonomy): Bacteria > Bacillota > Clostridia > Oscillospirales > CAG-272 > UMGS1865. The sequence continues at coordinate 136,792 of SVST01000002.1, read as the reverse complement.
GGCGCGTCCGGCAACCAGGGTGATTTTGGTGTCGGTCAAGGCGGCACCGATCAGCGTGCCGCGGTGCGCTTTTTCGTACAGATGCGAGAGAATCAAGCGCTGCCAGTTGACGTCAAGCGTATTTTCCGGCAGGCGAATGTCAAAGATCAACCCCGCACCGTTGGGTTGGGGTTCCATCAACAGCTGTACCTCGGCATAGTGCCGAAGCGGTTCAAAATGTCCGATTCCGATCGCCTTTTTGGCGATTTTTTCTTTATAGAGGATTTTTCCCGTGCCAAGCTCACAATCAATCGAAAAACGCTCCTTGATCATGCGCTTAACGAGATCGATCTGCACCTCCCCCATCAGCTGTGCTTCAATTTGTGCAAGCGAATCGTTCCAATACAGATGCAGGGAAGGCTCTTCCTCCTCCAGCTCCTTGAGCTTTGGGAAATACAAAATCGGATCACAGCCCGTGGGCAGTTGGATGCAATAGGACAGCACGGGCTCCAAAACGGGACGGCAGGCATTTCCCTCCAGCCCCAAGCCAAGACCGACGTAGGTAGCGGAAAGTCCGCTGACCGCGCAGATTTCGCCAGCCGAAGCACTGTCAACCTGCTCGAATTTTTCACCCGAGTAAAGACGGATCTGATTGATCTTTTCCACGGTGCGCGTACCGTCTGCCGATAAGTAAGAGATTTCATCGCGGGCAGACAGCGTGCCGCCCGTGATTTTCAGATAGGTCAGACGTGTCGTGCCGGCGCGTGCAATTTTATAAACCTTGGCGGCGAATGCGCGCTCTTCGTAGATCGGCTGCAGGGAATAGCGAATCAACGTATCCAGGAGAAACGCAACTCCGTCCAACCGAAGGGCAGCCCCGAACAGGCAAGGGAAGAGGCGACGCTCCGCAATCAACGCGGCAACGTCGGCATCCTCGATCGGTTCCCCCGTAAGGACGCTTTCCAAAAAGCTTTCGTGCACCAGCGCCAGCCGTTCGTCCAGCTCCTTCTTGGTTTCCGCTTCGTAAAATGCAACGCAACGAGGGGAGAGGGCTTTGGAAAGCTCTTCTGCCAAATCTTCCTTGCGTTTGATGGCAACGTCGCATTTGTTGATGAACAAAAAGGTGGGAACCTGATAAAAATCAAGCAACTGCCACAGCGTACGCGTGTGATTTTGGACACCGTCGGTCCCGCTGATGACCAGAATCGCGTAATCCAACAGCCCCAACGTGCGCTCGGCTTCGGGAGAAAAATCGACGTGTCCCGGTGTATCGAGCAGAATAAAATCGCAGTCGGGGGTTGAAAAACGGGCTTGCTTGGAGAACACGGTGATGCCGCGCTCCCGTTCCACGGCGTTGGTATCAAGGTAGGTGTTTTTGTGGTCCACGCGACCCAAGGTGCGAATCTTCCCCGAAAGGTAGAGCAACGCCTCGGAAAGCGTGGTTTTTCCCGCGTCTACGTGCGCAAGGATTCCGATTGTCAGTCTTTTTTTCATGCGTTGCCTCCTTTCTCGTTCGTATGGGTTTATTCGATAAAGACCGTACGGATCCGTACGGCCTTTATGCGGTATTTTATTTGTATTCTTCGGCAAGCTTTTTGAATGCGGGCAGCGCACCCAGAACGCGAGCCTTGTCTACGCAGTACGCAATTCTGACGTAGCCCTTGACACCGAAGTCGTCGCAGGGAACCACCAAAATTTCATGCTGCTTGGCTTTTTCGTAAAACTTGTACGCGTCGTCCTCCAGTGCCTTGACGAACAGATAGAAAGCGCCGTCGGGCTTGACGCACTCGTAGCCGTATTCGGTCAGATTGTTATACAAGAGGTCGCGGTTTTCGCGGTAGATTTCGATGTCCACCTTGGCATCCATGCAACGTGCAATGACGTGCTGGAACAGACTGGGCGCGCAAACGTAGCCGAGCGAACGACCCGCGCCGCAAACGGCAAGGTAAATATTGGCTCCGTCCTCCATTGCGGGAGAAACGGCGATGTAGCCGATACGCTCGCCGGGCAGTGACAGCGACTTGGAGTAGGAATAGCATACCAACGTGTTTTCGTAGTAGTTCATGAGGTAAGGAACCGTCACGTCGGAATACACCAATTCGCGGTAGGGCTCGTCGGCAATCAGGTAGATGGGACTGCCGTATTCGGCGGATTTTTTGCGCAAGACCTCGCACAGTGCCTTGACGGTTTCCTCGGAGTAGACGACACCGCTGGGGTTATTGGGAGAGTTCAGGATCACCGCTTTGGTCTTGGGCGAAAGCTTTGCCTCAAAATCGGCAACGTCGATCTGGAAGGTCTTCTCCATCGGTGCGCTGACCACGACCTTTCCGCCGGCGTTTTCAATGAACACGCGGTATTCGGTAAAGAACGGTGCAAAAACGATGCACTCGTCGTCTTTGTCCTCCTCGATCACTGCTTTGAGGCAGATCGAAAGAGATGCCGCCGCGCCGCAGGTCATATAAATGTGGTTCGGAGTGATGGCAACGTCAAAGCGCGCTTTGATGCTGTCGGCAATTGCCTCTCTGACCTTTAAGTCGCCCTGCGCCGAGGTATATCCGTGCAGCAGCACCGAATTTTCGGAATCAAGCAGCTCACGAATGGTGTCGTTGACCTCACAAGGAGCCGGCACACTGGGGTTTCCAAGGCTGAAATCAAAGACGTTTTCGGCTCCGATCTCCTTGGCGCGCGTTTTGCTGTATTCAAAAATTTCTCTGATGATCGAACGCTTGCTTCCAAGCCCGAACATTTTTTGATTGTATCCCATCGAATTTTCTCCTTACTGTAATCCAAGTAGCTTTTTTGCGTTTGTGCAAAGGATCTTTTCCTCGGTTTCCCGATTCAAAGAAAATGATTTGAGCATATTGACGTCTTTTCCGATGTCACTCCAGGGGGAGTCGGATCCGAATAGGATTCGGTCCTCACCGTGCTTTTCAAGAATCCGCTTGAAGCACTCCTCACCCACGAAGTGCAAAATATATGCCGTATCAAAATATACGTTCAACCCACACAGCAACTCGTACACCTCGTCGAAGAGCTCGCTTGCGCCAAGATGCGCCAAGACCAGCTTTTCATAAGGGATTTTTTGAATGACCCGTGCGGCACGCTCGGGTGTACACCGAACGGGGTAGCCGCGGTAGCCGATATCCACGCCTGCGTGTGTGATCACGATCAGATCCTGCTTTTCCGCCTCGCGAACGATCTCTAAATATCCGTCGTCATCAAAAAAGGTTTCCTGGTAGTCGGGATGGAGCTTGATCCCCAAAAATCCGTTTTCGCGGATCCACTTCATTTTTTCGGGGATATTCTCACAAGCGGGGTGAATGCCGGCAAAGGAGAGGATTCTCCGTCCGCTTTCCCGGCAGGTGTCGTTGATCTCTTTGGCAAAGCCGTTGACCTTGTCAAAGCTTGAGGGGTTGGTCAGAACGGGCAGATTGACCGCGATATCCACGTCGCCTGCTTCCATTGCTCGCAAAAGACCTGCTCTCGTGCCGTCTGCGCGTGCGGGGATGTTTGCCTTTTGTGACAGCAGCTCAATCGTCTTTTGTGCGATTCTATCGGGGAAAAGGTGCGTGTGGAAATCAATGATCATTTTGATACCTCAAATATCAGGAATTTAAAAGGCGTTCGCCCGTTACGGTTTCAATGCCGCATCTGGTCAAAATGGCGTCCAGCTCTTCGCTGTCGGATGCCTTCAGCACCACGTACGCAACGTCTGCGTCGATCGAAAGACCGTACATGTATTCGATGTTCACGCGACTTTTGTCGATGACAGCGAGCAATTCCTGCAAGGCTCCGACCTGATGCGCGATTTTAATGATGGAAACGTCGGAGATCAGCGAGGAAAATCCCTTTTCGGTCAGCTTTTCCTTGCCGAGCGCGGGCTGATCGACGATCAGGCGCAAAAGACCGAATTCGGTTGTATCGGCAAGACTGAGCGAGAGGATATTGACGTTATTGGATTTCAGAACGGTCAGAACCTCGGAAAGACGACCCGTTCTGTTTTCGATAAATACGGTTAACTGTTTGGCAAACAAGGTAGCTTCCTCCTATGTTTTAATTTTGGGGGTTATCCGGGAATATCAGTAGTTTTTCACCATTCTCAGGCTTCATACCCTTGCAGGAAGGCTTTTTGGTTGATTTCAATGGTTTTCGGGGGTACGGTTCTTTCCACCACGTCAAGCCAGGTTTCCTTATCAAAGCCGATAAACTTTGCACTGTAGCCCAGCACCACCGAGTTGAGAACCTTGCTGTTGCCCAGTGCCTTCGCGGCAGCCATGCCGTCGATGGCATACACGGTATGGTCCTTTTTCAGCTTTTCCAAAATGTTTTCGGGGTATTCTCTTGCGCCGATTACCACGGTCATGGGATCGATTCGGCAATCGTTGACCACCAAAACACCGTCCTTTTTGAGGAAGTGTGCGTATCGGAATGCCTCCAGACGCTCAAACGCGATGATGACGTCTGCCTGACCCTCCTCGACCACGGGCTCAAAGACCTGTTCTCCGAAGCGCACGAAGGTAACCACGCTGCCGCCTCTTTGCGCCATGCCGTGTACCTCAGAAATCTTCACGTCGAAGCCCTGCTCCATTGCGGTCTTGCCGATAATTCTGCTGGTCAGGAGCGTACCCTGACCGCCTACGCCGACTATCATAATATTCTTTGTCATAATTATTTCTCCACCGTTTCAATTGCGTTGAATTTGCAGTAGCTCTTGCACAGACCGCAGCCGTTGCACATGGTCTCGTCGATCTTGACGGTGCCGTCTGCCTGCTTGGTAATGGCAGGGCATCCGATCTTCAGACACATGCCGCATTTTTTACAAGCCTCGGGATTTGCCACGCACTTATTGGGGAACTTCTGTCCCTTGAGAAGCACGCAGGGAGACTTGGTGATGATAACCGTCAAGGTATCGCTTGCAACACTTTCCTTGACCACTGCCGTCAGCTTTTCTACGTCAAAAGCATTGACCTCGATGACGTTCTTGACACCAACTGCATGGCAAAGCTCTACAAAGTCGATGGCATTGGTTTCCTCACCCTTAAGGGTCTTACCGGTAGCGGCATGATCCTGGTGACCCGTCATACCCGTGGTGCGGTTGTCCAGAATCATCACGGTTCCGGTAGCCTTGTTGTAAACCATGTTGATCAGCGAGTTGATACCGGTATGTAAGAAGGTGGAGTCACCGATCACGGCAACCCAATTCTGTACGTATTCCTTGCCGCGTGCCTTTTCCATACCGTGCAGGCTGGAGATGCTGGCACCCATGCAGATGGTTGTGTCGATGACACCGAGAGGTGCCACAGCACCCAAGGTGTAGCAGCCGATGTCGCCTGCTGCATGAATCTTGAGCTTGTTCAATACCGAGAAGACGCTTCTGTGCGGGCAACCGGGGCAGAGAATGGGAGGACGGTTGGGGGCGTCCTCTTTTTCAAAGACGATATCGGAGGTACCGAGAATCGCCTTCTTGAGCAGATTGACGCTGTACTCTCCCTGACGGGTGAAGCATTCCTTGCCCTTGACGTCAAAGCCCCAGGCGCGAACCTGCTCCTCGATGACAGGCTCCAGCTCCTCAAACACGTAAACGGTTTCTACCTGAGATACGAAGTCCTCAACGAGCTTCTTGGAAATCGGGTTGACCAAGCCGAACTTGAGAACGCTGGCATTCGGGAAGGCTTCCTTGACGTACTGATATGCAATGCCGCAGGTGATAAAGCCCAGCTTTTTGTCGTTGATTTCCATTTTGTTGAAAGGGAAGGACGCGCTGTCCTCTGCCATGCGCTTTTCGCGCTCCTCTACGACCAAGTGTCTGCCGATTGCCGATGCGGGCATCATCACGTACTTGGCAACCTTTCTTTCGTATGCGCGATCCTCAACCTCTGTGCGGTCGCACAGCTCCACCGCGCTTTGCGAATGCGCGAGCTTGGTGGTGGTGCGCAGAATGACGGGGGTATCGTAGCTTTCACTCAATTCATAGCCGTATTTTACGAAATCCTTTGCCTCCTGGCTGTCGGAGGGCTCCAATACGGGAACGTGCGCCGCGCGAGCGATCATACGGGTATCTTGCTCGTTTTGCGAGCTTGCCATACCCGGGTCGTCGGCAACCACGAAAAGAGAACCTCCGGTAACACCGGTGTAGGAGAAAGTATAAAGCGGGTCAGCCGCTACGTTCAAGCCGACGTGCTTCATGCAGGCAAAGCTGCGCACACCCGCGATCGATGCACCGATGGCAACCTCTGCCGCAACCTTTTCGTTGGGGGCCCATTCGGTGTATACTTCGTCATATTTTGCCAGATATTCACTGATTTCGGTGCTGGGGGTTCCGGGGTAGGCACTCGATACCTTAACTCCTGCTTCATACGCGCCTCTGGCGATCGCTTCATTTCCCAGCATAATGGTTTTCTTTGCCATATTACTTATTACTCCTTAAGTCCTTTACTCTTTTTGCTTTGCCCTCAAAGCGCTGCAGCGTGTTGGGCGATACGGGCATAACCTTTGCGTCAAGACCCAAAACGACCTTGAGCTTATTGCGAACCTGCTTGGTGATCCGTTCCAGCACGGCAAACTCGTCGGTGCTTTGTGCAAGCTCGACCTTTACGGTCAGCTTATCGAGATAGCCCTCGCGCTCCAGTACGATCTCGTAGTGCGGTCCCAGCTCCTCAAAGCTGAGAATGACCTCCTCGATCTGGCTGGGGAAGACGTTGACTCCGCGGATCTTGAGCATATCGTCGCTTCGTCCCGAAAGGTTTTCCATGCGGCAGAAGGTTCTGCCGCACTTGCATTTTTCGTAGAACAAGCGCGTGATATCCTTGGTACGGTAGCGGATGAGAGGGAGACCCTCTTTTTTGATGCAGGTGATGACCAATTCCCCTTGCTCGCCCGTCGGCAGAACCTCGCCGGTTTCGGGGTTGATGATTTCGGGGATGAAGAAGTCCTCGTTGATGTGCATTCCGCAAAGCTCGGAGCATTCGCCCGAAACACCGGGTCCCATCAATTCGCTCATGCCGTAGTTGGAGGTGATCAGAACGTCCTCGCCCCAGTATTTATGCATTTCCTCGCGCATCGCGTCGGTGAGAAGCTCACTTCCGACCAGTGCGATTTTGACTTTCAGATCCTTGATGGGATCGACGCCGATCTCTCTTGCGACCTCAGCCAAGCGAAGCGCATAGGAGGGGGTTGCTACCAAAAGCGAGGTTTCGAAGTCCTTCATGTACATGATCTGCTTTTCGGAGTTTCCCGTAGAGGAGGGAACGATGGCGGCACCGATCTTTTCCAATCCGTAGTGCAGACCCAAAGCACCCGTAAACATGCCGTAGCCGAAGCAGATCTGTGCAACGTCGTGCGAGGATGCACCGCCCATGCAGGCAATACGCGACACGCACTCGGTCCAGGTTTCCAGGTCCTTTTGCGTGTATCCCACAACGGTGGGTTTTCCCGTGGTGCCGCTTGACGCATGGATGCGAACCAGGCTGTCCTTGTCTACCGCGAACAACCCAAAGGGATAATTGTCGCGCATATCTTGCTTGGTAACGAAAGGAAGACGCGAGAGATCCTTGAGCGTTTTGATATCCTCGGGCTTGACTCCGGCGTCGTCCATCTTTTTTCGATAAGCGGGAACCTTTGCGTAAACCCGATTGACGGTTTCTTGTAAGCGCTCCAGCTGTAATGCTTCCAGCTCTTCTCTTGGAAGAGTTTCTTCTTTAGACCAGATCATGATAATACCTTTCGTGATTTATTTGATTTCGCCTTCCAAAGGCTTTTCGAATGCTTCGTAAACAATTGCTTCGTCGGGCTTTTTGGTAATCAAGCTGACGAGCGCGGTGCTGCAAAGAGAAAACAGCATACAGATCACACCGATCAAGGGGGAGCAGGAAACTCCCGTTTGGATGGCTTTGCCGAGGTCGCAGCCGTAGCCGCATTTGTCGTAGCCGAGAAGGACGATCAATACTCCCGTTAAAACCAAAGAGCCAACGATTGAGGTCCACACCGCGGGGCGCGTCACGCGCTTCCAAACTACACCGAGCGCAAAGGGTCCGATGAAGCAGCCGGCAAGCGTTCCCCAGCTGATGCCCATCATGTAGGCAATGGCGGCAATCCCGAATTTCTCGTTGAGGATTGCAAGCACCACCGAGATCAAAACGAACAAGAGGCAGAGCAGACGCATGGTGACCGTCACGCGTTTATCGGAGGCCTTTTTATTGACCACACCCTTGTAAAGGTCGATTGCAATCACCGACGCGCCGGCAAGCGAAACCGAGGATAAGGTGGACATGCTTGCCGAAAGGATCAGAACGGCGATGATACCGATCAATCCCGTGGGGATTACGAGCTTGAGCATGTGCGGCAGCACCTGTGCGTCGGGAACCGAGCCGACCGACGGGAAGAAGATGCTGAGTGCTCCCGTGAAGTAGGCGATAAAGCCGATCAGCAGTGCAAAGACGGTGCTGACTACCACGCCCTGCTTGATGGCTTTTTTGTCGCGGATGGCGTAATACTTGTGAACGGTTTGCGGAAGCGCCCAAACACCGAGTGAGGTGAGCAGTGTCAAGGAGATCAGGGAAACCGTGGTTCCGTAAAGTCCTTTGCTGTGATCACCGTCAAACGTGACCCATGTCAGATTGGGGTCGCTTGTCAGCCGTGAGATATCCCAGGAAACTTCCTTGGAATTCATGAAGAAGATCACCATCAGTACAACACCTGCGATCATGATGATCCCTTGGATGAAATCCGACAGAGCCGTGGCAAAATAACCGCCGAAGAATAGGTAAAGCGCCGTCAATGCCGCAAGAGCCAGCATGATGATCCAACCGTCGATTCCGAACACGATTTCAAAAAGACTGCTCAGTCCGTTGTACACCGATGCCGAATAGGGGATCAGGAATACGAAGATCACCACCGCAGAAACGATTTTCAGGCGGCTGTCACCGTACCGCTTCTCAAAGAAATCGGGCATCGTTTTGGAGGAAAGCCGTTGGGTCATATTTTTGGTGCGTTTTGCAAGCACCAGCCATGCAAGCAGCGTTCCGATCAGCGCGTTTCCGATGCCGATCCAAACCGAGGCAAGACCGAATGCGCGTCCGAACTGTCCGGCATAGCCGATGAAGATCACCGCCGAAAAATAGGTGGTTCCGTAGGCAAACGCGGTCATCCACCCGTTGAGCCCTCGCTTGCCCGCGTGCAGAAAGTCTTCTACCGAGCCGGAACGGTTTTTGGTATAGATTGCAACCGCAACCATGGATAGTGCGTAGATTGCGAGAATGATGTAGTCAAGCAGCATAAATAAACTCCGTGAGCCGTAAATGATGGTTTGTATTCACACATACAATTAAATAGTAATAAAAATACAAAGTACATTATAGCACGTTTTTCGGCGTTTGTCAATAAATAAAAAAGAAGATTCCGCTTTTTTTGCGTTTTTTCAACCTTTTTTTGTCAAAATCGTTTTTGGAGAAGAAATCCCGTCGAAATGCGCAAAAACCTCATGTCAATAGCGGAAAAACCTATTGATTTTCGGTGAATGATGCGATATAATGATAAAGATAGCTCGGAGATCGCGACGTCGATCCCGAAAAAGCACAGAAAGGAAGTTTTTTATGATGAACAAACCGTTTCGTCCCGTAGCCGTTCCGCTGATCGTGTGTGATCCTTATTTCAGTGTTTGGAGCAATGCCGACAATCTGTATGATGACGTGACCCGTCACTGGACCGGTACCCGCCAATCCATGTGCGGTGCTTTGCTGATCGACGGTGAGGTTTTCCGCTTCATGGGCCGCGGATATCTGCGCGATTCTTATTATCCCGATGGAAAAACGCTGAAGCAGACCTCTGTTACCGTCAACCCCACCACCACCGTTTATACCTTTACGCATAAGGCGTGCGACCTGAAAGTGACCTTCGTGACTCCTCTTTTGATGGACCGCTTGGAGGTGATGACCCGTCCCGTAACCTATCTCTACTACGAGATCACGCCAAAGGAGGAGGGACACCGCTTTGAGTTCTACGTGGATGCCTCCAATGAGCTGGCGGGCGATCCCGTGGGGCAGGACTACACCGTAGGTCTGGAAAAGGGAGATGCTTGGATCGGAAATGCCGAGCAGACGATTCTCGGTCGCGACGGTGACGACGTCCGTATCGACTGGGGATACCTGCACTTGGTGCATGAAAATGCCGCAGCGTCCACGGGTAACCGCAGAAGAGATATGTGCCGCGCGCGCGGACTGCAGGCAAGAGCGCTTGCGATGGATCCCCGCGAGCCGATTCCGTACGCGAAGCAGCCCTTGGTGTTCACCACCTCCGAAAAGCTTTCGGATATGATCATATTTGCATACGATGATATCAAGGCAATCAAGTATTACGACCGTCATATCGATGCTTACTATAAGAAGTTCTACGGCGATTTTGCAACCATGCTGGCAAAAGCGGTGGAGGAAGCCGACGAGCTCCGTGCCGCATGCGGGGCATTCGATGCAAAGCTGATGGCAGAGATGACCGCAATTTCGCCCGAGTACGCGCAAATTGGCGCACTTTCCTACCGTCAAGCCATTGCCGCACATAAGGTGGTGGAGATCGACGGCAAGCTGATGTTCCTCTCCAAGGAAAACTTCAGCAACGGCTGTCTTGCAACGCTGGACGTAACCTATCCCTCGATCCCGTTGTTCCTTTTGTACAATCCCGAGCTGGTGCGCGGCATGATGCGTCCTCTGTTCGATTTTGCACGCACCGACGCATGGAAATACGAGTTCGCACCGCACGACTGCGGACGGTATCCGTTCCTGGACGGTCAGCGTTACGGACTCAAGGACGGCGAATTGCTGTTTGAAAAGCAGATGCCGGTTGAGGAATGCGGAAACGCGATTCTGACCATGGCGGCGCAGGTGGCAACCGACGGTGACCGTACGCTCTTGGAAGAAAATGCCGATCTTTTGAAGCAGTGGGCAGACTATCTGGTGGAGTACGGCTACGATCCCGAAAACCAGCTCTGCACCGACGACTTTGCGGGACACTTGGCGCACAACTGCAATCTGTCGCTCAAGGCAATCGTTGCGCTTGGCGCGTACGCAAAGCTGTTTGACGCACCCAAGTACGGCGAGGTTGCCAAGGAAATGGCTGACCGTTGGGTAAAGGATGCCAAGAAGAAGAGAAGTGCGGGCTGGAGATTGACCTTTGATAAGGACGCAAGCTGGAGCTTGAAGTATAACATCATTTGGGATCGCCTTTTGGATCTCGGTTTGTTTGATGCTGCAGTGAGCGAAGAGGAAATCCGCGTTTACGAAAAGAAGATGAACCGCTACGGCACACCGCTTGACAGCCGTTCCTCTTACACCAAGCTCGACTGGCTGGCATGGACGACGGTTATGGCAGACAACGCACAGTATACCGATAAGGTTTACAAGTCGATCGCGCGCATGATCTCCGAAACCGAGGATCGCGTCCCCGTAACCGACTGGTACTATACCGATTCGGGCAGACAAGCAGGCTTCCAGGCACGCTCGGTGCTCGGCGGCTTCTACATCAACCTCTTGGCAAAGAAGCTGTTGAATAAGAATAAATAAATATGATTTTTTGTGGGAACCTTTTTGAAAAAAGGTTCCCACACCCTCCAAAAACTTTCACAGCAATTTTTTTGTGTGAGAGTTTTTATTTTTTGTGTCGGACGCTCGGTACTGCCGAGGGCGCGTTTTTGGGGGAGAAACTTTTTGGAAAAAGTTTCTCCCCCATACCCCCTTTTCAAAAACTTTCGCAGCAATTTTTCTTGCGTGAGAGTTTTTATTTTTTGTGTCGGATGCTCGGTACTGCCGAGGGCGCGTTTTTGGGGGAGAAACTTTTTCCAAAAAGTTTCTCCCCCATACCCCCTTTTCAAAAACTTTCGCAGCAATTTTTCTTGCGTGAGAGTTTTTATTTTTTTCTGTCGGACTCTTGGTACTGCCGATAGTTTTCAGGTGCCACCACCCTGAAAACTCTGCCGAAAAGTAACATTTTCACGGAAATGTGTGGGTTGTAGGGACCGGCGTCCTCGACGGTCCGCAATGAATGAAATATGACCGAAAATCATCCGGTTTTACACGTCGCAAAAACGCCTCTTTTTCTGTTCAAACAAACGGTATCACGGACCGTCGGGGACGCCGGTCCCTACAGGTACGCGTGTTTTACGCAAATCTCGTGATAAAACCGCACAAAAACGGACTCCGCAAAATCACGGAGCCCGTTGTTTGTTTTTGGGATTATTTGAGTTTTACCGTGCCATCGAAGCAAACCACCTCGGTGGCGGGGACGAAGCTGTTCCATGAGTTTCCCTTGGGAAGTGCATTCCACTCGTCAACCGTGCCTTGGTACGTGATGATTGTGAGATTCTCGCATCCTCCGAACGCATAAATGCCGATGTCGGTGACACTGCTAGGGATAGTGATGCTTGTAAGGCTTGTGCAAGAGGAGAACGCAGAATTACCGATGCTCGTGACACTGTTTCCAAACGTGATGCTTGAAAGGTTCTTGCAAGAAGAGAATGCCGAACTGTCAATGCTCGTCATACTGTCGGGAAGCGTGATGCTTGTAAGACTGTTGCACAAAGTAAACGCATTCTTGCCGATGCTCGTGATACCGTTGCCAAACGTGATGCTTGAAAGGCTCATGCACTCATTGAACACATAATCACCGATGCTCGTGACACTGCTAGGGATAGTGATGCTTGTAAGGCTCTTGCAATCGGAGAACGCAGTATCACCGATGCTCGTGACACTGTTTCCAATCGTGATGCTTGTAAGGCTCTTGCAACCGTAGAACGCCATTTTACCGATGCTCGTGACATTGTTTCCAATCGTGATGCTGGAAAGATTCGTGCAATAGTTGAATACCTCAGTGCCGAGGCTGCTCGTCACACTATCGGGAATCGCGATACTTGTCAGGCTGCTGCAACTCCTGAACGCACCCTCACCGATACTCGTGACGCTGTCGGGAATCGTGATGCTTGTGAGGCGACTGCACGAACCAAACGCACCCTTGCCGATGCTCGTGACGCTGCTTGGAATCGCGATGCTTGTAAGGCTTTCACATCGCCAAAACGCATACTCACCGATGCCCGTGACGGGTAATCCTTTGTATTTCGCGGGAATATTGACCTCGGTGGCAGTGTCGGAACAATCCTTTACGTAATACGCATCACCGGATTTTTCAAAAACCAGCCCCGAAGCTGTTGCCGCGTTCTCCTCTGTGCAACCAACCGCCGCCGTGCAAATCAGCAGACATACCAGCAGCATCAAAAAAAGTCTTTTCATGTTTTTTCTCCTATACGTCAAAAATTTTAAGGATCGGGAGCTTTCCCGGTGTCCATTTTAGCACTTGCCGTTCGGTTTGTCAATGCCGTGCGGTCAAAAATTGCATTTTTATCAAAAAAATGATAGGGAAATGACAGGGAAACGTCGCGCTTTTGTCTTTTTTTCGTGTGCGTTGCATTCTCTTTTGCATATCCTTGCGATCTTTTGGCAAAATAATAAAACACAACGAGCGAAACGAGGAAGAATTTTATGAAAGAATTTTCTTGTCGGATCGAAGATCCGAACGGGCTTCACGCGCGTCCTGCGGGGCAGCTTGCCACCTTTGCCAAGCGGTTTTTGTCCGATATCCGCGTCCGAGCAAACGGCAAGGAGGTGGATGGGAAGCGTCTGTTGGCGCTGATGAGCCTTGGTGCCACAGAGGGAACCGAGCTTTCCTTTTCGGTGTCCGGCGAGGACGAGGAAACGGCAATTCTTGCGCTTGAGGTCTATTGTCGGTCCATGAATGCTGATGCCAAGAGCCAAGCCGATCAAAAGGACGGTTCCACACATGCAGAGCCCTGAAAAGCACGAGGCACTCAGGCTGCGCGGAATTGGGATCACCGCAAGACGTGCCGAGGGACGGTTGCGCTTTCTACACCGTGTAAAGGGATCCCGTCGCTCCAAGCCGACACTGGGCAAGGAGGCGGAATGGGCAAGGCTTTCGGCGGCTCTTGCTGCGGGACGAAAGAAAACCGCCTTGCTGTACGACCGAGCCCTGCAGATGCTTGGAGAGAATGAAGCGCGTATTTTTGAAATTCACGCGATGTTTTTGGAGGACGAGGATTTTTTGGATGCGCTTCGATCGGAGATCTTTCGGGGCATGTCTTCGGAGGAGGCATTGGAGAGGGCATCGCGAGAGATGGAAGCCATGCTGTCCGCGCTTCCCGATCCGTATTTGTCGGCTCGCGCCGCCGATATTCGTGACGTTTCAAGAACCGTCATGGATTTTCTCACCGACGATGCCGAGCGTGCAGAAACCGACGGACAGCCCTATTTGCTGGTTGCCGACGATCTTTCGCCCTCCGAAACGATCCTTTTGGAAAAATCGCAGATTCTCGGCTTTATCACCGCGCGCGGAACGGCAAACTCGCACACCGCGATTTTGGCGCGTGCTATGGGGATTCCCGCCTTGGTTTCGGTGGGGACGCTGGATGAATCGATTGACGGTGCCTATGCGCTTCTCGATGCCGAGGAGGGGACGCTTTCGGTTTTTCCCACCGACGGGGAGATCGACGCGTTCCGAGAAAAGCTGAAAAGCGACGATCGGATTGCTTTGGCGCACGACCGCTATTTACGTTCTCTTTTGAACAAGCCCGCCGTGACGAAAAGCGGACGTCGGATTTTGGTTTATGCGAATCTCGGGGATTCCGACGAGGTTGCGGGTGCTTTGGCAAACGGTGCCGACGGAATCGGGCTTTTGCGCAGTGAATTTTTGTATCTGGGCTGCAGTGATTATCCCACCGAGGAGCAGCTGTTCCGTGCCTATGCGGAAATCGTTGAGCGTATGCAGGGAAAGCGCACCGTGATGCGTACGCTTGACGTGGGGGCAGACAAGCGGATCCCGTACTTCGGGCTTCCCGAGGAAGAAAATCCCGCGCTGGGCTTCCGCGCCATTCGGGTCTGTCTTGCAAGACGCGAGCTGTTTAAAACCCAGCTTCGTGCCATGCTTCGCGCCTCGTCGCACGGGCGGCTTTCGATTATGCTTCCCATGGTGGTATCGGTCAACGAGGTGCGCGAGAGCCGCCGACTGTTGGAGGAATGCATGGAGGAATTGCAACGCGAGTCACAGCCCTTTGACAGCAAGCTGGAGTTTGGGATTATGATCGAAACCCCCGCAGCGGTGGAAATGTGCGAGGAGCTGGCGGAGCTTGTTGATTTTTTCTCGGTGGGAACGAACGATTTGTCGCAATACACGCTCGCCGCCGACCGACAAAACCCCGCCCTGGATGCACTGTTCCGCGAGAACACCGAGCCGATTCTGCGCATGATCCGAAAAGCCGCAGCCGCCATTCACAGCCGCGGCGGTTGGATCGGTATTTGCGGAGAAATGGCGGCGGATCTGCACCTGACACAGTATTTTGCCGACATCTCGGTGGACGAGCTATCGGTATCGGTTCCGTACCTTTTGGGGGTTCGGGGAAAAATTTGCGAATGCAACTGATCGAAACGAGGTTTTGAAATGAAGCTTTTTAAAAAAGAAAAATTGATGCTGTTCCCGATTGACGGCACGCTGATTCCGCTTTCTGACGTTCCCGACGAGGCCTTTTGTTCGGGAATGCTGGGGATCGGCTTTGCGGTCCTCCCGACGGCGGGAACGGTTTACGCGCCGATGACGGGACGGATCGAAAGTGTTACCGATGCGCGTCATGCGTATACGGTGATGGGTGACGACGGAACCGAGCTTTTGGTACACGTTGGGATCGATACGGTCACGCTGGGCGGCAAGGGGTTTTTGCCGATGGTTTCAGAGGGAGATTCCGTCAAGGCGGGGGACGTGCTGGCGCGGGTAGACCTGGACGTGCTGCGCGAGGCGTCGCTTCCGCTTCACACGGTGGTGCTGATTACCAATCCCGAAACGGTGAGCGAGTTGCAAATTTGCAAGGGGAAGGGACTTGGCGGAAAAAGCGAGGCGGCACGCTACGTTCCGTCCGCGTGAGCATGAAGGAGAGAAAGTATGAGTAATTCTTTGATGAAAAAGCAAACGGGAGGCGGCGTGTTCGGTGTTTTGCAACGCGTGGGAAGAGCCTTTATGCTTCCCATCGCGCTTTTGCCGATTGCGGGACTTCTTTTAGGGGTTGGAGCCTCCTTGACCAACGCGGCAATGCTGGAAACCTACGGTCTTACCGCTGTGATGGGACCCGGAACCGTGCCGTATTCGATTTTTACGGTGCTTGCCTCGGTTGGAACCGTTATTTTTGACAATCTGCCGATCTTGTTTGCCATGGGAGTGGCACTTGGAATGGCGGAGCAGGAGAAAGCAACCGCTGCCTTGTCTGCGGCAATTGCTTTTTTCGTAATGCACAAAACCATCAACGTGCTGCTGTCTATCAGCGGGATGCTGGCGGCAGGCGCGATGCCCGAGGGAACGGTTGCAAACGTGGTTGGCATCCAATCCCTGCAAATGGGTGTGTTCGGCGGTATTATCGTGGGGCTCGGGGTTGCCGCGCTGACCAATCGGTTTTACAAGATTCGGTTGCCCACTGTCATTTCGTTTTTCGGCGGTGCACGGTTTATTCCGATTATCTCAACGGTGGTATATCTGCTCGTGGGAATCGTCATGTTTTTCATTTGGCCCTACGTGCAGAACGGGATCTATGCTTTGGGGGATCTGGTATTGCGCTCGGGCTACGCGGGAACGCTGATCTACGGCTTTATTGAACGCATTTTGATTCCCTTTGGACTGCACCACGTGTTTTATTTGCCGTTCTGGCAGACGGGCGTGGGAGGCTCTGCCTTGATCGACGGCACGATGGTATACGGTGCGCAAAATATCTTTTTTGCCGAGCTGGCATCGCCTAATACGGTGCGCTTCTCGGTGGAAGCCTGCCGCTTTATGAGTGGAAAATTCCCCTTGATGATCTTTGGGCTTCCGGGTGCTGCGTTGGCAATGTATACCTGTGCCAAGACCCACAAGAAAAAGGTGGCGGGAGGACTTCTTTTGTCGGCGGCTCTTACTGCGATGCTGACGGGAATTACCGAGCCGCTGGAATTTACCTTTCTGTTCGTTGCGCCGCTTTTGTACGTGATTCATTCGGTTTTGGCGGGTCTTGCTTATATGCTGATGCACGTCTTACGCGTGGGGGTCGGCATGACCTTCTCGGGTGGACTGATCGATCTCTTTTTGTTCGGTGTTTTGCAGGGGAACGAAAAGACCAATTGGTTGATGATTCCTTTGGTGGGCGCGTTCTATTTCATCGTCTATTTCCTCTTGTTCCGCTTCTTGATCCGCAAGAAGAACTACACGACCCCGGGGCGCGAGGAGGACGGTGACCAAACCAAGCTGTATACACGTGCCGATTATAATGCCCGTAAGGAAGCCGGCGGTGTTTCGGCAATGATTCTGGAGGGCTTGGGGGGCAAGGGAAACCTGATCGGCTTGGATTGCTGCGCAACGCGGCTTCGCGTGTCGGTGAAGGACCCGTCCTCGGTTCGTGAGGATCTTTTGAAGCAAAGCGGCGCGGCAGGAGTGATCCGCAAGGGCGGCGGCGTGCAGGTGATCTACGGACCGCAGGTGGCGGTGATCAAAAGCGAGCTGGAGGACTATATGCGCGAACAAGCCGACTGACGACGGATCGTTCTTCTTGAACACGCTCACTGCAATGATTGTAGGTGAGCGTGTTCGTTTTTTGTATCATCGGCTTCCAAACCCGAAAATAGATAAGGAGATTTGAAGAATCCGTAAACATCGGGAAAAGCTACTTTACTTTGGGGCTCGTCCGTGTTATACTGTTGATCAAGCGGAGAAAGGCAATTTTTGCAATACAGAGAGCAAGATTTGAAATTGACTTTCCGCAAAAATCAGGTACAATTACGGAAAGGATGCTTTTATGGCTCATTATGAACAATTGAAAACCGGTGTCGCATACCACGGCAACCGTATTCTGCGCCACGTGCAGGACGATATGCGCGATATCGTCAACCACAACATGAATCTTGTGGTACATATGTTCACGCACAACGACTGGGACAGACACAAGAGCGTCGTTAAGGATATGATCGCGATCTCCGAGGACTACGGCCTGGAGGTTTGGATCGACAACTGGGGGATCGGAGGCCCTCCCGGTGACAAATCGCATTTTCTGCAGTACCATCCCGAGGCACATCAGGTATGGTCGGACGGAACGGTGAACCCCGTCAGCTCCTGCTACAACAGCGAGGCGTTCGTTACCTTTACCAAGGAATGGCTGGAAACGGTACGCGAAATGGGCGGCAAGAAGATCTTTTGGGACGAGCCTCACTTGGCGCAAAAGGAGGGCGTATTCAACTGCTGCTGCCCCACCTGTAAGAAGCTTTTCCTGGAGAAGTACGGTTACGAGATGCCCACCGTCCTCACCCCCGAGGTAGAGGCATTCCGCGCATGGTCGATCGCAAACTACTTTAACCGCGTTACCACCTATTCCAAGGAGCTTGGAATGGAGAATGCGTCTTGCGTGATGATCCACACCCTGGAGCAGACCAACGAGATGCTCAAGGTAGAAAATCTTACCGACTGGGGTATCGATCCCTATTGGAGTCCCAAAAAGCGCGGCAAGGATCCCTATGAGTACGTTTATACGCAGAGCGTAAGTGCCATTGCAAACGCAAAGCGCGTGGGCAAGGATAACCACATCTGGATTCAGGGATACGATCTGCCCTTGGGACACGAGGACGACATCATTCTCGCAACCGATGCCGCATACGACGCAGGCGCACGCAACATTCTGTACTGGAGCTACCGTGCAGGCGAGTCCAACAGCTACCGTAGCGAAAATTGCGACCGTTGCTGGCAGGTAATGGGCGAGGCTTGCGCACGGATCCGCAGCCGTCACTACGATGCGGTTCTGGAGCAGAAGCGCCGCGAGTTCATGAAATAATATTGTATCATAAAAGCCGTCAACAGCATGTGGCGGCTTTTTTGGGAGGTTTTTATGAATACCAAAATAAAGCTGATTGATTTTTCGGAAAAACAGACGCAGGCAGTCAAGGAGCTTGCCTTGCAGCTTGGGGTGTCGGTTTCGGAGGATGCCGAAATTCGGGTCAAAGCCCAAGTGGGAGATCGGCTTGGCGTGCAGGGAGGTGGGACCGAGGTCGTGCTGACCTATGCCTGCCCGAACGATCTGTTCCGCGCGCTTTCCTTTTTGCCGGACTTTTTGAAAACGCAGACCGAAATTTGCGAGCGAGCGCGCTTTGATACGCTTTGTTATATGGCGGACAATTCGCGTAATTCGGTGATGACGGTGGCATCGGTCAAGCGGTTGATCCGCTATCTGGCTCTTGCGGGCTACGATTCGATGATGCTGTATACCGAGGATACCTTTGAATTGCCGGGCTATCCGTATTTCGGACACATGCGCGGCAGATATACCGAGGCGGAGCTGCGCGAGATCGACGACTATGCCGATCTGTTTGGCATTGAGGTCATTCCTTGCGTACAAACGCTGGCACATCTTTCCACGGCTCTTCGCTGGCCGGATTTCGACGGCTTTAAGGATACGGATGACATTTTGATGGTGGGTGACGAGCGCACCTACGAGTTCGTCACCGCGGTTTTGCGTCAGTGTCGCAGGTGCTTCCGTTCCAAGCGAATCAACCTCGGAATGGACGAGGCGCACATGCTGGGACGCGGAGAGTACCTTGCGAGAAACGGGTACCGTCCTGCCGAGAAATTGATGCTGGAGCATCTTTCGCGCGTGGTGGAGATTTGCAAGGAGTTCGATTTTGCGCCCATGATTTGGAGCGATATGTTCTTCCGGATGGCGTTTGGAACGTATAACGTCAGAGAGGGCTCGATTCCGCAAGAGGTGATTGACCGCGTGCCGCCCGAGGTGACGCTGATCTATTGGGATTACTACACGATGGATCGGACTCTTGCGCGCCACATGCAGGACTGTCACCTGCAATTTTCCAAAAATACGATTGCCTTTGCGGGGGGTGCGTGGAGATGGAGTGGATTTGGCGCGCACAATGCGTTTTCCATCAAATCGACCGAGGTGCAGCTGAACGAGTGCGAAATCAGCGGCATCAAAACCGTGCTGGCAACCGCATGGGCAACCAACGGCAGCGAAGCCTCACAGTTTTCGGTGCTGGCAAGTGCGCTCTACTATGCGGAGCGCAAGTATGCGGCGGAAAAAATCGACAGCGCCTGGCTGAACCGCCGTGCCGTGGCTTGCTTTGGCATTTCGTTTGACGATTTGATGGCGTTCGACCTTGCCGACGGCTTGCCCGAAATTTCTCCCGATGCGGTGGGACACCCGATGGGAGTCAGCCGTTACCTCTTGTATAACGACCCGTTGGAGCGTTTGATGGACTGTCACTACAACCCCGAAAACGCGGCTCGTCTGTTTGCGGAAAATGCGGAAAAGCTGTTTTCGCTTGCCGAGCATCCCGCGTTTGGATATGCCTTTGAAACGCTGGCAAAGCTTTGTCGGATTCTGACCTTAAAATGCGACATGGGAACGAGATTATACAACGCATATAGAACCGATGACCGCGCGGTGCTGAAAAAGATCGCAGAGGAAGAAATTCCCCAAGTGATCGAGTGGTTAGACGACTTTATTTTAACATTCCGCCGTCAGTGGTACTTGGAGAGCAAGCCGTTCGGTTTGACTACGCACGATATTCGCCTGGGAGGCTTGAGAGAACGCTTGCTTTCCGCTGCCAACCGAATCAACGCTTACCTCTCGGGGGACGTACAGACGATCGATGAGCTGGAAATCGAGCCGTTGCCCATTAAGAAAGGACAGAACGGCAAATACGTGCATCTGTATTCGTGGCTTCCCACCGTGATGCCGGGTGTTCTGTAATCAAAAACGAAAGATCACGAGTTCAATCCGACTCGTGATCTTTTGCTTTTTATTGGAACAATCCCACAGAAAGGTATCGCTCGCCCGAATCGGGCAACAGCACGACAACGGTTTTTTTGTCGTTTTCCTCGCGTTTGGCAACCTCCAGTGCCGCCCAAAGAGCCGCACCTCCCGAAATGCCGCAAAGGATTCCCTCGCATTTTCCAAGCATCCGTGCCGCGGCATACGCGTCTTCCTCGGATGCGGTCATCACCTCGTCAAAGACGTTTGTATTGAGGATCTCGGGAACGAAGCCTGCGCCGATGCCCTGCAGTCCGTGCGCACCTGCCGTACCGCCCGAGAGAACGGGGGATTTCTTTGGCTCAACGGCTACCACACGGATCTTTTCATTCTGTGCTTTCAGATATTCACCGACTCCGGTGAGCGTGCCTCCCGTACCAACGCCCGCAACAAAGCAATCGACGTTCCCGTCGGTGTCCGCCCAAATTTCGGGACCCGTGGCGGTTCTGTGTGCCAAGGGATTTGCGGGATTGACGAACTGTCCCGCCAAAATAGCGTTGGGAATCTCGTTTGTAAGAGCCTCTGCGCGTTCAATGGCACCGCGCATCCCGAGCTTTCCGTCGGTCAATACCAGCTCTGCACCGTATGCCAGCATCAGCTGTCTTCGTTCCATTGACATGGTGTCGGGCATGACGATGATGGCACGGTAGCCTCTTGCCGCCGCGCAAAGCGCAAGACCGATGCCCGTGTTTCCCGAGGTTGGTTCAATAATGACGGCATCCTTTTGCAATTTTCCTTCTCGCTCTGCCTCGTCAAGCATGGATTTTGCCACGCGGTCCTTTGCCGAACCGCCGGGGTTAAAGCACTCCAGCTTTGCAAGCAGTCTTGCGCGACAGCCGCAAGCGCGGGATAAACGACCAAGCTCCAGAAGCGGTGTGCCGCCGATCAGTTCCTCAACCGACGAATAAATTTTGCCCATAGGAACAGCCTCCTCTTTGTGTATCAAGTTCGATTTGTATCAATTTTTCTTCCACGTGCCGGGCGAAAACAGCACGAGAATGGGGAAAATCTCCAAACGTCCCGCCAGCATATCGAAGATCAGGATGCCCTTGGAAAAGCCGCTGTACAGCGAAAAATTGCAGGAGGGACCTACGGCTTCCAAGCCGGGACCGATGTTGTTGAAGCATGCCATCACAGCCGAAAAATTGGTTGTGACCGAGAAGCCGTCGAACGATACGACCAAAAAGCTGAGGGCAAGCAGTCCCACGTAAATGGCAAGATAGGCGTTGGTATTGGCGATGACCTTTTCTGCCACAGGCTCGCGGTTGACGCGAATGACCTCCACGCGGTTCGGGCGGAGAACCTGACGCAGATTCCTGCGCGCACTTTTCAGGCAGAGCAAAACGCGTGCGCACTTAAATCCGCCTCCCGTACTGCCCGCACAGGCACCGATTGCCATGAGCACCAGCAGAATTCCCTTGGAAAGGCTTGGCCACAGATCAAAGTCTGCCGTGGAAAAGCCGGTTGTGGTAATGATACTGGAAACCTGAAAAGCCGCGTGACGGATCGAGTCTCCCGTGCTTTGGTAAATGTGATAGATATTTACGGAGATCAGTGCGATGCTGGCCAACACCAACCCAAGGTACAGCCGCAGCTCTTCGTCGCCCAGTACCGCGCGAAAATGGCGAAGCAGGAGCAGGTAGTAACAGCTGAAATTGATTCCGAACAGGAGCATAAACACCGTAGTCACGTTTTGCAGATACGGGCTGTAGGATTCCATGCTGTCGGCTTTGACGCCGAAGCCGCCTGTGCCCGCCGTTCCGAACGCGGTACAAATCGAATCAAATACCGGCATATCACCCGCAAGCAGAAAGAGAAAATTGATTACGGTCAAACCGATGTAGGTGAGATACAGCACCGCCGCCGTCTGCCGCATTTTCGGCACCAGCTTACCTACGTTGGGACCCGGGCTTTCCGCACGCAACAGATGCATGGTAAAGCCTTCGTTCTTGCCGCTGACGGGAATGACAGCCAGTACAAATACCAGCACGCCCATGCCTCCCAACCAGTGGCTGAAGCTGCGCCAATACAGAATACTGCGCGAAAGCGCTTCTACGTTGGGAACGATCGAGGCACCCGTTGTGGTGAAGCCCGATACCATTTCAAACAGCGCGTCGACGTAAGAGGGGATTTCTCCCGAAAGATAAAAGGGCAGACAACCAACCACACTCATCAAAATCCAGGAAAGACCCACGCAAAACAGCCCTTCCTTGGCAAAAAAGCTTTTTTTGGCGCGTCTGGAATACATGCCAAGGCACAGAATCAGAGCCAGCATGATTGCCAAGGTATACAAAAAGCCCTTGGTGGCTGCGTGCGTACCGTCGGCAATGCTGATACCGAGCGCGGGAAGCATAAATGCCGCTTCGATTGATAGAATCAGGACGAAAAAGCGTCCGATCATTTTAAAATTCATAGCCTACCGTCCTCTGTCGTGCAAAAACGTCGTTGAACTGATGGATCGGGGTATCGCCGCCTGCGACCACCACGACCGTGTCACCCACCCGGAAGGTCGAGTCACCGTTCGGAATGACGATTTCATGCCCGTGCGTGATGGTGACCAAAAGCACGTTCTTGCGGAGCGACAGCTTCTTTAAGGGCTCGCCGCAGTGTAGGGTATGTTCGTCAATTTCAAATTCCATTGCCTCTGCGTGGCCGTCTGCGATGCTGTGTACGGTGAGTGCGGCACCCGATTGGTTTTGCAGGGCGCGAACGTATCGAACAATGTTGTTACAGCAAAGCTTTCTGGGGCAGATCAGGCTGCCAAGCGGCAGCTGGGCGGTGATTCCGAATTCGTCCAAATATTCCATACGGGTGATGATTTGCGGGACCGAACGGGTTTTTCCGTACAAGGAGATCATCATGTTCAATTCGTCCAAGCCCGTCAGCGAAACCAAAGCGTCGGTATTGTCGATGCCCTCGCTTTCCAAAAGCGATTGCGATCTTGCGTCCCCGAAAATGACGTTGGCATCGGGGAAATCGGCTGCCAGCTCCAGGCAACGGTCGTGATTGGATTCGATGACGGTGATTTGCATGGAGCTGCGGCGCAAAATCTGTGCAAGATAGTATGCCACGGTTCCGCCGCCCGCGATCAGAACGCGGTGATTTTTTCTGGTGACGATATCAAGATTTTTTAAAAGCTGTGCCAGGTTGTCGGTGGGGGCGGTGACGAACACGCGGTCACCCTCCTTGAGAATAAAGCGTCCGTCGGGGGTGTACGCCGTTCCGTCGCGCACGACCGAGCAGACCAAAACGCGGCACTTGACGATCGAATAAAGGGTACTCAGCGGTACCTCGCAAAGCTTGCTTTTTGGCTCTATGCGCAATTCTACGATTTCCACGCGTCCCTTTGCAAAGGAATCGCGCTTGAAAAATCCCGGAAGCTTGAGCAAACGGCTGATCTCCTCGGCTGCCTGCTGCTCGGGGTTGAAGAGAAAGGAGAGTCCGAACGCATCGCGCATGGTATATGCCTGCTCGGTGTATTCGGGGTCACGGATGCGCGCGATGGTGTGAATGCCGTTGTTCAGCGCGTGTGCCGTCATACAGCAAAGCATGTTCAATTCGTCGCTTCCCGTGCAGGCAATCAGCAGATCAAACTGCTCGATATTCGCACTTTTGAGCGCTTGCATGGAGGCGCAGTTGCCTTGTAGCGCAATGACGTCGTAGCGCTCCATGCCGGCTTCCAGCACGGCGGGGTTATCATCCAAAAGTGTCAGGTCGTGTCCCTCCTCGGACAGCTCCCGCACCAGCATTTCTCCTACCTGCCCGTATCCTGCAATCATGATTTTCATAGCTCTATCCTCTTTTCGGGTTCCCAAACGGAATTACTTTTTCATCCTTGATTATTCTATCATATACGCACTCTTTTGTCAATATTACGTCTTCTTTTTTTCGGCGTTCTCCTGCACAAAAGCATCTTTTTTCAGTGCTCTTTTGCGATACTCACTTGGCGTGCAGCCGCTTTGCTCTTTGAAGACGCGATTGAAATTGCGCAACCCCGAGAAGCCGCAAGCGCGGTAGATCTCGGTGACGTCGCAATCGCGGTCAAGGAGCAGAGTGCAAGCCCTTTCGTAGCGGAATCGGTTGAGGAATTTTTTGAAATCCATCCCGAAGCATTGATGAAAGACCGAGGAGAAATAGTGATATTCGTATCCCAAGTGACGGGCAAGATCACCCATGGAAAGGTCACTTTCAAGATGCTCGGCAATATAGCTGACGATCTCGTTTACCAATTTGCGGTTGGCGCGGGTTCCAAGCGGCTCGGCTCCGTTTACACAAGCGTGACAGACCGCATACAAGGCGGAGATGCATAGGTAATGCTCGGGCTGTCCCTCGAAAAAGAGCTGTTGGCGGAGATGGGCTTCAAGTGCCGGATCGCATCGGAATTTCGAAAATTGAAGCTCCTGATTGGTGGTTGCAAAGGTCGCGATATACTCGTCCGAAAACACGCCTACCCATGCGCGCGAATCCCCGTCTACCGTAAATCCGTGCACGGTGTAGGGAGAGAGCAGAATCAACTCGCTTTTTTGCAACGTTTCGCGTTTCCCGTCCAAAAGCAGGGTGATTTCGCCTTCCATGACGTAAATCAGCTCGTAACAGCTGTGAAAATGAGAATTCCACACGGTGTTTTTGTAAATGTAGGCATTGTAATGAAAATTTTTTTGGCTGTTGTCGGTTTGATGCTTAATCATCGCACACCTCCGAAATCTTAACTTCTGTCTATGATTATATAACAAACTGCTTGCTTTGTCAATCGCTTTTTTGTATACTGATCGTAAGAGGTGAGAATATGAAAGGTACGGTATTTTCGATCGAGGAATTTTCGGTTTACGACGGTCCCGGGATTCGAACGACGGTGTTTTTGAAAGGGTGTCCGTTGCGCTGCTCCTGGTGTCACAATCCCGAGGGGCAAAGCGGCACGGCACAGATCGTGCGCAGTCCGAACGGCTGCTTGCATTGCGGTGCTTGTCGGGAAGCGGCTGTGCGGGAGGACGGAGTCTTACGCTTTACCGAGGCAAGCATACGGGCGTGTCCGCGCGGCTTGCTTCGTGTTTGCGGGGAGGAATACGAAGCCGAGGAGCTTTGCAAAAGGCTTGTCAAAAACCGCGAGCTGCTTGCGGGCGGCGGCGTTACCTTTTCGGGCGGCGAGCCCTTGTGGCAGAGTGAGTTTTTATTGGAATGTCTGTCCCTTTTGAAAGGCTCCTTGCACACCGCCGTTCAAACCACGGGCTTCTGTTCGGCGCAGACCTTCGAGAGGGTCTTGTCAAAGACCGACTACGTGCTGTACGATCTGAAGCTGATTGACGACCGACTTCACCGCAAGTACACGGGAGTTTCCAACCGTTTGATTTTGGAGAACTTCCAAGCACTGGTGAAAAGCCGCGTTGCCTTTTCGGTGCGTACCCCCTTGATTCCGGGTGTTACCGATACCGAGGAGAATCTTTCGGCAATTGCACGGCTGCTTCGTGATGCCGGTGTCGGGCACATTGAGCTGCTTCCGTACAACAAAATGGCGGGCGGAAAATACAAGATGCTGCTCCGCGAGTATACCCCTCTCTTCGACGAAGCCCAAGAACCCAATGCGCGTCTTTCGCTGTTTGACAGCTACTCGGTAAAGGCCGAGATTCTTTGAAAGTATGAGGTGAACGATTATGACGGACAAAATTCGCTTGATGCTGATACAGCTCAAGGAAAAGAGCTACCGTGCCCTCCGCACGACGACGCTTGACGATCCCATTCTGTACCCCGTGGAATATTTCGGATTTCATTTCGGGGTCACCGAGAAATTTTTGCACAGCGACGGAAATATCATTCCCAACTATGCACGCGTGATCACGCGCGGCTTGGATGCCACGCGCCGCGAGATTGCGGTGTCCGTGGCGGCTGAAAAAAGCGAGGAAAAACGTGCGTTCGGGGAACAAATGATTGCCGAAATCGACGATCTGCTGCGCATTTGCGACAGCCACCGGGAAAAGATTGCGGCAAGTGGGAACAAGCGGCTTTACGAGGCATTGCTGCGTGTTCCGCATGACGGTGCGGAAAGCTTTTTCGAAGCCTGCCTTTTCTTACAGATCTGCATATACGGCTTGCGACGTACGGGGGTCGAGCACCTTTGCCTCGGTCGCTTCGATCAATATATGTATCCCTTTTTCGATGCCGATCTTTCCCGCGGTGTTTCCGAGGAGGAGCTGTTTGAAACGCTGGAGGCATTTTTCGTTACGCTGAATTATGATACCGATCTGTATCATGGGATTCAACAGGGCGACAACGGGCAGAGCTTGGTGCTGGGCGGCTTTGATGCAGACGGGAACGACCGTTTCAACGCACTCTCACAGATGTGTATGGAGGCATCGTTGGAGCTTTCCCTGATCGATCCCAAGATCAATCTGCGTGTTGGAAAAAACACCCCCGATGCGCGATATGAGTTTGCCACGCGGCTGACCAAAAAAGGGCTGGGCTTCCCACAGTACTGCAACGACGACGTGGTGATTCCGGGGCTTATCAAGCTCGGCTACGAGCCGCAGGACGCGTACAATTACGGTGTTGCCGCCTGCTGGGAGTACATCATTCCCAATTGCAGTGCCGAGGTGTCCAATATCAAAACCATGAATTTTCCGTTGGTTGTCAACCGCGCCGTTCACCGCCATCTGTTGCACTGTCCCGATTTCGACGGTTTGATGGACTGTGTGGAGCGTGAAATCGACGACGAGTGCGCAAGTCTTGTGGAGCAGGCGCAAAAGAAGTGCTTCCGCGTGCAGCCGCTTTTGTCGGTCTTTGTGGACGGATGCATCGAAAGACTTACGAATCTGTGGCACGGTGGTTCCAAATACAACAATTTCGGCTTTCATGGGCTTGGTATTGCCAATGCGGCAGATGCACTGACGGCGATTAAAGCGTTGGTCTACGACGAAAAAAGCCTTTCCCCGGAGGTGCTTCTTTCTGCACTGGATGCAAATTTTGAGGGGTATGAGGACTTGCGTGTTCGTCTGAAGAACTGTCCGAAAATGGGCAACGGAGATGATTATGCGGACGATGTTGCCTCGCGTATGATGTCCTATTATTCCAAGCACATGAACGGACGGGATAACCGAAACGGCGGAATCTGCCGCGCGGGTACGGGAAGCGCGATGTTTTACGTGGAAAAGGCGAAAAGCTGTCCCGCAACCGCCGACGGAAGACTTGCGGGCGAGCCGTTTTCCTGTAGCTTTTCTCCGTCCATCGGGGTGCGGACGGACGGAATTCTTTCCGTGATTCGTTCCTTTACCAAATACGATATGAGCGAGATCATCAACGGAGGTCCTTTGACGCTGGAGATTCACGATACCGTTCTGCGCAACGAGGTGGGAATTCAGAAAACGGCACAGCTTGTCAAGCTGTTCGTGTTGCGGGGCGGACATCAGCTACAGCTCAATTCGTTGGATCCCGAGCGTCTGCGTGATGCGCAAAGGCATCCCGAATGCTATCCCAACCTGATCGTACGCGTTTGGGGCTGGAGTGGCTATTTTAACGAGCTTGACCTCGATTATCAGAATCATATCATCAGTCGAACCGCCTACGGCGCATAAGGCGAAACAAAAAGCCATCCGACACGGTATCTTTGTGTTGGATGGCTTTTGCTTTTGATACGCTTCAATCAAGAATATCGGCAAGATTGATCAATTCCAGTTGATTTTTGAGTGCGAGCGCGGCGGTGTATGCCGTGCCGCCGCCGTGAGAGCTTTTCAAGTAGGCAATACAAATGTCCGCCCCCTCTACCAGTGCGCGGTTGCGCTGCTGCAGAACCCCTTGATAATATCCCGTGCTGACGTACCGAAAGGAATCCGCCTGCGCCTTGATCTGCTCGTACAGCACCTCGTCACTTGGTGACCAGCCTCGCGTTTGCGTGGGACAAGGGAGGATCAGCTCCAATCGGATTTTGGGGAAATGCTTCCGCAGGGAGAGAACCGCCAGAGCCGCCATGGTATCAAACCCCATTGCGCCGCCCGTGCGGAAAACGGTGGCACCCTCTTGGATTTTTTGCTTGACCACGTCCTGTAATGCGTCAAACAGCGGTTGATATTCTTCTTCGGGGATTTGTCTGTGTCCCGTAAAGCAAACCGTAAGCCCCACCGCACAGTTCTCCTTTCTTGTTTCGCTTGTGCTGTAAGTATACCACACCGTTTCGCAAAAAGCAATTCGTTTTTGCTAACTTTTGCCGACTTTTTGCAAAAAAGAACGATTTTTCGTCCGACAAAAGCCGATCGAAAGCGTGCAAATCCCACCGAATTCGGTTTCTTTTTTTTACGGAACCGCAAAAAACGCGAAAAAGCGTCGCAAGGATCCGAAAAAGCGCAGGATACGACGCGCAAAATCCGAGCAATTCCGCCCGCCGAGAAGAGTAAAATAGTGGAGAAAAAAGAATCTTTGCGGTGAAAGGATGGAAAAAAATGCAGGAACAGGTAAAAAAACAAAGTGGGATCGAGTGCTCGCAACCAACAAAGGCGAGAGGTACGGCTTGGAGAGCGCGATTGACGGGGCTTTCTTGCGAGGCAATTTGGACGTGTGCGGGGTGGCTTTTGGGACAAGCCGAGCTGCCGTTTGGGACGTTTCCCTTGGGGCTTGCGCTTCTGTGCGCGACCCGTTTGCATTTGCTTTCGGTTTTGTTGGGACTTTTGGCGGCATCCGTGATGCAGATGCAGTCCCCGGTCTTGTACGCGGCGGTTTACATAGCAGTCGTGCTGATTCGCCTGACGCATGATCTTCTGACCGATTCTGCCGAGCAAGCGCGCACGCGCCGTCAAATGATATGGGACAAGCTTTGTCCGACCTTGACGAATCCTTCCTTGGTGGGACAGACAGCCGTTGGAGGCGTTTTGGGAAGCGGAATTGCCTTTCGGGCAAGCGTCGGTGCGTTGGCGGCACTTGCCGTGTCGCTTTGGCGCGCGGCTGTGGGAGGCTTTCCGTATTACGATCTGTTTGCCGCGGTTTTTTGTGTTGCGGCGGTGCCGATGGGATGTTTGTTCTTTTCCTTGGCAACCTACCCAAGCGGGAAGAAAACGCTTTCTCGCCGAATCGGAGAGCTCGTACTGCTTACCGCTTTTGTTCGCGCGGCAATCAGCGTGTGGGTGTTCGGTCTGCCGCTTGCCCCCATTCTGGCTTTGACTTGCACGCTTTCGGTGACCGAACGCGACGGACTCCCCACGGGTGCCGTGTGCGGAATTCTGCTGGGTCTTGTCTACAAACTTGTGCATGCGCCGGCATATCTCTTGGCAGCGTTGCTTTACGGGATGCTCGGACGCTCGGATAAAAACAGCGCGCGGACGCTGATTGCCTGCCTTGGCGCATTCTCTTGGATTTTGTATATCGACGGCATTACGGCACTTGTCGCGCTGACCCCCATCTGCCTTTTGGGCGGCTTGGGCTTTGGGATTGCATCTCGGTTGCGTTTGACCGAAGCCCGTCCCGAAAGCACGTCTTGTGTCGAGTTCGGACGGAGATGCGCGCACGCGGACGGCTGTCATCGGGGCACCGAGGCGCGCCCGGGTGATATTTCGGAGGCTTTTTCCTCGCTCTCGGAGGATTTTTACAATCTGAGCGACCGCTTTCGCCGCCCCGGTATGCTGGATTTGCGCCGCATCTGTGACCGTTCCTTCGACCGTTTTTGCACGTCTTGTCCCAATCAGACCGTTTGCTGGGGCTTGGAATACAGTGACACGTTGGGAACGGTGAACCGATTGACCTCTGCTCTTCATACCAAGGGCAGGGTAAGCGTTGCGCAGATTCCCGCGCCGCTGATGAGGCGGTGCGAATCGGTGTCGGAGATTTTGCGATCGATCAACGAGGAATGCGCCAAGCTGACGGGAGAGCTGCTTGGGCGTGACCGTGCCGAGCTCTTCTCAATGGACGCCGAGGCGGCGGCAAGCATCGTCAACGACGCGCTTGAGGAAGAGGAGGGCGAATACCGCTACGACCATGCCGAGGAGCAACGCATCTCGGAATATCTGTCCGACGCGGGAGTACGCGCACGCGGTGTGACGGTATACGGCAAGCGTCGCCGTCAGATCGTGATTCGCGACGTCGATATCGAAAACGCGCGTGTGACGGTGGATACCATGCGTGCAGACCTTGGCGAGCTTTGCGGAATGCGTCTTGGTAAGCCGATTTTTGAATTGGATGGGAGAGTGAGTACGATGAGCCTGCGAGCCTCTAAAAAGCTATCGGTAACGGGGGCAAAAAGCCATCTTTCGGCAGACGGTGAGATTTGCGGTGACACCGTGAATCTGTTTTCCAACAAAAAGGACTATTTCTACGCTTTGATTTGCGACGGCATGGGAGCCGGACGCGAGGCGGCAGAGACCTCCTCGCTTTGCTCGATTTTTTTGGAAAAGATGTTAAAAGCGGGAAATCGGGCAAATACTTCTTTGCGGATGCTGAATAACGTGATGTGTGCGCGCTCTGTCGACAACGTCAAGGAATGCTCTTCCACGGTGGATCTGTTGGAGCTGGATCTGATGACGGGGGAGGGCTGCTTTATCAAAAGCGGGGCAGCTCCCAGCTTTGTCATCCGAAACGGTGTGGTGCAGCGGCTGCAATGCGGAAGTGCTCCCATCGGCATCATTTCGGGTGTCACGGCGCAAAAAACACCGTGCTCGCTTCGGGCGGGTGACGTTGTGATTATGGTCAGTGACGGTATTTTGCAGGACGACCCCTCTTGCGAATGGTTGATTTCCTATCTGGAGCGCAATCGCGCCAAGAGTCCGTCCGAGCTGGTTTCCCGTATTTGCCGACATGCCTGCGAGGGCGAACGGCACGACGATTGCTCCGCCGTTGCGATTTGCATTCACGCGGCAGAGGAGTAACCCCGATTTCCTTGCACTTTTCGTGAGATTTTCCGAAAAAAACGAAAAATACGTAAAAAAAATAACAAAAACTGCTTGCAACGTGATGGCTTTTATGTTAAAATAGAGATAAATATACAGTTTTAGTATACCGAGCATTTTTTATGTCAAATTAAACCGAACGGAGGATGAACATTTTGTTGCTTTCACAAACCCTTTTATCGGCTATGGATGCGCTGAACGCACAGTCCGTGTTTCTGTCGGCAGTGGCGGTGCTTGCTTGCATTTTGGGCGTCGAGATTGCGGGAATTTGTATCCTGCTCTCCAAGCTCTTGCATGCACGCAAGCAAAAACGAAACGGCAACGACCAAAACCGTCTTTATGCAATCGCGCCGGTGGCACTGTTTTTTGCAATCGGAACGGCAGGAACGGTGGTTTTGGCGGTTCTTGCGGTTATGACCGTGGTCGCGTCGGTTGCGCTGGTGGTACTGTTGGGAATCGTTCGCGCCTGCGGATACGAGGTTGTCAGCGCGAAAGCGTCTGCCAAGAAAGCCGAGCCCGCAACCGATTCTGTGGAAGACGCGCTTGACGTCGAAGCGGCTGATTTCGTGATGCCCGAGGAGAGCGAGGAGCAGCGGCAGGAGGCGTACACCGAGTCCCCCGAGGATCCGTTTGCGTTTGTCGAGGAGGAATCCTTCGAGGAAGAGGAGTATTTTGAGGAGTCCGAGGATGAGGAGCCCGACACGGAAGAGGTTGAGGCGGTTTCCGAGGAAGAACCGATTGAAGAAGCGGTGACCGATGAGGAGCCTGCCGAGGTATCTGCGGAATCCGAGGAGGACGTGCTTGACGAGGCTCCCGCAGAGTCGGCAGCCGCACCGATCTCCGACGCGCCGCCCGCCGAGCCCGCAACCGATCCGGCACAGCCGTATAAGGTCGTGGAAAAGATCGTTACCGAAACCGTCAAGGAGATCTACAAGGAAAATCCGCCCTCCGAAACACAGCCCACCGTCGTGGTGAGCGAATCGGTGGTGGAGAAGCTCGTGGATTTGTTGGATTATGAGATCCGTTCCCGTCGGGACGCCGAGCAAGGCGGGGAAGAGAAGAGCGAACAATCGGGGCGCGATGAAAGCGTTGCCACCTTCGTTGCCACCGAGCTTCCCGACGACGAGGAGGACGAGGAGGACGAGGTCGAGGATGCAGAGGATGCCAAGGGCGACGACGACGAGGACCGCGACGAGGAAGAAAACGAGATCGAGGACGATCGCTTCACCGGAAACGAGCGAATCATCGGCTTTGACGAAGCCACGGGCTGCTATATCGTGGCGCATTACCGAAAGAGCTTTGAAGCGAAGCTGATTCAGGCGCGTCCCAACATCAAGCAATACTACAGCGAGCTGAAAAACGCGTTGCTTTCCTACAAGGGCACCAAGAGCCGCATCAGCTGGACGGCAGACAGCTTCCACAACGGACGCACTCCGATTGCGAAGATCAACGTCAAGACGCGTATTCTGGAGCTCTACCTTGCCATTGACCCTGCAAGCCTTGAGGGTACGGTGTACCGCGGTCAGGACGTCAGCAACAAAAAGAAATATGCCGATACGCCGTTCCGCTATAAGCTGCGCACCCCCAGAAAGTTCAAGTGGGCGATGGAGCTGGTACAGCGCGTGTGCGAGGAAAAGGGACTTTCCCCCATCGATATCGAGCGCGTGGATTACGAGGCGCAATATCCGTTTGATACCACCGAAAATCTGGTGGAACGCAAGCTGATCAAGGAGTATATCCGTCAGGAGAAGCCTGCCACCACCTTTGAATTGGATCCCGATCACGTTCCTGCCGTTCCCTCGGAGGATGATTCGGTGATTCCCGCGAACGCCAACTTCTCCTGGGAGTTTGACAACGAGCGCATGGAGGAAAAGGAACGCGAGCCCGAGGTCGTACCCGTCCCCGAAGCCGTGCCCGAAGCGGCGGAAGAGCCGAACGAACCGATTGCGGTGGTGCAAGTCCCCGAGGAGGCACCGTCTGCCGAGCCTGCTCCGATTCTCCGAGAAACGGTCAAGGTAACCGAGGTTCGCTATACCGAGCGTTATTACAACGGCTCCGAGCCGGTGTATGAGCAAGAGGTGATCACGTCCGATTCGGTTGAGGCTGCTCCCACGGGCGAGGACGGGCAGACGCAAGAGCAAGAGGCTTGCTCCGCTTCGGTAGCCCTGCAGAGCGTGATTGAGCTCGCAGAGGAACAGACCGATGCCGACGATGCCGTGCCGGAAGCCGACGAGCCTGCCGCAGAGGAAGAGCTTGCCGCAGAGGAAGAGTCGGAGGAGGAACGCTTCTTTGCCGAGATCGAAAATCAGAAGCATGAGGTCATCTTTGCCGATAATTCCAGCTACACGACCGAGGACGATGCTCTTTACGAGGAAGAGCCCGTAGCGGAAGAAATTTACGAGGAAGAGCCCGCAACGGAAGAGATCTACGAAGAGGAACCCGTAGCGGAAGAGTACTACGAGGAAGAGCCCGTAGCGGAAGAGATCTACGAAGAAGAACCCGTAGCGGAAGAGTACTACGAAGAAGAGCCCGCAACGGAAGAGATCTACGAAGAGGAACCCGTAGCGGAAGAGTACTACGAGGAAGAGCCCATAGCGGAAGAGTACTACGAGGAAGAGCCCATAGCGGAAGAGTACTACTTCGATCAGGAATCGAACGAGCAGCTATACGTAGCTGCCGAGGATGACGGCGACGTTTATTTTGAGGAGATTGTCGAGGAAGTCACCGAAGAACCCGAAGAACCCGAACCGGAGGACGTTCCCGAGGAACAGCCCGTATACGAAGCGGCGGCTGCTTCCAAGTTCAATCCGTCGGTAGCGGTGATCGATATCTGTTCGGTTGAGGCAGCGTTTGCGGCAGGCGAGGTCATTTCCTTGGATAGCCTCAAGGAAAAGGGCTTGGTGCTCACGGGAGTTACCACGCTCAAGATCTACGCAACCGATACGCTTTCCAAGCCGTTTACCGTTGAGGCGAATCATTTCACCATGGAAGCGATCCAGATCATCAGCGCGGCAAACGGTGATATCATTATGGTCAGATAAGGAGGAGAAACACGATGTTCAAAAAAGCTTATATCAAAACCGCGTTGGTTGCACTTCTCCTCACGACGCTGATTTTCTCGCTCGGTATTTTGGTACGTGCAGAGGACACGACCTTTCACGTCAGCGTGAATTTTGTGGACGACGGCTGCAAGCGGATTACGCTCAGCTATACGGATACCGCCGGAAATCCGCAGACGCAGTCGCATGATTTGTCCGAGGATGGGAAGACTTTCAGTGCCGACGTGCCGTTGTATGCCAACAATATTACACTGACCCTGGAGCTGTATCCCGGATATGCGCTTGATGAGGCAATGGATTCTAAGGAAACCCCGTGCTTTAAATCTCGCTCGGAGGAGGGGCTGGTGCATAAGATTGACACCAATCTCGTGGATACCGTGATTCGCGTCAGCACCAAGTACGAAACGTACAATATTACGTATCAGTATCCGGACGGAATGAAGTTCGAATCGGCACCTCCCGAAACACACACTTTCAACACAGATACCGTCATCTACAATCCCACGCGTGAGGGCTATACCTTTGAGGGATGGCTGATCCGTCCCGAGGAGGGAAGTGAGTTGAGCCTGGGGACGCTGAGCCCCGATCCTACGATGCCAAACTGCGTGAAGCTTTTGGGAACCAACAGACCGAACGACGGCACTACCTTTTATCTGGAGCCTATCTGGAGGTCCGCGACGACGCTTCCCTTGTATTGCGTCGACATTGATCTGTCCAAATTCGTAGACCCCGATGATTACACCAAATGCACGATTTTGGAGGGCGGTACCAAATACAAGGTTGGCGATTATGCGCTGGGGCAAACGATCAACGTCAAGGATCTCCCCGCAAAGGTGTACACCGGGTATTATTTCTACGTGAATCCCGATAAGCCGACGGCAAACCGCGGAGAGATTACCATTGCCAACCGCGGAGAGGCGGAAAACCTGATTTACCGCTGTTACTTGCCGTATGAATACGACCTGCAATACAGCTGCTCGATCAACGGTGAAGCATTGACTTTCCCCGAGGGAACAACGCTTCCCGAAACGCATACCTTCAACGAGGACACGGAAATTCCCACTCCCTCGCTGACCGATCATATTTTCGTGGGCTGGAGCGCAGAGGTTTACGATGCCAAGACCGAAACCTGGAAAAAGGTAACGCTTTCCAAGGTGGAAGAGGGCGGAGTGATCGTGAACTCCTATATGAATTCCAACACGCTGCATTCGGATGCTTACGGGGACACGCGCGTAATCCGATTGATCGCAAATTGGACGCTGCGTCCCTTCAACGTTGAGATTCAGGATGAAACGGGAGCTCCTTTGAATGCCACCGTAACGGTCAACGGCACCGTCTATACGGGAGGAACCGTTGGGCTGACCGTTGGGGATACGGTGAAGATCGTTATCACCGTTGAGGACGGCTACAAGCTGGTGCAGTGGATGGGAGCAGACGACGAGGCATTGACGGAAATCGACCATAAAAAGGTCTTTGAATACGAGTTCGTGATGCCGCAAAGAGATTTCGTGCTGGTGGGTGCTACCGCACCGACCGCCTCCGCCCCCACCTTTGTGATCGACTACACCAAGGAAATTCTGACCACCGATACCGGTACGATTCCCGACGGCTCGTACGTGATTCTCTCGGGAGATTCCAAAATGGAGCTTACGGTGGTGGACGGAAAGATCACGATTTATGAGGACGGAGAGTCCCGCACCGCCTCGACCGTTCCGATCTGGAGTGGCGCTTTCGGTTCCGAGATCAAAATCATCGTACGCGGTGACGGAACCACGACGGCGGACAGTGACGCGCTGGGATTACCTGCCGTTGCAAGACCCGAAAAGCCGACAAAAAGTGATTTGACGGTAACCGAGTATCGCGAAACCGCGATCATTATTCAAATGACCCCGCCCGTTGATCTTTCGCTGTATGAGTTTGCCTGCATCGAAAGCGACGACGTTTCCAAGGTAACGCGCTGGTATCGCGTGGGAGATCCGGAATTGATCGTTGTGCATGACGACGCGGTGAAATTTGAGGGCTTGAAGCCCGGAACGCCTTATTATGCGTTTGTGCGGATGCGCGCGACCGACGCGTCACCGCACGGCTTCGAATACCGTATCCCATGCGCTACGAAGAGTCACGATACGATAGAGGCGGCAAAGGACGAGCTTTGGGATTTGGTGCAGGATACCGACGGTGACATGGTGGATCGGTTGATTCAAAATGCCGTGGATCAGCTTTCGGATCTGCAGAATAAAGATGCTTACGCCAATTTCCAGAGCGATCTGAACGCAATCCTTGCCTACGTGGACGCGCAGATCGGTCTTGCCAGGTTGCAGGATGAATTGGTTGCAAAGCTGAATGTGCTTCGCGACTCTCTCCTGCAGAGCCAAACCTTGATATTCAGCTCTGCCGGCAGTGCCACGATCAATTCGTTCCATGCCTCCGCAAGAGAGGCCATTCAAGCGGCAACCACCCCCGAGGGTGCGCGTGCGGCTTACAATCTCGGAGAATCCAACATCAGAGGCGTTGACATTAAGACGGTGATCAGCGGAACCCTGACGCTTTCCTCGGATGTGGGAATCAAGCAGAGCTTGTTGCTGCTTCACAGCCAAATTTCCGACCTTTCTTCCCTGAATTCTCTGGTTCGTTCTGCCGCAAAGAACCGATTGGTAGAGGCAAATAACGGCTTCCTTTCCAAGGATCAAGCGGTGAAAAGCCTGCGTTCGCTGTCACTTCTGGCGGCATACAATATGGAGCTCTCCACCGGCAGTGCGACGTATACCATTTTTGACGGAGAGTATACGGTACGTGTTCTGCTGCAGGACGAGCTGTTGGATAACAGCGGCTTGCAGGCAGCTTATTACAGCGAACGGGAAGGAAAACTGATTCTGTTGGAAACCAAGCGTGTCGGAAACGAATTGGTATTCACGGCAAACAGCGTTGAAAACTTCTTGATTTTGGGTGACCCGAGCGTGGATTTGACGCTTCCGTTGATCATTCTCGGTATCATTCTGCTGTTCCAATGGCTTTCCATTGCGATTCTGTTGGTATGGCGTAAGAAGAGTGCGAGTGCGGCTCGCTTGCATTGTACGGCACTGCTTCCCGTATTGCTGACCGTTCGCTTCACTCCGATGTATTCCTTTACTTGGTTGCTTGTTTTGGCGGCATTGGTGATTCTGTCGCAAGGCTTCTTGATTTATCTGATTCTGACCTCGAATATCCGCCGTCGCGGTGCAGCACCGAAGACCACCGTGCGTGAGGATGCCGACAGCCTTTCCGTGGCTGCAATGTTGGATGGTGACGACGAGGCGGTGGAAGCCTCTCCTGAGCCGACCGACGCGGACGAAGAAAACGGTGGGGCATCCGAAAACGATCCCTTTGCCTATGGGGAAACGGTTTCTTACGAGGAAGACGATCTTGCGATCCGTACCGAGGAAACCACCGAGTTTTCCTTGGAGAACGAAGACGCGGCGGAAGAGGATTCCGAGCAGTCGTTCTATGACGACGTTTCGGGAGAAGAAGTCCCCGAAGAGGGCTATGAAAGCGGTGAAAATACCGAGGAAGCCCTGACTTGGGTATACGAGGACGAGGATTCCGTCGTGCCGCTTGACGGCTACGGAGATGCGTCGTACTGGAGCATGGATCCCGAAACGGGAGAGGTTTTTGAAGAAGCTTCCGAAGAACCCCTCGCAGAATTTGCCGAGGAGCAGGAGGTTGCTTCGGACGAAGCATCGGAAGAGCTTGCCGATGACGAGGAGGACGGTGCCGAGGAAGAAGGCACCGAGGAAGAAACCCTCCCGTATGACGAAATTTACGTGGAACCCGACGTAACCGGCGAGGAGGCACCCGCCCCTGAGAGCTATTACGCCGACGATTCCGACGAATAACAAAAAGCAGCAGCCCGTGCGCCAAAGCGCACGGGCTGCTTGCGTTTTCTTCCGTTATTTCACGGTCGGTGACAACGATTTTGCAAAGGGACGGTTGGGGTCACTTTCCATCATATGGATATTCACGTACTGGAACGAGCCCTTTTCGTCGGGATTGGAACGGATGGCAATCGTTGTGCAGTAGGAGGTGGTTTTCGTTGCGGTGTTGTAAAGTGCGTAGTGGATTTCGCAGATTCGTTCATGCAGATATTTGATGGTACTGAATTCACGAATTTGATAATTCTTTTCGGTGGGAGTGTTGTAGCGAGCGAGAACGGATGTAAGGTTCAGATCGGCAACCCACAGTTCATCGGGGATTTCGTTGGTTGTCGTTGCCGCCATTTGCACGGTGTCGATGGTAAGTCCGTTTGTACCGTTGAGATAGGTAGAGCCTTGAAACCTTTCAAACCCGTTTGGGATATTGATGGTATAAAAGATTCCGTCATAAGCGGTTCCGGCAAGCGGCTCGAAGTCTTCCGAGGTGTCTGTGGTATCTTCGGTGGATGCGCCGGAATCATCGGTGCCGCAGGCAGATAACAAGAGGGTTGCCGACAGCAAGAGGGACAGCGCAAGGAGGAGAGAGAGCAATCTTTTCATGGCTGTAATTCCTTTCAAGAGTGATTCGATTTGTCGGCGGTTTGCTCGACGTGCTGGTTGAGTGCCGCGCCGATGACCGTTCCGAACTGTGCGTTTTGTGGGATGATGAAACGGACACCAAAGGTTTCGGCATGGCTTTCAAAAACGCTTCGGATTGGGGCAATGGTGGTCAGATTACCGATCAGAACGATGTTTGCAATGCCGAAATTGCGGGCGGCAAATACCGAGAGCATCATGATGGTTTCGGCAACCATGTTGGTAATGCCGAGCGCGATATCGGCACCCGTTGCCAGATCGGAAAGCTTTCCGAAATTGGCGGCGGTGAGATTCTGATTGATCGTTTGGTAGTTGCGGCTGCGCGAGATATCCTTGATACGCAGGTCAACGTTGGAAAGATCTCCCTCCTCGGAGAGCTGCTCAATATGCTCGATGGTGTCCACTCCAAGCATTTTTTTGGAAAGACCGATCAACGTGCCGCCGCCGACACCCGTACCGCCAAGATATTCGGTGGTATAGTACTCGTCGATTTTTTTGGCGTGGATGAGGGCGGTTCCGGTTCCCATACTGACGACGATTGCTTCGTCAAGCCCCGAGAGGTAAAGTCCTCCCACCCCGATGCTGGAAAATTCGGGAACGGGACGGCAGGGGAGATTGTAGATGGGCTTCGTAATAAATGCCGCACCGGCACCCGTCATCAAAATTCGGTCAATGTCGGAAAGTTCCAGAGCGTTCTCAGCCGTGAATTTTCCGAACGCGCCGTAGATTGAGGTAAGGGGATCGGTTGCCCGTACGAATTGCGGAGCAATGAGCTCCTTTTTACCGCTTTTTGTTTGTCGGAAGCCCACGATCTTGGTTGTGGTGCCGCCAACGTCGATTCCGATAATCGTTTTTTTCATCTGCTTATTTCGCGCAAGCCTGCGCGTCCTTTCCTGGGCCAAAGGGAGATCTTCGGCATTTTTTTCTTTTTCGCTGTCTTTATTATACCATTGTCTTGTAAAAAATGCAAGAATGTGATATAATATTTTTAGATTTTTCAAAGAAAGTAGGGAAGAAGAATGGCTTTTGATGCCGGAATGCTGGCATGTACGCTTGCAGAGCTTCGAAAAACGGCGCTTGGCGCGCGGATCGAGAAGGTTTTTCAGCCCGAGCGCGACGAGATCGTTTTACAGATGCGGAGTGTGGACGGCGGAAAACGGCTGTTGATCAATGCGGGATCAAACAATCCGCGCATCGGCTTTACGGGCGAGCAAAAGGAGAATCCCATGACCCCTCCGATGCTGTGCATGCTGTTGCGAAAGCACCTGCAGGGAGCAAAGCTGAGCGCGGTTCGGCAAGCGGGCTTTGAGCGCGTGGCAATTTTGGAATTTGAAACGCGTGATGAAATGGGCTTTTCCTGCACGCGTTATTTGATTGCCGAGCTGATGGGAAAATACAGCAACCTCATTTTTGCCAACGGGGAGAAGCGGGTGGTTGCCGCGCTTCGAACGGTGGATTTTACCACGTCCAGTAAACGGCAGGTTTTGCCGGGCATGACGTATGAATTGCCGCCGACGCAGGAAAAGCGCGACCCGATTGCGTTGTGCAGAGAGGATTTTTGCGAGTTATATGCCGATGCACCGCGCGAAAAGAGTCTTGAGAAATGGATTTCTGCCTCGTTTTTGGGAATTTCCGCCGCGGTTGCGCGTGAGATTGCCTTTCGTGCCGGCGGCAGAATCGACGTATCGGTTGGCGAATTGACTGCCGATGCTGCGTGTGCCGCGTTTTTTGAGGTGACCGACGAGATCCGAACCGAGCGATTTTCTCCGTGTATGATCCTTGCCGACGGCAAGCCGGTGGAATATGCCTTTTGCGAGCTTCAGCAGTACGGAAGAGGCTTTGAGATGCGTCCTTACGAGAGCGCGGGACAGCTGCTGGACGACTTTTTCCACACGCGCGACCGCGAGAATCACATTCGGCAGCGTGCCGCTGATATTTTGCGAATTTTGACCAATGCCGATAACCGTCTGCGCAAAAAGCTGGAGCTGCAGCGTGTCGAGCTTGCCGATTGCGAGCGCGGTGAGGAATACAAAAAAAGTGGCGATCTGATCACGGCGAACCTGTATCAGCTATCGCGCGGCATGGCAGAAGCCGAGCTGACCGATTACGAAGATTGGCACGAGGACGGCAGCTTCGGTACGGTCAAGGTTGCTCTGGACACGCGGCTGTCGCCTGCTTCGAATGCGCAGGTCTACTATAAAAAGTACAATAAATCCAAGAATGCAAAGGTTGAGCTTGCACGGCAGATTGCACTTGGAGAGGAGGAGCTTCGGTATATCGACACGGTGTTTGATTCCTTGACCCATGCCGAAACCGCAGCCGATCTTGCCGAGATCCGTGACGAGCTTTACCGTTCCGGCTATGCATCCCGTATGAAGAACTATGCGGCATCGCGCAAGCCGAGCACGCCGACCGTTGCCGAATTCCGTACAAGCGGAGGATATCGCGTGCTGTGCGGCAAAAACAATCTGCAAAACGAATACATCACCCACAAGCTGGCAAGGAAGAATGACTACTGGTTCCACGTCAAAAATCTGCCCGGCTCGCATACGGTGATGCTTTGCGACGGAGAGGAGCCCGATGCCGAGAATTTCACCGAGGCGGCAGAGATTGCGGCATATTTCTCCAAGGGGGCGGACGGACAGAACGTCGAGGTGGATTACACCTACGTGCGCAACGTCAAAAAGCCTGCGGGAACCAAGCCGGGCTTTGTGATCTACCATACCAATTGGTCGTGTATCGTGACGCCGAATGAAGCGCGTATCAAGGCGATGCGCGTGAAGAAGTAAAAGGAGTGTTGAACATGGAACGATATGATATTGCTATTGTCGGTGCAGGTCCTGCCGGCATGACGGCGGCACTGTACGCTTTACGCGCGGGTAAGAGCGTGTTGCTGTTCGAGGGAGAAAGCTACGGAGGACAGATCGTGCAGTCGCGCCTGGTGGAAAACTACCCGGGTGCGCCGGCAATCAACGGAGCCGAGCTTGCCATGAAGATGATGGAGCCGCTGACGGAGATGGGGCTTTCGGTAACACCGCTTGAAATCAAGTCGGTTAGTCGTGCAGAGGACGGTTTCGCTTTGACTGCTGCCGACGGCACGACCTATCACGCGCGTACGGTAATCGTTGCTACGGGCGTGGGGCATCGCAGGCTGGACGTTGCGGGTGAGGAACGCTTTATCGGGCGGGGAATCTCGTTTTGCGCCACCTGCGACGGGATGTTTTTCCGTGGACGCGAGGTCGCGGTAGTTGGAGGCGGAAACACGGCGGTGCAGGATGCCTTGGTGCTGTCCGAGGTCTGTTCGCGTGTTTATTTGATTCATCGACGCGATGCGTTTCGTGCCGAGTCGCACTTGGTGGAGCGCATGCGAGCGAATGACAGAATTGAGATCATCACCGACACGGTGGTGACCGAGGTGCAAGGCAATCTGCGTCCCGAATCGTTGTTGCTTTGCAACGTACGCACGAATGAAACGTGCACGCTTCCCGTTGCGGGTGTCTTTTTGGCGGTTGGAAACGTGGCGAGAAACGAGGCATTTCGCGGTCTGATCGATCTGGACGAAGGCGGATTTGTGTTGACCGACGCGGATTGCAAGACCTCTTGCGCAGGCGTTTTTGCGGCAGGGGATTGCAGACAAAAAAAGGTACGACAATTGACCACTGCCACCGCCGACGGCACAATCGCGGCACTCTCTGCTGTGGAGTTTTTAGAGGGAAGAGGATAAGGGAAGAGAAGGAGTTTTTTGGAGGGGGAGAGGGACTTTTGCAAAAGTCCCTCTCCCCCTCCATGCCTCCCCCTCATCCCAAAACTTTTACAAAGAAGCCCCGAGAGGGCGAGCCGCTGAACACGGCTCGCCCTCTCGGGGCTTTGCAAACG
This sequence comes from Oscillospiraceae bacterium, assembly GCA_015064155.1. Taxonomy (GTDB): domain Bacteria; phylum Bacillota; class Clostridia; order Oscillospirales; family CAG-272; genus UMGS1865. The sequence continues at coordinate 93,609 of SVST01000002.1, read as the reverse complement.
CTTCGCGTTTGCGGAGGGATTTATGAAATTCTGAAATGTATGGTTTAATCTTTCAAATGCCCCGAGTCAAAAGCAGTTCCGGCTTCTGCGATTTGTTCGGCTTCGATTTCTTTGATTTTATAGGCCTTTTTATTATCTTGCGGTTTTGATCCATCCAATGCGAGCTTATTATACTCGTTTTCCATATTTGAAATTCTGTTTTGAAGATTTTGATAGTCATCTTTGTTCATACTTGCAATTCCTTTTTTACGTGAACTTAAATTTTTTCACAAATTGTTATATTCCCCAAGGGGCATGTTTCAGCCCCTTGGATTTTTGTTTTTTTACCACTTCGTCGGCACGCCGTCAACGTAGTGCCAATACTCATAGGTAGTGTCAGTCGGCTGGGTTTCGCTGTAATAGTAGCGCGTTGCGGAGGTGAGAGATGTATTAGCATTGTTATAAGAATTAATATTAATATTGCTCCAATCCTCAGCAGTACCGATGTAGTAGACCGTGCGGAGGTTACCGCACCTGACGAATGCACCTTCTCTAATGCTCGTTACACTGTCAGGAATTGTGATGCTCGCAAGATTCGTGCAACCCATGAAGGCATACATGCCGATGCTCTTTACGCTATCTGGAATGGTGACGTTCGTAAGGCTATGGCCCCCCAAGAATATATACTCGTCAATACTCGTCACACTATCTGGGATAACCAAGTCAGTAAGTAGTTTCCCATTCAAATACAACTTTCCCGCATAATATAACGGATTGGAAATTATAGACCAATTATATGAATCCTGCACAATACGCATGTTACACCATGCCGTTAGATCAGTAATATATACAGCCGTAAGATTATAGCAATAGGAAAATGCCCCTCTTCCGATGTATTCCACACCGTCATGAATTGTGACACTAGTAATGCAATTGCAATCGTAGAATGCATATTTACTGATTTCTGTAACACTATCGGGGATAACCAGATCTGTAATTAACTCTCCATTCAAATACAAATTATGTGCATAATATAATGGATTGGCGATTGATGAGGCGAGTGATGAATAGTCGAAGTCAATGCTGCACCAAGCGGCAAGATCGGTAATGTATACATCTGAAAGATTTGTGCAACGATAAAATGCATCCTCGCCGATGCTCGTCACGCTATCAGGAATCGTGATGCTCGTCAGGTTGCTGCAATTATAGAACGCATCATCGCCGATGCTCGTTCCACCCGTTATCACAACCGTCTTGAGAGTTGTGGGGACGTAACTGCTGTTATCGGAATACGACGATGCCCCAAAGATATAACCAAAGTGCGTATTGGTTGTACCGTCTTTCTCAACTCCTACAAATGGCAATGTAATGCTCTCAAGGCTACTGCAACCGTAGAACGCATCATCGCCGATACTTGTGACGCTGTCGGGAATCGTGATGTTCGTCAAACTACTGCAACCGTAGAACGCATCATCGCCGATGGTCATCACCTTTACTCCGGCAATGTACGAGGGAATGCAAACTGTCGTATCGCTTGCAATATAATCCGTGATCGTTATCTCTGTTGTTCCCGAATAAGAAAAATCTCCCGGCTTGTTTTCTTCTGACCAGTAAGCGTACAGCATTACGTTTTCGGTGGGTACGGTTGTTACCTCATTTGTCAAATCAACATCGAGGAACCAACCTCCAAAGGTATAGCCATTACGTACGGCAGTCGGTAATTCACCGCCGCATTTCAGCGTTTGAGGTGAAATTTCAATGCCCCCATTGACAATGTAGGTAATCGTATATTCTTTCGCAGTCCAGTTAGCAGTGTAGGACTTGTTTCCAATCGTGCCCTTTGCAATCGTGACGGAGAGGATAGGTTCAGCCTGCCCCTCAAATGTCCATCCTGCAAAAGTGTAGCCCATACGTGTGGGTGCATTCAGGGTAATTTCGTCCTCCACCGTATAGGTGACAGCATTTTCAGCTTTGCCACCGTCCAGATCGTAGGAAATGTCGTAGGTGATAATTTTCCATTCGGCGGTCAACGTGATACCGTCGGTCAGCGTCCAAGTGCCGTCTTCAAACGGTGTTTCGCCGTTGTACCAGCCTGCGAAAGTATAGCCCGTGCAAGTAGGAACGGAAAGGGTGTACGCTTCGTCGTAGGTGACGGTTTGAGGGTTGCATTCCAATGCGTCACCGCCGTTTACATCATAGGTGATGGTGTAGGTGTTGGGAGTCCAATTTGCGACATAGGACTTATCCCCAATCGTGCCCTTTGCAATCGTGACGGAGAGGATAGGTTCATCTTGACCCTCAAACGTCCAGCCCGCAAAGGTGTAGCCCGTGCGTGTGGGGGCGGTCAAAGTAATCTCGTTCTTAACTGTATAAGTATCGGTATTTTCGGCAACACCACCATTCAACTCGTAGGAAATATCGTAGGTGATAATTTCCCACGTCGCCGTGAGTGTGATACCATGGGGGAGGGCCCATTTTCCGTCCTGACAGCGTGTTTCATTGTCATACCACCCCGTAAAGGTATATCCGGTACGCATCGGCGTGTAAAGGGTGTAGTCCGTACCGTAAGTGACAGCTTGCGTGTTGTTTTCCAAATAGCCGCCATTGACGATGTAGATGATCGTATAGGTGTTTGCCGTCCAGCTTGCGGTGATTACGGTATCCTGCGTGATGGGCATGGAGAGATCATAGTCCCAGCTTACCGTGTGACCTGTTTTAGTGGTTTCGGGAGTGCTGACAAGCGCATCTTCCTCCACCGCTTGAGGTGCCACGGTGGTACCTCCCTTTGTATCAAAGGTAACGGTATACATGGGCTTGCGGCGGATGGTGACAGTGTAAAGTTGAATATCGTCGTCAATCTGCTCCAACACGTAGAAAATATTGTCACCAATTACCAACGGAACAGTCTTGGTGATGACCTCTTGTGTTCCGAGTACGTCAAGATAAACCTTATAGGTCGCCTTGCCGCTGACCGAAATCTCATTGATAAACGAAAACGTGGTCGTGGTGTTGGACACCTTGCCGTAAACGTCCGTGCCGGTTACCTCCAAGGTTTTGAAGATGAGTTTATCTTCTTCCTTTTCAAATTTGCAAACGTCGCAGATCAGGTCCCCGCCGAAAGTATGCTCTGCCTTGTCGGAACTCTCGGACGTGTGTCCGCAAGTAGCCTTGTGCCAATGCTCGGTGTCGGTGATCGACCAATCGTCGGAAAAGCTGTGCGCGTCGGGGTCAACGGGCATGATCTCGGTTACGGTGTGCGTGCAGGTTCCGCAGACATGGTATCTGCTACCCGCGGTTTGGCAGGTGGGCTCCAGTGTGACCGTCCACTCGCCCCAATCGTGACCGCTGTGGCTATCCTTGACGGTACAACCCTTGTTGGTACAAACGTGCCAATGCTCGGTGTCGGTGGTTGTCCAATCGGCGGAAAAGCTGTGCGCGTCGGGGTCGACGGGAATGACCTCGGTTACGGTGTGCGTGCAGGTTCCGCAGACATGGTATCTGCTACCCGTGGTTTGGCAAGTGGGCTCCAGCGTGACCGTCCACTCGCCCCAATCGTGACCGCTGTGGTTGTCCTTGGCGGCACAGCCCCTGTTGGTACAAACGTGCCAATGCTCGGTGTCGGTGGTTGTCCAATCGGCAGAAAAGCTATGCGCGTCGGGGTCAACGGGCATGACCTCGGTTACGGTGTGCGTGCAGGTTCCGCAAACGTGGTATCTGCTACCCGCGGTTTGGCAGGTGGGCTCCAGCGTGACCGCCCACTCGCCCCAATCGTGACCGCTGTGGCTATCCTTGACGGTACAACCCTTGTTGGTACAAACGTGCCAGTGCTCGGTGTCGGTGGTTGTCCAATCGGCAGAAAAGCTATGCGCGTCGGGGTCGACGGGAATGATTTCGGTTTCTACGTCGCCGCAGGAACAGGAACGCGTTTTCAAGCCGGTTTCCATACAGTTTGCCGCGCTTGTGATGCACCAATCGCCGTATCCATGCTCGTGAGGAGGCTCGGTTTCTTCGGGTTCCTCGTCGGAAGACTCGGGCTTTTCGGAAGTTTCGGGTTCTTCGGAGGTTTCGGGTTCTTCTACGGAAGACTCGGGTTCTTCGGAAGTTTCAGACTCTTCTACGGAAGACTCGGGCTCTTCAACAGAAGACTCGGGCTCTTCGGAGGTTTCGGGTTCTTCCTCGGAAGTTTCGGATTCCGCAGAAGTTTCAGGCTCCTCAACGGAAGACTCGGGTTCCTCTACGGAAGACTCGGGTTCCTCGGAAGTTTCGGGCTCTACAGAAGTTTCAGGTTCTGCAGAAGTTCCAGGCTCCTCGGAGGTTTCAGGTTCTGCGGAAGTTTCGGGCTCCTCAACGGTAGACTCGGGTTCCTTTACGGAAGACTCGGGTTCCTCGGAAGTTTCGGGCTCTACAGAAGTTTCAGGTTCTGCAGAAGTTTCAGGCTCCTCAACGGAAGTTTCGGGTTCTTCCTCGGAAGTTTCGGGTTCCGCAGAAGTTTCAGGCTCCTCAACGGAAGACTCGGGTTCCTCTACGGAAGACTCGGGCTCCTCGGAGGTTTCAGGTTCTGCAGAAGTTTCGGGCTTTTCGGAAGTTTCGGGCTCTACAGAAGTTTCAGGTTCTGCAGAAGTTCCAGGCTCCTCAACGGAAGACTCGGGTTCCTTTACGGAAGACTCGGGTTCCTCGGAAGTTTCGGGCTCTACAGAAGTTTCAGGTTCTGCAGAAGTTCCAGGCTCCTCAACGGAAGTTTCGGGTTCTGCAGAAGTTTCAGGCTCCTCAACGGAAGACTCGGGTTCCTTTACGGAAGACTCGGGTTCCTCGGAAGTTTCGGGCTCTACAGAAGTTTCAGGTTCTGCAGAAGTTCCAGGCTCCTCAACGGAAGTTTCGGGTTCTTCCTCGGAAGTTTCGGGCTCTACAGAAGTTTCAGGTTCTGCAGAAGTTCCAGGCTCCTCAACGGAAGTTTCGGGCTCTTCGGAAGTTTCGGGTTCCTCCTCGGAACTTTCCGGCGCATCCGAGCTTGCGGGGGCATCGGTCGTCACCTCCGCTGTCGTTTCGTTATGGATTTTGTCCTGCTCCGCACAGCCAACTACAAGCGTGCAAACGAGCAGGCAGGATAACACTGCCAACAAGAGCTTTTTCATGTTCAATCTCCTTGTTTGATAGAAAATCAACCTTATTATACTCCGCCTTTGGCGGTTTGTCAATCCTTTCCTATCATTTATCCCGCGGAATATCGAACGTAAAAAAAGACGTGCAGCGGCTTTCACCGCTGCACGTGGTCTATTTTTGCGGATCACTCTCCGCATTGGTATGCATGGTTTATTCTCCTTCTGGAACGATCAAATCGTATGCACCGTCACGCCGTGCGTATACCACAGAGGGCGAGCCGCTGAACACGGCTCGCCCTCTCGGGGCTTTGCAAACGCGAAGCGTTTGCGGGGGATGTATGTTTAATTTTCCAAAGATACATTGCCGTTGGAGCAGACAACGTTGGTTGCGGGGACGTTTGAGTCCCAATAGTTTCCTTGGGTAATTGCATTCCACTCGGCAACCGTGCCTTGGAAGGTGATGCTTGTTAGGCTACTGCAGTCACCGAACGCCTGACTACCGATGCTCGTGACATCATTGGGAATCCTGATGCTTGTAAGGCTACTGCACCCGTAGAACGCCTGACTATCGATGCTTGTGACGCTATTGGGAATCGTGATGCTTGTAAGGCTTGTGCAACCGGAAAACGCACTATAGCCGATGCTTGTGACGCCATTGGGAATCGTGATGCTTGTAAGGCTTGTGCAATCAGAAAATGCATACTCATTGATGCTTGTGACGCTGTTTGGGATCGTGATGTTTGTCAGGCTTGTGCAACCGGAAAATGCAGCATAACCGATGCTTGTAACGCTGCCGGGGATTGTGATGCTTGTCAGACTATTGCAAAATGAGAATGCATCATCACCGATGCTCGTGACACCGTTGGGAATCATGATGCTTGTAAGGTTCTCGCAACCGGAGAACGCTCCGCTGCTGATGCTTGTGATACTGTTTGGAATCGTGATGCTTGTAAGGCTAATGCACATGCTGAACGCATCATCACCGATGCTTGTAACGCTGCCGGGGATTGTGATGCTTGTCAGACTATTGCAAAATGAGAATGCATCATCACCGATGCTTGTAACACTGTCCGGAATCGTGATGCTCGTCAGACTTCTGCAAAGGCAAAATGCATCATCACCGATGCTTGTGACACTGTTTGGAATCGTGATGCTTGTCAGGCCACTGCACTGGAAGAACGCACTATCACCGATGCTTGTAACACTGTTTGGAATCGTGATGCTTGTAAGACTACTGCATTCGTAAAACGCACTATCACCGATGCTTGTAACACTGTCCGGAATCGTGATGCTCGTCAGACTTCTGCAAAGGAAAAATGCATCATCACCGATGCTTGTGACACTGTTTGGAATCGTGATGCTTGTCAGGCTACTGCAAGATTCAAACGCATCATCACCGATGCTTGTGACACTGTTTGGAATCGTGATGCTTGTCAGGCTACTGCAAGATTCAAACGCATCATCACCGATGCCAACCGTATCGTCTCGCAAGGTTACGGTTGTGACCGATTCATCACAATCGATCACCCATTTATCCACATAGGATACACCGTTTTCGGTTTGTATCAGCTTCGTACAACCGGAGAACGCATCATTGCCAATGTTTGTCACACTGTTTGGAATCGTGATGCTTGTCAAGCTGCTGCAACCATCGAACGCACTATCACCGATGCTTGTGACTTTGTTTCCAATCGTGATGCTTGTCAGACTGCTGCAACCATCGAACGCAAAATCACCGATGCTTGTGACACTGTTTGGAATCGTGATGCTTGTCAAGCTGCTGCAATCCATAAATGCAGAATTACTGATGCTTATGACACTCTCGGGGATCGTGATGCTTGTAAGATTACTGCATTCGAAAAACGCACCAAAGCCGATGCTTGTAACCGGAAAACCCTTATATTTGACGGGAATATTGACCTTTTCTGATGTACCGATATAACATTCTACTTTGTATGTCATATCACTCTGTATTTCAAACTCCAATCCAAAATCGGGATAAGATTCACCGCAAATTTCGCATTTGTCGTCGATGCCGTAGGCATGGGAATGAGCTTTATTCGACTGATCATCCGTCACAACACCGTCATCGTCGTTTGTTGTCTCCTTGCTGCATCCCACCACAGTTGCGCAAATGAGCAAACAGAGCAGAAGCATCCAAAATCTTTTTTTCATGTCTTTCTCCTTTTCGGTACGTATATAATGGGATCTGAACCCAACCCTTATTATAGTCTTTCCCTTGTGCTTTGTCAACCCCAACGCCCCGATTTTTTGTAAAGCGTGCAGAATATGCGTTCCAAACCGGAAAGGGCAACGGCTTGCACCGTTGCCCTGATTTTCGTATGGCGGATCACTCTCCGCATGGTTACGCATGGTTTATTCTCCCTCGGGAACGATCAAACCGTATGCACCGTCGCGCCGTGCGTATACCACAGAGGTCGCGCCGGTCTGGTCGTCAACAAATACAAAGAATTGATGCCCCAACAGATTCATCTGCAAAATCGCCTCCTCGGGCGACATGGGCTTGGTGGAGTAGGTCTTGGTGCGCAAGATGGTTTCTTCCTCGTCGGGGGTGTCGTCAAACACGTCGGGAGCAGGCGGGATGAATGCACCCTCGCGCAGTTTTTTGGCAAGACGGGTCTTGTTTTTGCGGATCTGACGCTCAATATTGGTTACGGCATCGTCCAAGGCGTTCCGGAAGCTGTCGGCTCCAACCTCACTGCGGAAAAGGGTTCCCGATGCCGAAATGGTTAACTCAATGAATTTTTGATTATGCTTACAGGAGAGCGTGACGGTTGCATCGCCCTCACCGGCAAAGAATTTGTCAAATTTAGCAAGCTTTTTGTCGATCAGGAGCTTCATCTCCTCGTACACATTCATTTGTCTTCCTACAACGGTAATCTTCATATCGGATCCTTCCTTTCTCGGGTTTTGCAAGGAAGTGTTTCTCTCCTTGCAATATCAGTATAGCATATCTTTTTGCTGTTGTAAAGAAGAAACAAAAGTTTTTTCAAAATCGAAATATTTTTGTAACATTTGCCAAAAATCTTTTGTGATTTTTTTAAAAAGTCATTGACAGATAGGCGAAAAGTTGGTATAATAAAAGGAGAGTGCGCACGCAAAAGACCCTTTTGGGATGCGTGGGAAAAGAGGATGCCGAAATGAGCGAAATTTCCGAACAGATCGGGCGCTTGCGCCAAAAGCTTTTGTATCATGCAAAGCGGTATTACGTGGACGACGATCCCGAGATCTCGGACTACGAATACGACCGGATGTATGCCGAGCTTCTCTGCCTGGAGGCGGAGCACCCCGAGTGTTTTGATCCCTCCTCGCCGACGCAGCGCGTGGGAGGCAAGCCGCTTGATAAATTTGATAAGGTGACGCATACGGTGCAGATGAATTCTTTATCGGATGTGTTTTCTTTTGAAGAGCTTCGTGAATTTGTAGAGCGCGTGGAGGCAACGATTCCCGATGCGGCGTGGTCGGTAGAGCCGAAGATCGACGGGCTTTCGGTGTCCTTGCGGTATGAAAACGGTGTATTCGTGCAGGGTGCCACGCGCGGTGACGGCACGGTGGGCGAGGACGTGACCCAAAATCTGCGTACCATTTTCGCGATCCCGATGCAATTGCCCGAGCCGCTGACGCTGACCGTTCGCGGTGAGGTCTATATGCCGCGCGCGGTATTTGAGCGTCTGAATCGCAAGCGTGAGGCAGAGGGTCAGGCATTGCTTGCCAATCCGCGCAATGCGGCGGCAGGCTCGCTTCGTCAGCTTGATCCGAGGATCGCGGCTGAGCGTTCGCTTTCGCTGTTCGTTTTCAATTTGCAGGAGGGGTCGCTTTATGCCGACGGGCGCGAGCCGACGTCGCATACCGAAGCCTTAGATCGCTTAGCCTCGTTGGGATTCCCCGTAACCGAGCAACGGACGGTGGCGGTGGGATATGACGCGATCGTTGCACACGTCGAGCGTCTGGGAGAATTGCGCGATTCGCTGGCTTACGATATCGACGGTGTGGTGGTGAAAATCGACGATCTTTCGACGCGCCGTCGTTTGGGAGAGGGAACCAACACGCCGAAATGGGCGGCGGCATACAAATTCCCGCCCGAGCAGAAGCAAACGCGGCTGGAGGACGTGACGGTAGCTGTGGGAAGAACCGGTGTTCTGACCCCCACGGCGGTGCTTTCTCCGGTTCGCTTGGCGGGAACGACGGTCACGCGCGCGACCTTGCACAATCTGGACTTTATCCGTGAGCGTGATATTCACATCGGGGATATCGTCACCGTGCAAAAGGCGGGGGACATCATTCCCGAGGTGGTAAAATCGCATCCCGAGCTGCGCGGTGCGAACGTGCGTGCCTTTTCGATGCCGACGCATTGTCCGTCCTGCGGTGAGCCTGTTTTTTACGATGCCGACGAGGGGGCGGCTACGCGCTGTACCAACGGTCGATGCCCCGCACAGCTTGCGCGCAGCATCGAGCATTTTGCCTCGAAAAACGCAATGAACATTGACGGACTCGGTCCGCAGATCGTGGACGCGCTTTTGAAGAATCATTTGATCTCCGACGTTGCCGATCTGTACCGTCTTTCACTTGCCGAAATTGCCGAATTGGAGCGCATGGGCGAAAAATCGGCGCAGAATCTGCTTGATGCGGTGGAGCGATCCAAGAGCGCGGGACTGGAACGGCTGGTCTATGCACTGGGCATTCGCAACGTAGGAGAGGTCGCAGGGGCGGCTCTTGCGGCGCGTTACGGTACGCTGGAGGCATTGCAGAACGCAACGGTTCGGGAGCTTTGCGAGATTCCCGATTTCGGGCAAATTACCGCAGACTGCGTGGTGAACTTCTTCTCACATGCCTCAAACCGTGAGCTGTGCGACCGTCTTCGGGAGGTTGGTGTGCTGACGAGCTCGGTGGCAAAGCCTGCGGACGATCTGTTTTCGGGCTTGACCTTTGTGCTGACGGGAACGCTTCCGACGCTCACGCGCGACGAGGCGGCGGCTCGGATCAAGGCGGCAGGAGGCAAGGTATCGGGCTCGGTATCCTCAAAAACCTCCTACGTGGTAGCCGGCGAGGCGGCGGGCTCCAAGCTGACACGGGCGCAATCCTTGGGCGTGCGCGTGATCGACGAGGACACGTTGCTTCGTATGATCGATGCGCGGATTCGTGATATTTGATTGGTTTGATAGCGAAAAAAAGAGCAGGGAAGCGGTTTTCTGCTCTTTTTTACCGCGAAAAACTAAAATGATTCTAATTCTTATTCTAATATTTGCATAGAATGAATGGATTTAATAGACGATTGCGAGTGGTTTTTGTTGAGAATGTACATTCACAAAAATTTCACATTATAATTGTTCGAAAATCTCTTGCTTTTAAATAGAAAAAGATGTAAAATAATAGTCCAAAGTAAGTAACTGTGTAAAGATAAAGGATAGACGAAGAGATGTTAGAACTGAGAAACGTATCCTATCAAACGGATGACGGCAAGGAAATTCTTCGGAACGTCAGCTTGCAAATCGACGATCGTTTTGTGGCGGTTACGGGTCCGAACGGAAGCGGAAAATCAACGCTTGCAAAGCTGATTGCGGGCATTTATACCCCGCGTGCGGGGCAGATTCTTTTGGATGGGGAGGACATCACGGGCCTTTCGATTACCGAGCGTGCCAAGCGCGGTGTCAGCTTTGCATTCCAACAACCCGTGCGCTTTAAGGGAATTACGGTCAAGGACCTGATTTCGATTGCATCGGGCAAAAAGATATCGGTGTCCGAGGCGTGCGCGTATCTGTCCGAGGTCGGACTTTGCGCCAAAAATTATATCAACCGCGAGATGGACGGCTCCTTGTCGGGCGGAGAATTGAAGCGGATTGAGATTGCCATGATCAACGCTCGCGGCACCAAGCTTTCGGTGTTCGACGAGCCCGAGGCGGGAATTGACCTGTGGAGCTTTAACAATCTGATTCAGGTCTTCCGCAGCATGTACGAGCGTACGCGCGGAACGATTCTGATTATTTCGCATCAGGAGCGTATTCTGGATATTGCCGACAAGATTATCGTGATCTCGGGTGGTGAAATCGCAGCGTACGGTTCGAAAAACGACATTTTGCCCGAGCTGTTGAACGTGCAGGCGGGATGTCGGTTTACCAAGGAGGTGAAGGCGTAATGGATGCGATTCAAAAGCGTTTGTTGGAGCAGGTTGCCGATCTTCACGAGGTTCCTCAAGGGGCGTATTCCTTGCGCGTAAACGGTGCCTTGCACGGAAAAAACAATTCCGAAAACATCACCATCGAGAAGAAAACCGATCAACCGGGTATCGATATTTATATCAAGCCGGGAACGAAAAACGAAAGCTTGCATATTCCCGTGATTCTGTCGCAAACCGGCATCAAGGAGCTGGTTTATAACGATTTTCACATCGGCGACGGCGCGGACGTCACCATCGTTGCCGGATGCGGTATTCACAACAGCGGCGGCGGTGAGAGCGAGCATAGCGGAATTCATTCCTTCTTCGTTGGTAAGAATGCCAAGGTGAAGTATATCGAAAAGCACTACGGCGAGGGTGACGGAAACGGTAAGAACGTGATGAATCCCACCACGGTGGTGGTTCAGGACGAAAACAGCTACGTCGAAATGGAAACCGTGCAGATCAAGGGCGTGGATTCCACCAAACGCAAGACGACCGCAAAATTGGCGGCGGGTGCGACGCTTGTCGTTCGCGAGAAAATCATGACGCACGGAGAACAGCTGGCGCATACCGATTTTGAGGTGGATCTTGACGGCGAGGGCTGTGGCGCACACGTGGTATCGCGTTCGGTGGCGAGAGATAACAGCCGACAGGTGTTTCTTTCGAACGTGCGCGGAAATAACCGCTGCTCGGGACATACCGAGTGTGACGCGATCATTATGGACGACGCGCAGGTATCGGCAATTCCGAAAATCGAGGCAAATCACGTTGAGGCGGGCTTGATCCACGAGGCTGCGATTGGAAAAATTGCGGGCGAGCAGTTGATTAAGTTGATGACGCTGGGGCTTACCGAAAAGGAAGCCGAGGAGCAGATCATCAACGGGTTTTTGAAGTAATTTTACGGTGCGGACCGTCCTTTGAAAGGCGTGGTCACGGTTGAAACCCATGCACCGAAATCGGGAGATCGGCAAGCGGCTTGCCTTGTGTGAGCCGCCTGCCGATCTTGCTTTTTGCTTGTTGCCTTGCGGCTTCCCGGATGACCAAAATACGAGAGTGTAGACCAAAGCAAGTATAATGATCAAAATAACAAAACAACCTCTCCGACACGGCAAGCCGTGCCAATTTGCTTGTAAATTTTCTCCCACTTACACAGGGGAGGCTTTCAAAAATCAGTCGCCTCGGAAATACAGTTGTTTTAGCGCAAAGAACCTCTTTTAGACTCCTTTGTGTAAAGGGAGCTCTGTCATCGCAGGTGACTGAGGGATTGTTCTTTGTACAATGTACTGTTAAATACACCTTTTCTCTACAGTCTGATGCGATTTTGTTGGGGAACGGCTTTTTTTACCGACGCTTTGACGTGTAGAAAAAATCGTTCATAATTTGTGCAAGTGCAACAAAACCAAAAGACTTCTTTTGACAAAACAGATAGCGCGGGAAGCTGAAAAATAGGTAAATTAAATTTACACATCCGATTTTTGGAAAATAAAATCTGAGAATCACTTGAAAAAATAAACAAAAATATGCCCAAAGTCGGCAATACGGGGCAAAAACGGGTAAAAATTATTTACCATTCCGATTTTTGAAAAAAGTGAACATTTTGAAAACAAACGTAGATGTAAACTTTTTGAAACTAAAATATTTCGAATAAATGAATTTTTGCGCTTTGGGATGCTGAAACGGATATACGCAAGCAAAGTTTTTACTTGACAGCGTTCGATTTTTGTGGTATCATGATATTATCAAAATAGGGGGAGAAGTCTGCCTTGTAAAAGGCGGCTTGATGTGGTTGGCGGCTTGCCGGTCGGGATTTCGCTCTCGGTTGGTCGTCTGCTTTGCTGCATTGCCCTTTACACGCTCGCTTGTATGCTCGCAGGCGCGCGTGCAAATCAACGGGGATTCCCCGATTTCAATTTGCAGGAGGAAACGCAAATGAGAAAACAACTGTTCACAAGACTCATGTGCATGATCCTGACGGTTATGATGCTGTTCGGCGGAGCTACGGTTACTGCCGGGGCGGCAACGGTCGTCAAGGGCGACGGCGTCACGGACAAGTCGATCGCGGACTATGCAGATGAGTTGAATACGATCTCTTATCAGGGATACGTCGAGGAGAATTCGCAGTATTTTGCGAATTACAAGGACGCGAACACTGAGAAAGTCGTATTTGACGCTACGAGTAAGCTGGTCTTTACCGATACCAAGGGAAGAACGATCACCATCGACGGTGATGAATGGACGATGACCGTCGGTAAGGGTGAGGATCAGGTCGTATACACCTCTATGGAAAAAGCTATGGAAGCCGAAAAGCTTGCCAAGAGCGATCTGGTCTACGTGACGGAGGAATACGGCAGACGTGCACTTTACACGCCCAGCACGGGTACGGTAGAATGGACCTTTGATCTGGACGCGATGGAGATTAAGACTGCCGGACTGTACAACATTCAGCTTGTTTACTACCCCGTAAAGGGTAAGTCCGCCGCCATCGAGCGTGAGTTCTACATCAACGGTGAGGTTCCTTTCTCCGAGGCGCGCTCGCTGAAGCTGGCAAAGATCTGGTCCTCGTTCGATACGGACGGTACCTCTCCTTTGACCGATACCTACAAGCTTGGAAAGAAAGATAAGCTTGATGAGATCCTGGCAGAGGGTATTGCGGCAGGCTTGAACTGCGTGGCTTCCGAGGACGGCAAAACGATTACGGTAACCAAGCCGAACGTCGTGACGCAGGCAAATTACGAGTTTGCCAAGAAGTACGGCTTGCGCTTCTTCGTGAACGATGCGGAAAACAACGAGCTTCGCCCCACTGCGGTGCAAACGCCTCGCTGGACCTCCTATACGATCAAGGATAGCGGCGGTTACTTCTCCAATAACTTCGGATTCGTAATCAAGCCCATCGACGGCAAGCTGACGCTTTCCCTGGAGGGCGTTAACGAAGCGGTTGCGCTGGCATCCATCGTGCTGTTGCCTTACGAGGAAACGAGCTCTTATAATGAATACGTAGCGTCACTGAAGAATCAGCTCGGTACCCTGCCGAACGGTAAGGACACCATCAGACTTGAGGCTGAGAACACGGCGAACACCTCCTCCAACGGCGTATATCCCGTTGAGGACCGTACTTCTCCTCTGACCTCTCCGAGTGATACCACTCGCGTGGTGCTGAACACCATCGGTACCGAAAAGTGGTCTACCGCAGGTCAGTGGGTACAGTACCGCTTCAAGGTGGAAAGCTCGGGTATGTACGAGATCTACACGCGCTACAAGCAGAGCTACCTTGACGGTATGTACGTCTGCCGTTCCATGCAGGTTTATTTGGACGAGTACGAGAGCGCAGATGCTTATAAGGCGGTTCACGGCAACACCGCGGGCTACTACGACGGCGTTCCGTTTGCCGAGGCGGCAGAGCTTCGTTACAACTACGGTACCAAATGGAAGGTAACCAACCTGACTGCCGGCTATGACGTTGACATGGACGGTAAGGATGATACTTATCAAATGTACTTTGAGGCGGGCGTTGAATATACGATTCGCTTTGAGGTTACGTTGGGATCGATGAGCGAAAAGGTTCTGCAGATCGAGAGCATTCTGACCAAGCTGAACCAGGCTTACCTGAGCATCATCAAGCTGACGGGTCCCTCGCCCGACGCTTATACTACCTATAACTTCTCTCAGCTGATGCCCGAAACGCTGGTTACCATGATCGAGCAGGCGGGAGAGCTGGAGGAGGTTTCCAAGTTCTTGCGTGAATCCGCAGGCGTTTCGTCCTCCTACTCCGGTACTTGTGACCGACTCACCGATATGCTTCGTAAGATGGCATACCACGAGGACAAGATCACGAAAAACCTGGATAACTTCAAGAGCTACGTCGGTAACCTCGGTACGTTCTTGTCCGATGCGAAGACGCAGCCGTTGCAGATCGACTACATGATGATTCAGCCTCCCGAAGCAAAGGCACCCAAGGGCGCGGCAAACTTCTTCCGCACCTTTATCCACGAGTGCAAGAGCTTCATTCAAAGCTTCTTCCGTGACTATAACAGCATGGGTGCTTTGGAGGACAACGAAAGCGGTAAGCTGATCGACGTATGGCTGGCTTACGGTCGTGACCAATCTCAGGTTATCCGTAACCTTTCTACCAATAAATTTACTCCTGCTTCCAAGATTTCCGTAAACCTGAAGCTGGTAAACGGCAGTACCTTGTTGCCTTCGATTTTGGCGGGAATGGGGCCTGACGTCTATTTGGGACTGGGCGACTCCACGGTTATTAACTACGCGATACGCGGTGCTTTAAATAATGTGGAAGAAATGTCAGGGTTCCGAGAACTTGTGGATGCGTCGTTTACACACGCATCGATGATCCAGCTTGAGATCGCCGATGCCGACGGCGACGTTCACACCTACGGCTTGCCCGAAACGCAAACCTTCCAGATGATGTTCGTCCGCTTGGACGTTTTGGATGAGCTGGGTCTTGAGATTCCCAAAACGTGGGAGGATCTTTACACGGCACAGTCGATCCTGGAAACCAACAACATGGAGATCGGTGTGAACACCAACTACAAGATCTTCCTGTATCAGTCCAACGGTGACCTCTATGCCGACGACGGTATGAGAATCAACCTTGACTCGGTAAAGGGTCTTGCAGCCTTCGAAAAGATGTGTAACATGTTTACGCAGTACTCCTTCCCCTACTCCTACAACGCAGCAAACCGTTTCAGAACCGGTGAGATGCCCATCATCCTTGCCGATTACACCGGCTTGTACAACCAGTTGAAGGTATTTGCAACCGAGATCGAGGGTAAGTGGACATTCGTTCCCGTTCCCGGTACGGTTCAGGAGGACGGTAGCATCAATAACACCGCCGACTCTACCATTGCCGCGGTCGTTATGATTAAGGGCATCAAGGATACCGAGTCTGCATGGGAATTCATGAAGTGGTACACCGGTGCTGAGTGTCAGATCGAGTACGCAAACGAAATGGTTGCGATTATCGGTGACTCGGCAAAGCAGCCTACCGCAAACCGCTTGGCTCTGTCCAGCTTGCCTTGGACCGTTTCCGAATACGAGGAGGTTGCAAAGCAATTTGAAAACCTCGCGGCAATTCCCAACTACCCCGGTAGCTACTATCTCGACCGTCACACCAACTTCGCATTCCTCGCGGCTTACAACGATGATGCGGATCCCAGTACCGAGATTTTGAGCTATATCAACACTATCAACAAAGAGATTACCCGTAAGCGTCAAGAGTTCCAGCTTGAAACGCTTGAGATCGGTCAGACTCTTGCTTCGAAGCGTATGAATCAGGCAATGAATGCGATCGAAAAGCTGACCGACAAGTACAGTGATCCCAAATATGCGGCTGCAATCGAAGCAACCAAATACGCGGTTGCAAACCAGAAGATTGCTCAGCTTGATGAAGCAGCCGGAATGTTCGAAGAGATTCTTGCTGACGAATGGAACGGACAAACCAAAAAGATCACTAAGGTCAGCGGTAAGGTTGTTGAGGTTCCTTCCTATTATGTAAACGTAGGAAAGCAAACTGCAGAGCCCAAGCACGGCGGTTATACGATCGGAAGCTTGAACGAGCAGGAGTTGGTATACTTTATCGGTGAATGTCTGAGAAACGCGGCCGATGCACTGGCGTCTTATTGACGACGGAGCATCCGCTTCATGAAATCTATATAAGGAGATAGAGCAAATGTCACGAAAAACAGCAGAAGCAAAAGCTGTTGCCAGAAAAGATATTACATACGCTCAATGGATCCGCAAGGAGATGCGCCGCAACTGGGTTGCGTATCTGATGATCGCGCCTTACGTTATCATCTTTACCTTGTTCACGATCGTTCCCGTGTTCCTTTCTGCGGTTATCAGCTTTACAGACTTTAATATGCTCCAATGGCCGAATTTTGTCGGATTGGAAAACTACATCAATCTGTTCTTTGCAGACGACGTTTTCTTGATCGCTTGTAAAAACACCTTGATCTTCGCGGTCATCGTAGGTCCCGTATCCTACTTGATGTCCTTCTTGATTGCTTGGTTTATCAACGAGCTTTCCCCGAAGATTCGTTCGCTTGTAACCTTGGTCTTCTACGCACCCTCCATTGCCGGACAGGTATACCTGATCTGGGGTACCTTGTTCGCATCGGACTCCTACGGATGGATCAACTCCATTTTGTTGGAAACCGGTATGATTACGACGCCTATCGCGTTCTTCCAGGATGCCGACTACGTTATGCCGCTTTGTATCGTGGTTGCTTTGTGGACGTCGCTCGGTACTTCGTTCCTGTCCTTTATCGCAGGTTTGCAGGGCGTTGACCGTTCGCTTTACGAGGCAGGAGCCGTTGACGGTGTTAAGAACCGTTGGCAGGAGCTTTGGTACATCACGTTGCCCAGCATGAAGCCTCAGCTGATGTTCGGTGCAATCATGGCAATCACCAGTTCGTTCGGCTTCGGCGGCGTTGTTACCGCACTTGCCGGCTTCCCGTCGGTTGACTATTCGGCGCATACGATCATGCACCATTTGGAGGACTACGGTGGTCAGCGTTATGAAATCGGTTATTCTTCCGCGATCGCGGTTGTGCTGTTCCTGATCATGGTAGGCGCAAACATGGTCGTAAAGAAAGCCATCTCAAAGGTAGGTTCGTAATATGGCAAAATTAAGAACAAGAAAGCACAGAGTCGTCCTGTCCCGTTCGGTGGGCGGTGACGCGGGTATTACGTTTATCTTGACTCTCCTCGGTATCTTTATGTTCCTGCCGATGGTTTACGTTGTGATGCAGTCACTCAAGCCCTTGGATGAGTTGTGGATGTACCCCCCGAAATTCGTGGTTATGAACCCCACGCTCGGTAACTTCAAGGATCTGTTTACGTTGATGAACGACTCCTGGGTTCCCTTTTCCCGTTACATCTTTAACACGCTGTTCACCTCTGTGGGCGGTACTTTCGGTCACTTGTTTATTGCTTCCATGTGTGCTTACGCATTGGCAAAGATCAAGTTCCCCGGCGGTAAGTTCGTGTTTAAAACCATTCAAACCTCGTTGATGTTCCACTCCACGGTTACCGCAATCACCAGCTTTATTCTGATGAGTGCGTTCAAGATGGTTGATACCTATTGGGCAATCATTATTCCTGCGTGGGGTTACACCTTGGGATTGTACCTGATGAAGCAATTTATGGACAGCTCGGTTCCCGATACCGTATTGGAAAGTGCGCGTCTTGACGGTGCGAGTGAGATTCGTACCTACTGGACGATCGCAATGCCGATGGTTAAGCCCGCTTGGCTGACCCTGATCATTTACTCGTTCCAAAGCCTTTGGAACGCAGGCTCTTCCATTTACATTTATTCCGAGCAGCTCAAGTCCTTCAACTACGCAATCGGACAGATCACCGCGGGCGGTATCAAGCGTCAGGGTGCATCTGCTGCCTCGACCGTGTTGATGATGGCAGTGCCGATTCTCGTATTCGTTATCACCCAGTCGAACATCATTGAAACGATGGGTTCGAGTGGTATGAAGGATTAAGGAGGACAGTATGAAAAAAATAACTTCCATATTATTAGTGATATTGTCCTTGACAATGCTTGCATCCATGCTGTGCGTAGGAACGTCCGGTGCTTCTGCATATCAGACCTACACCTACTCGATCAGCGGTACGCCTCTGTACTCTCCCGATGCATACTCTCCCAACGCTTCGATCGACTCCACGCAGATGGGTCTTGACAAGGAGCTGAAAAACCCCAGCGATTTGGTAACCGGCGCGGATGAAAAGGTTTACATCGCCGATACCGGAAACAACCGTATCGTGGTTTTGAGCCGCTACTATGAGTATGAATTTTCTATCAGCTCGTTCATCAACAGCCAGGGTAACCCCGACGAGCTGTACGCTCCTCAAGGTGTTTTCGTAACCGAGGAATCGATTTGGGTTTGTGATACCAAAAAGAACCGCTTGGTAGAATTTGATTTGGAAGGTACCTTCAAGCGCATCGTAGATGCTCCCGAAAGCCAGCTGTTCAAAACCAACCACGTGTATACGCCCGTGGCAATGGCAATTGACCAGTACGGCAGAATGTACGTTGTATCCTCCACCACCTATCAGGGTATCATCGTTATGGACCGTGACGGAAATTTTGTAGGCTTCGTTGGTGCGCAGGCTCCTACGATCTCCGCGTGGGATTTGATTTGGAGACGCTTCCGTACCGAGGAGCAGCAGTCCATGCAGGAGGAAAAGCTGACCACCGAGTTTAACAACGTTACGATCACTCCCGACGGATTTATTTACGCAACTACGTCCTCTATTAACGAGGGCTCGGTAGCAAGCGCGGTTCGCGGAAAATCCAAGAGTGGTAAGTACATGCCCGTTAAGCTCCTGAACCCCGCAGGTGACGAAATCATGAGAAGAAACGGTTTCTGGCCCCCTGCAGGTGAGGTTGCATTTAACACCTATGATAAATCGACGGTTACCGGCCCGTCTACCATCATTGACGTAGCGGTTGGACCCGAAAAGACTTGGTCGATTATCGACTCTAAGCGTCAAAAGATTTACACCTATGACTTCAACGGAAACCTCTTGTTCGCATTCGGCGACCGAGGCGGCTTGTTGGGTAGCATCGGTGATATCAAGGCAATTGCTTACCAAAATGAGACCATGTTGATTTTGGATAAGAAAACGCCTACCAGCGCATTGCTGGTTTACCAGCGTACCGGATACGGAGATCTTCTCTTGCAGGCAATCGCGGCGGAGAACTCCCTGGACTACTCTTACGCAATTTCCTGTTGGGAAAAGGTGCTGCAGAGAAACTCCAACTTTGACGCAGCGTACGTTGGTATCGGTAACGCGCTTTACCGTAGCGGTGAGTACGAGGAATCCTTGAAGTACTACGAAACCGCATACGATACGCGTAACTGGTCGAACTCCTATAAGGAGGTTCGTAAGGAGTGGATGTCCTCGTACTTCATTCTGTTGATGGTAGTCATTGTGGTGATTATCATTGCAGTGCTGAAGTTCCTGGGCTTTGCCGCAAAGGTTAACAAGCGTGTTTCAACCGACGGACACGCACGAAAGACCTTCGGGCAGGAGCTTTTGTATGGCTTCTACGTCATCTTCCACCCGTTCGACGGCTTCTACGACTTGAAGCACGAGCATCGAGGTTCGGTTCGCGCGGCAATCGTCTTCCTGGCGATGACCGTAGTTACGTTCTTCTATCAGAGCATTGGTCAGGGATACGTTATGAATCCCACCAACTCGTATTCTACCATTTGGGCACAGTGCATTTCGGTTTTGGTACCGTTCTTCCTGTTCACCGTAGCAAACTGGTGTTTGACTACCTTGTTCGAGGGTGAGGGTAGCTTCAAGGATATCTTTATTGCGACTTCGTACAGCTTGTTGCCGCTTCCGCTTTTGATCATCCCCGCAACGCTTTGCTCCAACTGGGTAACCAACAACGAGGCATCTCTGATCGAAATGCTTGGCACGATTGCATTCGTGTGGGCATTCCTCTTGATCTTCTTCGGTACGATGGTAACGCACGACTATTCGATGGGTAAGAACTTCATCACGATTCTGGGTACGGTTTTGGCAATGGCTTGTATCATCTTTATCGTGTTGCTGTTCAGTATGCTGCTGTCTAAGATGGTCAGCCTGGTTACCAACATCGTCACCGAAATTCAATTCCGAATGTAAGACAGACAAGGAGGTTAAAGCATGAAAATTTTTAATAGAATACTTTCGACATTCTTGGCTGTTCTTATGTTGTTGAGTGCGTTTACCGTATTTACTTCCGTCGGTGTATCGGCGGCAGAGGCGGTTGAAGAAACGGATTTTAACACCTACACCAAAACGACGGTGTATAAAACGCCCGAAGAAAAGCTTGCAAGCATGGAGTTGATGTTTAGCCGTAGCGGTTACGAGCTTTACGTTGATAAAATCAGCGGTGAGGTTGCAACCAAGGACACCCGCACGGGTGATATCCTCTTCAGCAACCCCTATGATATCGCAGGCACCAAGAAGGGCTCTCAGGATGTCAAGAAACAACTGATGTCGCAGATTATCGTACAGTATGAGGACGTTACGACCGGTAAGGGAGACCCCTTGTACAGCTTTAAGGATGCGGCAATGCGTGACCAGATCAAGGTTCTGAAGATCAAAAACGGTGTTCGTATAGAATACTCGATCGGTCAAGAGGTTACCAGAAAGCTGGTTCCGAGATTGATCTCGAACGAAAGCTTTACCAAATACATTCAAAAGCCCTTGGAGGCTGCGGTTGATCGCGGTACTCTGTCGAAGTTTAACTACGACCAGTTTATGTCAAACTACAAGTTTGAAAGCTTGGAAAACAAGTCTGGACAGAAGCAGAAGGAAAAGCTTTTGAAGGAATATCCGATCTGCGAGCAGATGGATATCTGGGTGTTCCTGTTCAATGATTCCGAAAGAAGCGTAAACACTTGCGAAAATATCATCAAGAACTTCTGCGATGAATACACCTTTGAGCAAATGGATGCCGACCACGCAGAAACCGGATACGAGGAAGAAATCGTACAGTACCCTCTGTTCAAGATGGCACTGGAGTATTCCTTGACCGATAAGGGTGTTGACGTTACGATGCCTTGTAACGGCTTGCGTTACGATATGGCGGCTTATTCCTTGAACAACATCAGTATCCTGCCTTACATGGGCGCGGGTAACAGCAACAACGAGGGATATACCTTCTTCCCCGACGGTGCAGGTGAGTTGTTCGACTTCAATAAGCTTGATATCGGTAACCCGACCTACATCAGCGCGCAGATTTACGGCGCCGACTATGCGTACCACGAATTGAACGTGGCTACCGAAAAGAGCCAAAAGGTGGTTCGCTATCCCGTATACGGTATCGTTTCCGAGGAAGTTCTGCATACTTTCTCGTATGACAGAACCAAGCTGGACTCCAACGGAAAGCCCACAACCGGATCCGAAACCGTTACCGAAACCGTTTCCAACACGATCGTTCAGTATGATAAGATCGAGGAATACGTGAACTCCTATGACGGCGGTGCGATGCTGCCCGGCGGTGTTTCCACCTCCAAGCAGCAGCGCGGATACGTTGCCATCATTAAGGAGGGTGAATCGCTGGCGAAGATTGAAACCTGTCACGGCGGTTTGACCAACGATTATAACTATATCCGTAACTACTTCAACCCGAAGCCGAAGGACTCCTACGACGTAGCGGATTCGCTTTCGGTTTCTACCAGCGGTAAGTGGACCGTCGTTTCCGAACGTAAGTATACCGGAAACATTACGATCTCTTACTTGATGCTGACCGACGAAAAGGCAGCAAGCTTGGTTGACGAAGAGGATTACACGTATTATGAAACCTCTTGGTTTGGCATGGCAGAGGCATACCGTGATTATTTGGTTGAAAACGGTACCTTGACCAAGCTGACCGAAACCGATTTGGAGGAAAACATTCCGTTGTATATGGAAGTGTTCGGCGCTGTGGAAACGCAGAAGCAGATTGCTACCATTCCGATGGACGTTATGACTCCTTTAACGACCTTTGATAACATTCTGACGATGTATAAGGAGCTTTCCGCAGAGGGCGTTAAGAACATTAACTTTAAGATGACCGGCTTTGCAAACGGCGGCTTGGGTAACGCTACCGTTCCCGCATCCTTGAAGTGGGAAAAGAACGTAGGCGGCGCATCGGGCTTCCGCGCACTCATCGACCGTGCGAATGCAATC
The DNA here is from genome assembly GCA_015064155.1 of Oscillospiraceae bacterium. Classification (GTDB taxonomy): domain Bacteria; phylum Bacillota; class Clostridia; order Oscillospirales; family CAG-272; genus UMGS1865. The sequence goes on along the minus strand of SVST01000002.1, from coordinate 70,656 downwards.
AACACGATCGACGGTGAGCATATCGGTCTGTATCCCGATTTCGACTTTGCATACGTCGAAAGAAATACGCTGTTCGACAGCACGAACCTGAAGAAGGACGCGGTTAAGACCATTGATAACCGTTACTCCTCCAAGCGTCAGTACAGCTCTACTTCGCAGGCATACGTAAGCTTCTATCAGCTTGCAATTTCGCCTTCCCGTTACAGCAAGTTCTACACCAAGCTGCTCAAGAACTACGACGATTACGAATTGAAGTCGATGTCGCTCGGTTCGTTGGGTAGTGCGTTGAACTCCGACTTTGATGAGGACGATCCTTACAACCGCGAGGATAGTAAGAAGTTCACCGTTGAGGCATTCAGCGATATTCGCAACGCAGGCTACAGCCTGATGACCGAAAACGCAAATGCTTATACGTGGGGCTACGTCGATCATCTTCTCAACGTTGACCTCGATTCGAGCCGTCACATCAAGGCAAGCGTTTCGGTACCCTTTATCGGTGTCGTATTGCACGGCTACGTACAGTTTGCGGGTGCTCCCTTCAACGAGGAGGGTGATACCGATTACGCAATGCTTCGCGCATTGGAAAACGGTGCTTCGCTCTACTTCATCCTTTCTTATCAGAACACCAGTGAGCTCAAGGAATTTGTTGATTTGAGCCAATATTACTCGGTACGTTATGATATTTGGAAGGAAGACGTGATTTCCTACTATACGGAATTGAACGGACTGTTGAAAGACGTTCAGGATAAGGTGATTATCGACCACGATTTCTTGACCGGTACTCGTATCCTGGATTTGGATGAGCTTGAGGCTGAGCTGAAGGAGCAGCTGAAGGATGCTGCCGATAAGGAAACCGCTGCACAGCAGGCTTTGATTACCGAACGCTTGCTGAAGATTGCAAACGCTTGGCAGACTGCAGAGAATGCCGTTGCTTCGATTACCGAAATAATTACCGAGATGGAAGACTTGAACCGCTTGATCGCTGCAAATGCAAACCAGCTGGATAAGAAATTGCCCGGATTGGAAGCAGAGGTTAACGATGCGTTGCTGCTGATGCGTGACCGCTACGATAAGAAGGGTAACAAGATTGAGGCATTGCCCGCAGCACAGGCAACCAAGGATCTGGTAGTATACCTGAACAACTTGTATGCACTTTCCAGTACGGTTGTTGAGAACAATGCACTCAAGATGAAGCTGTATGACGAGGGTCTGGCTCTTCTGGAGTCTGTGGCTGATTCGGTAGATTTGATTCGCGAGTCCGATCTTTCCGAAAAAACCAAGCAGGATATGATTTCCGCAATCCAAACCTACTACGCACAGGCACGTAAGCTCTTCGAGGATAAGGCAGTTAAGGAAGCTGAGAATAACCAGATGTATATCACCGAAGGCGATGAAAAATACGTCGTTGATAAGGTGATCGCGGCACTGGCAGTTGTGAAGGCAGATGATTTGGAAGAGAACGAAAGCCTTTTGGAAGCATGTAAGGATGCTTTGTTCACCAAGGAGGATATCCTGGCAGCCGGTAATATTACCGACGAGGACACCAATGACGGACCCAACGACAACACGGGTGACGCTGACGATCGCTTCGTTTCGGATAACAAGCAGATCGTAATCGTAACCTACGGTGATCGCAACGATAAGACGCAGGAAAAGGAAGCGTATAAGTCGTTTATTCTGAACTACAACAGCTACGCTGTAGTGGTTGAATATGAGGGCGTTACGTACACCATTCCTCGAGGCGGTTACGTTGTGGTTTATCACGATTGAGAAGGAGGTATAGTTTCTTATGACAAAAGATGTGACTATGAAATCGGTAAAAGCACCGAAGAGTAGAAAAATTGCCTCCTTGGATCGCCGCAAATCACGCTCCGGATGGTTCTTCATCCTGCCGTTTTTGATCGGTTTCTTGGTAATTTACCTGCCGATGATTTATGAATCCATCTATCTTAGCTTTGGAGAGATGGTAAACGTCAAGGGTGAATTCAAGTACAACTTTGTAGGATTGGCAAACTATAAGGAAGCAATTCTGACTTATACCACGACGTCGGGTCAAACGTTCGTTGAGGTATTGATTAACGGTTTGAAGTCCTTGGCATTTGACCTGCCCGCCATTTTGATTTTCTCGCTGTTTATGGCAGTTATGCTGAATCAAAAGGCGGCAGGCAGAGGCCTGTTCCGTGCAATCTTCTTTATTCCCGTCGTTCTTTCCACGGGTATTATGGAAACGATTGAGGCGCAGAACATTTTGAGTGACACGATGAGTGAATCGATTGATGACGGTAGCGGACAGAGTGCATCGAACGACTTGGTTTCCGCAATGGACTTCCAGGTGCTGTTTAGTTCCATGAAGGTCGGAACCGGCGTTGTCAATTACGTCGTTCAGGCGGTTAACAACATCTTCAATATTGTAAACCGTTCGGGCGTACAGATGCTGATCTTCCTGGCGGGTCTGCAATCGATTTCTCCCGCGATCTACGAGTCTTGTAAGATCGACGGTGCAACCGCTTGGGAAACCTTCTGGAAGATTACCTTCCCGATGATCAGCCCGATGATTTTGGTAAACGGTGTTTATACCATTATCGACTCGTTCACCGTTGCAAGTAACCCCGTTATGTCGTTTATTTCCGGTGTATATAAGGAAAATGACATTTTGAGTTCTGCAATGGCATGGATTTACTTCGTGATCGTAATTTTGATCGTTGCAATTATTGCATCGGTGCTGTCTGCGTTCGTATTCTACCAACGCAAGAATGATTGAGAGGAGGGAAAACGATGAACGCTCAAAATGTTGATAAAAAGCCGAGAGTCAAGCGCGAAACGAAGAACAGAATTCGCGTCGAGTTTGACCGTACACCGCTGAAAGATCGTTTAAAGGCGAAATTCCTTTCCTTCCACTTTGTTGCCAAGGTAGTGCTTTGGATTTTCCGATTGGTGCTTCTGATCGGTATTTCCTACGTGGTTTTGTTCCCGTTTATTACCAAGATCGTTGGTTCGGTCATGGCTCCCGAGGATTTTGTTGACGTAACGGTACGCTTGATTCCCAAGCACTTTACGCTGGACACCTACCGAGCCATCATCACCGATTTGGACTACTGGGATGCATTCATGAACACCTTTACACTTTCGTTTACCACCGCCATCATTCAAACCTTTATTTGTTGCTTGGTTGGTTACGGATTTGCAAAGTTTAAGTTCAGAGGAAGAAACATTATCTTTATGCTGGTTATGCTGACCATGGTGGTTCCTCACCAAACGCTCCAGCTTTCCATGTTCACCAAATTCTCCGAATTCGACGTTCTGGGTATCGTACGCTTGCTCAAGGGTGGCGGAATTCAGATCTTTGGTTGGAACGTGAAGGATATTGGTCCCGGCGTTGCTGATTTCTTCGAAAACCTTGACGTTCTGCCCGACGAAATCAAGTGGGGTCAGTACATTACGTCGCGCGGAGCAACGCGTTGGAAGGTGGCAATGGCAGTATCCGAAAACGGTATCGACCTTTGCGAAACCTATTTCCCGATGATTTTGCTTTCGTTGACCGGTTTGGCATTCAAGAACGGACTTTACATTTTCTTGTTGCGTCAGTTCTTCCGTGGCATTCCCGACGAGTTGGAGGAGTCGGCATATATGGACGGCTCGGGTACCTTCCGTACCTTCATGCAGATCATTCTGCCTCTGTCCGTGCCGATGATGATTACGGTATTCCTGTTCGCGTTCTGCTGGCAGTGGACCGACACCTTCTACACGCAAATGTTTATCACGTCGTCAGAAACGAAGCTACTGTCACAGATTGTAGAGGTGCCTGTATCCTTGCAGGACAGCTCGTTCGAGGGGCAGGCAATTTACGAATCGGCGATTAAGAACACGTGTGGTCTAATGATCATATTCCCGTTGGTTGTCTTGTACGCCTTCTGCCAGAGATTCTTGGTACAAGGTATCGAGCACTCGGGTATTGCAAACTAAGCAATTCAAAAAATACAATACAGAAGCTTCCGGATGCTTCGTTCTTAAGGATTGCTTTGAGAATTAAGAACGGCGAGCATTGCGAAGCCGAAGAAAAATACGAGAACATTTCGGTGTTTCTCGTATTTTTCTGTTTCTTGGGCTGTTGAATTATGTAAAAACAAAGTCGTTTTGTGTATTGAATATCCAATCACGCTATGCTATCATAAAAAAGCTGAATTTGTTTTGCCGAAAATCAAAATGATCATGGGTTTGTTCCAAAATTGTGGCAGTGTTGTCCCAAAATTGTGACAGTCCATTGACAAAATCAGCATTTTATGATATAATACTTGAGAATTGAATAGGATTTCGCAGATTGGTTCCGCTTCGCGCGGATTAGGGGGAAGTTCGGTGCAACTCCGTCGCAACCATCATTACCGTAATTGAATGCTTCGGCATTCTTAAGTCGGAATACTCACCAAGCACAAGCGAAGGTACGTGCGTTCAGCGCACAACGTTTTTGGATATGAAAAGCGTAGCCGTTTTGTCAAGCGTTGGGATTACCATGCCCATTTTTGACGAGATAGCTACGCTTTTTACCGTTTTGACGGTAAAAGGCGTTTTTTGTATTTCGAAGGTTAGATGTCGGATCGAAAATATCATAAGGACGATTGTTTGGTTCTTCTGAATGAAAAATATGAAGCATTGCAAGCGCAGGGCATCGACAGATATCCTCAGCGTTCGGATTTTGAGGAGCGCGAGGGGGTGGCGATCAAAGCCTTTCTCGGACAGTGGCCGCGTGCGCTTGAAGCTGCAGGCATCAAGCCGCCGTGCCTACCTTGACGGTGGAAACACCGCAAAAATTAAGCATATCCGACACGGATACGTTCGTGCTGGACGTGACGATTTCCTCCTTTGGCGACGCGATCTATCCCGCTGCGAGTATGAGCATTGCGTTCGATGCCTCGCGCCTTGAATTTCTCGGTGTGGAAGAAGGAAACGTATTTATTAAAAGTGACAATACCTCGGGGCAGTCGCTTCCCGAGTGGAGCTATCATACCGCCGCTTGCAACGAATCGGGAAAGATCAACGTGATGTATCTTGATATGACGGGCGGCAAAAACGCCTTTTGTGCGGATTTACTCGCAGAAGAGAACAATGTCGTGCTTCGCCTGAAATTCCGTTTGCGCGGAAGTGTTCGCGTGGGCGACGTTTGCGACCTCATCGTAGAGGATGCCGTGTTTGCCGCCTCGGATGAAACCGAGAGCCTTGCTATGACGACAAACACATTGAGCGTGAAAAACGGAAAGATCGTGATAGGAGAATGAAAATGAAACGTCTGATCCCAATTTTAATCATATTTTCGCTTCTTCTGTCGCTTTGCGCTTGTGAAGGCAATTACGCTAAGGTCGATTTGCAAAAGCCCGTTGCCATTCCCGAGGACGGTGTGGTAGAAAAAGCGCTGCTCGACAAAATTAAATCCGAAAATGCCATTGCCACCTTTACGGGCGCATCGGGCGGTCTTGAATATGAATGGACGATTTTCGGCAGTGATCTCCACGAAATAAAGGATATAAACCTTCTCGTCACCTTGGAAAAGGCTGACGGTGGCGTAAAGGTCGATTTTGCCGCAACCGAAGCGTTTGGGTTTCCCGCGCTTCTTTCGATTCATCTTAATGAAAAGTGGTCTGCCCTTGCTGCAAGTGCGTATCAAGACGGTACCGCCGTTTCATCGGTTTCCATCACGGGAAGCAAAACGAGCATATTGAATATGCCCGTAAATACGTATATGGATGCTTGTCTGATACTTCCCGATGAAGCAAAGGTGAATAGTGGTGTCGGTGCTAACCGTCCAAATTCGGATGGAAGTGCGACAGATCAGGACAAATATCTGACCAATCCCGTTCCGGAGGGTAAGCCCTTGCCCGTAGAACCGGAAAATCAAGAGATCAACAAGGGAAAAACATACACTTGTACCTTTTCGATTGAATGCTCTGCGATTTTGAACAATCTCTCCGACCTTGATCCCGATAAATTAGAGCTTGTACCGTCAAACGGAGTCATTTTAGCTCCAACCACCGTGACTCACCATCATTGCAGGTGTCGGCTTTGGCGGAGAGGTTGGATTTTTGGTGGGAGCAATGACGATGCTGACCTCCAATATGATTTTCGGGCAAGGTCCGTGGACACCTTGGCAGATGTTCGCAATGGGCATCATCGGCTTTCTTGCAGGAGTGCTGTTCAAAAAAGGATGGCTTCGCCGTACGAGAGCATCTCTTGCCGTGTTCGGTGCATTCACCGCCGTCATTATTTACGGCGGCATCATGAATCCTGCCGCCGCGATCATGATGTCAAGTGAAACGCTGAAATGGAAAACCGTTCTCGCGTGCTACGTAACCGGACTCCCCATGGATCTCGTCCACGGCTTTGGCACGGTCATCTTCCTAATGATCGCAGCAGAGCCGATGCTTGAAAAGATGGATCGTATTAAGGTGAAGTATGGGTTGGTAGAGTAAGCTTCAACATAACAAAGCCGCTGTCTTGACGTGTAACATCACGCATGAACAGCGGCTTTTTTGTTTGACGATTCTCCCTTTGGTCGGATATGGATTTTTTTGATCGATTGGGTTGGTTAGCGGTCAGACTCGTTTTTTTGCGATGCAGAGCTTGTAAAGGGGATTTGTGAGATCGGTAAAGGAAACCGATGAAAATCCGACGCGGCGCAAGAGTGCTTCCTCTGTCCCTTTGGCAAGAGGAGTGTCAATGTGAGATTCTGTTTCTTTGTTGGCTTCATAATAGGCAAAGACGGAGGCTTCTTCTTGTTGGCTGTTGGAAATACAATCGCTGTTGAGAAACCAACCGGAGGGTCCGAGTGCATCAAAAATCTTTTGGTAGAGGATTGCTTTATCGGCAGCCGAGAAGTGATGGAGCGCGGACGAGGAAATCACTGCATCGAAATCGGTTCCGAAATCCAGATCAAAAAAATCACCGTGTCGAACCGTTACGGCTTGTGCAAACGGACGCGTTTTTAAAACGGCAAGCATATTTTCGCTGACGTCGATTCCCGTGATTTGCGCATCGGGAATACGGGCAAAGAGATCGAACAGCTCCAAGCCCGTGCCGATTCCAAGATCCAAAATTCTTTTTGCGTTTGTAGGAACAGCGGCGGTCAGAGCATTCTTGGTATTCATCAAAGCGGCATGAACATCATCGTATCCGGATGCTTTTTCATTGAAAAAATCACGCATGGAGGAAACGCGTTCCGAAAGATTCATGTTTGCAACTCCTTTCAAATGTCGTCGGCAAGGGTTTTCTTTTTCTGCCAGGTGCCTGCCATGAAATAGAGAAGTCCGGGGATCGAAAAGCCGTAGGGGGCAAGTCCGTAGCCAAGCACGAATCCGTAAAAGCCCCAGCCAAAGAAAATACCGAACAGCCAGCTCAAACCGATTCGCAAAACGACGCCGTCAAGCAAAGCCAGTGTCATGGAGAGCTTTGCGTTGCCGATGCCTTGGACGAACGCACCGCTTCCGCGCATGACCGCGAGAGCCGGGAACATCCAAAGGATGGCTTTGATAAAGGTTCCGGACATTTGATGAACGGCGGGGTCGTTGGAAAAGAGCATGAACAGCTGCTTCCCAAGCGCAAGATAGAGAATCATGCAAACCACCGTAAAGATTCCCGAGAGCAAAATGGCATGCCAAACCACTTTTTTGGCACGATCGGGCTTTCCCGCGCCGATATTTTGGCTGATCATGGGCATTGCGGCGTGCTGGATGCCCTGCGAAATTTTGTTGATGATGTCGTCGATGCGGATGCCGACGCCAAAGGTTGCCGATTCGACAAGACCTACACCGTTGATCATGGAGTTGACGAACAGCATGGAAAGATTGATACAGCCCGACTGAATTGCCATGGGAGTGCCGAGCGAGGTAATCATACCGATGTATTTTTTATTCGGAGTCAGGCTTTCCTTGTTGAATTCCAGCTCAAATTCCGCGCGCTTGCGGAACAGATAGAAGAGGGAGAAGAGGAAAGATACGGCTTGTCCGATGATGGTCGCCCAAGCGGCACCCGCCACGCCCCATCCCCAAAAGCCGGTGAAGACGATGTCCAGCACCAAATTGACGACAGACGCGATCAGAATGAACAGAAAGGGACGTTTCGCGTCACCCATGCCGCGCAGGACAGCCGAAACCATGTTATAGCCTGCCGTGAAGATCATGCCGCCACCGCAAATGATGAGGTAGTGCATTGCCATTTCGCGGGCATCGGAGGGGATTTTCATCACGTCAAGGATGGAATTGGATGCGATTACGATGACAGCAGTCAATGCAAGTGCCAGGACCATGACGAATGCAAACAGCGTGCCGATGATGCTGTTCATTTCTTTTTTCTTTTTTGCACCGAGTGCTTGCGAGATCAGGACTTGTCCCGCATTGGAAAAGCCGAGGCAGACCATAGTGGCAAAGTTTAAGATCTGACTGCTTTGGGAAACAGCGGAAAGACCTGCAGTACCGACGTATTTTCCCACGATGATCATATCAATGGTGCTGTAGAGGACCTGCAGGGCATTGGATGCCATAAAGGGCAGGGCAAACAGCAAGAGCTGACGCGGAATATTTCCCTTGGTAAAATCTTTGGATAGGGTACTGGATTTCAACTTGAATTCTCCTTTGAACGTGTGAACGGAAAGTTGGGATATTTTACATTCTATTATACATCAAAAAAGGTCGATTTGCAAGAGAAACGTATGTTTTTGTTTGGAAAAACGGAAATACTTTGCGCGGTGCGATCTAAGCAGTGGTGAAGATATCCAAGCACGACCAAAGGCACACCAACGGTGTGCCTTTGGTCGTGGGGTGTAAGTCTGATTTGGAAGCACAGCGAGGTTGCAAAGGGGAAAAGATTTGCAATCCTCACAGACGTTTAATTTCATGCCGGAAACGAATTCTATAGGAATCAATCTGAAATCTGTTCTATGTAAACGATAATATTTCCGTATGTTTTGTTCAAGTAAACATACCCGATTTTTAAATGTTGACCATTTCCCTTAATTACACCGCCGTGTGATTTGGCGTTATGATATCCGGGGTGCTTGTTATAATCAGAGTAGGAAAATGCAATACCGTTAATTTCAAAAGATTCGTTTGCATGTCCACTATAGGGCATCGGATCAAAATTTTCAACATAGCCCTCGACGATTTGATATTTGCCTCGATTATATGCCCCAACAATTTTGCTGTGCATATACAGTTGAGCAATCAAAGCAATCACAACCCAAACGATTACAAAAACAACACCGACACGGCAAAAGTTCTTAACAATTTCAAGGTTTGATTTTTTCTCATGGTCTTTGTAGTATTTTTTTATAATCCATCGAAGAACCAACATAACAATTATCATAATCATCGGTATAATAAAAGCCGAAAAATCAAAGTTCGGAGTTACTTCATATAAAACGGTATTCATTGAGGTCCTCCTTTGAAGGATTTGTTGTTCATTTTTATTGTACCACAATTTTGAAAGAATTTCAAGCGACCTGATATCCCAAACGCAGTAATTTCACGCTTTGCGTGAAGATTTTTCGCCGAGCCGCCGGTGTGCGAGCACCCCGACGGCTTTCGGCTCAAATGCGGACCTACATTCTGTGCCGCGTGCGGCACAGAATAGGACGAATCCGAGGCTACCCCAGCCAACACAAAAGGCACGCAAGGGGTAGCAGGGTATTCGCCTTACGGCGAAGATTCACACGTCCTGCGCCTTGCAAGCGAGCTTGCAGATCTACGGACGGTGAATGCGGACCTACATTCTGTGCCGCAAGCGGCACAGAATAGGGCGAATCCGAGGCTACCCCAGCCACAAGAAAAGCCACCCATTGGGTGGCTTTTCTTGTGGCTGGGGTAGCAGGATTCGGACCTACGAATGCCAGAGTCAAAGTCTGGTGCCTTACCGCTTGGCTATACCCCAATATTTGGTTGTCTGCTTCAGAACATTCCAATTATATCATAAGTTCGTCGTTCTGTCAAGTCTTTTCTTGTCGGTTCTCAAAAAAGTTCTCAAAAAAGTTTTTTCGTTTTTTCGTTCCCTCTTGTTTTTTGGGACGAGTTTTTGTTGCAAGGAGAATTTTTGTCTTGCATTGACAAATCTCTCTTTTTTGTGTATAATACTATCACATAGCTTGATGGAATTTTTCGTTGGAAAGGATCAAAAGATGAAAAAAACAACGCTCAGACAATATGCCCGCCTGATTGCACGCAAGGGCGGAAACGTACAAAAGGGGCAGGATGTGGAGATCTATGCCTCCTTGGATCAGCCCGAATTTGTGAAGCTGCTTGCCGAAGAATGCTATGCTTGCGGTGCGCGCAAGGTGTCCGTAGAGTGGAGCTATCTGCCGCTTACCAAGCTCGATTACAGAAAACGCTCGCTGAAAACGCTCTCCACCCTGGAAAGCTGGGAGGTTGAAAAGCTGAAGCACCGTGTAAAAACCTTGCCCGTCCGCATCTTTTTGGAGTCGGACGACCCCGATGGACTCAAGGGGGTCAACCAAGAAAAGGTTTCCAAGGCGACGCAGGCTCGCTTTTCGGTGATCAAGCCCTACCGTGATGCGATGGAAAACAAATACCAGTGGTGCATCGCCGCCGTCCCCGGTGCCGAGTGGGCAAAAAAGGTCTTCCCGGGTGAAACACGCTCGCGCGCGATCGAAAAGCTTTGGGAGGCGATTCTTTACACCTCGCGTGCCGACGGCGACCCGGTTGCCGCTTGGGATGCGCATAATACCGATCTTTCCGCGCGTTGCGCCTATCTCAACAGCCTTGGAATTGAAACCTTGGAGATCAAATCGTCAAACGGTACCAACCTTTCCGTTGGCATGATTGAGGAGGCACTCTTTATGGGCGGCTCGGAGGCGGCGCAGGGAAGCGGGATCGAATTCAATCCCAACATTCCCTCGGAAGAGGTCTATATCTCTCCCAAAAAGGGCGTTGCCGAGGGCGTTGCGGTGGCATCCAAGCCGCTTTCCTACCGTGGCGAGCTGATCGAGAATTTCTCGGTTCGGTTTGAGAACGGTAAGGCTGTGGAGGTGCATGCCGAGAAGAACGAAGCCCTGCTGCGCGAGATGATTTCCATGGACGAGGGGGCGGCGTTCCTTGGCGAGGTTGCGCTGGTTCCTTATGACAGTCCGATCCGCAACTCTGAAATTTTGTTCTACAACACCTTGTTTGACGAAAATGCCGCTTGCCATTTGGCACTGGGTCACGGCTTTACCAACACGCTCAAGGATTACGACAAATACACCCTTGCCGAATGCTACGAAAAGGGCATCAACGATTCGATGATCCACGTCGATTTCATGATCGGTACCGCAGATCTTTGTGTGGTTGCCGTCACTCGTGACGGTCGACGCGTCCCCGTGTTTGAAAAGGGAAACTGGGCATTTTAATCACTTTTTCCTGCCGATTGAGATCGGCGGGGACGAAAAAAGCAAGGACGGAAACGTGAACTCTTCCGTCCTTGCCTTTTATTTTTCTCCGAGAATCTGCCAGCTCGGGTAATCAAGTGCTATCGCGGTATCGCTCAGCTCGCGTTGTGATTTTCCGAACAGCGGGCGCATAGAATATTGCGTTATGAAATATCTGCATCCATCCAGGATGGTTTTTGCCTCGGGGATCACACCCATCTCGTTGGGCTCGGAGTATTCCGACTCTACGTCGGTAAAATCCAGCGCGCAGAGATCGCACTCCTCGGACAGCATTGCCAACAGCTCCCAATTTGAGGAATCCATGGCAACCGCGTACGGGATGGCAATTCCAACGGGGACGTTTTCCACTGCCGCTTTCACGGCTTTCAGATATGCGATGACGTCGGAAAGCGTACTTTGCGAGATGGTCAAGCCGCAAAGTAACACTTCACTTCCGCCGGCTTTGACGAACTCACGGAGCAGGGCAGCCTCATCGGTGGTTGCCGCATAACGGAGGTCTTCGGCTTCCTTTGTAAGTGCTTGTGGGTAAAACACACCGATCACGTACTCGACAAAAAAGGTCAGCTCACTCATCGTATCACGCAAGGGGGAGGCTTTTTTCATGGGTACGTTGTAATATTCGGCAACGGGAGAGCTGTACAGCAATTCCCCTTGCGGTGTGTTCAAGGAAAGCGAGATCGATTGTTGCAGGGCATCGATGGAATCCCCCGGGGTCATGGAGGTGGCATAGACCCGGCGGACGGAGGATGGCTGCATGCCGTTGATTTGCGGCGGCGGCTCGGTCCCCTCTGTCAGCCTTTTATAGGTTTCGTCGTCCAACCATTTGTTGAGCAGATTGCCGATGATAACCGTGACAAGGATTGTGCAGGCTAACACGATGGCTACGATTGCAATCGGGGAAAGTCTTGCCCTTTGCGCGCGGTGATGTCGACGGGTGCGTTTTCCTGCCATGACGTTGCCTCCTTTCACGTTTTTTTGTCGGGGTTATTTCATTTTTACGAGATCAAGCTCTTTTCCGTAATCGTTCAGTTCAATGGAGATGGTTTCTTTCTTTTGCGTGACCATATCCTCCAGCTTTGCCCACTGATAGGATTGCAGGAGCGAGGGAACCTGAGAGAGGAAATGCTCCTCGGTGTCCTCTACGCGTACCAAAATATAAAATCCGTCGTCGGTTTCTACGACCTCGCTGACGTCCCCAACCGCGCCAAGAGAAAAGGCGGCGGATTCCAATTCACGCACGTAAACGTCGCGCACGATATAGTAGGGTGCCAGATATTGGGTGTCCTCGTTTTTGCTGCTGGTAATCAGCTTTTCAAATTCTTCGGGATCGTGCCGCAGGTCGACCAGCTGCTGCCGCAGGTTCTCTGCCAATGCACGGTTCGCATCAACACTCTCTCCTTCGTCGTTGCTGACGTACATGTGGCGCACGTACACGCCGTTTCCGTCCTCCAGCCAATCGGCAAATTGGTTGGGGTCGTTTTCGATGAGTCCGAGATCGGAGGTCAGGATGTAGTACAATTCACTTTCACATTGATTGACCCAAAGACAGAACCGCATGAAGCTTTCGGTCATATATAGCTCTTTCAATGCATTCTGAAAGGCTTTTTTGGATCCGTATTTGTCTATTTCCTCGGAGATGTCTGCGTCCACCGCATCATAGAGTACCGGATCCTTCATTTGATCCTCGGTCATAAAGTCGCTGCAAAGTGCCAAGACGGCATAATTGATTCTTAAAATGTCAAACACGCGGGATTTCAGCTCCTCGATATGCTGTGCGGCGGTTTCGGGATTGTCCCAGATTCCCTCGCCGTATTTGGTTTCCAGCTTTGCTTTGTAGGTGAGAACGACGTAGCGAAGCTCCTCATAGCGCACGTCGTAGCCCGCACACGTGCCAACCACCCGTTGCGCCTTTTTCTTTGCGCTGTTGCAGGCACAAAGAGCCGACAGAAGCAAACAGAGTGCCACGATACAGGAAAGGATGCGTAGCTTTTTTTTCATTGATTCAATCCTCCGCATTTTTTTACCCTTTTATTATACAAGATACATGTGTCTTTTTTATGAATACGTGCAAAAAAAGACATGAAATTTTCAAAAAGGTATTTTCAAATCAAGGGATTTATGGTAAAATAAAAGAGGTCTGTACCGTATCCTTGTACATACGGATACTATTTGATGGAGGAACCGTTTGATGAAAACTCAGTATAAGATCGCGCTTTCCAAGATCGTAGAGGAATTTCACCTGGAGGTGGTTGTCCGCCCCGATCATTTTGAGGAGATCCAGGTTACAACCCCCGAGGTCAACCGTCCGGGACTGACGCTTGCAGGCTTTTTGGAGGTTTTTGAGCCTGAGCGAATCCAACTGATCGGTAGGGCAGAGATGCGCTATCTGGATTCCTTGGAGCCCAGCACAAAGCGGTTGCGTCTTCAACAGCTGGTAGACGAAAAGCCGGTTGCGATTTTGTATACTACGGGTCTTACACCCGATCCGGCGCTTGTTGAGCGTGCGCGTAAGCGAGAGGTTCCGGTTTTGCGTACCGATCACAAAACCAGCCACATGATGTCCAGCCTGATTGCATCCTTGAATACCTCCTTGGCACCCCGTATTACACAGCACGGCGTGTTGGTAGAGGTGTACGGTGAGGGCTTGCTGCTTCTTGGCGACAGCGGCATCGGTAAGAGTGAAACCGCAATTGAATTGGTAAAAAGAGGACACCGTCTGATTGCCGACGATGCGGTGGAGATTAAGCGCGTATCGGATAAGACGCTGGTAGGATCGGCACCCGAGATCATTCGTCACTATATTGAGCTGCGCGGTATCGGTATCGTAGACGTGCGCCGTATTTTCGGTATCGGAGCCGTTAAGGCAACCGAGCGTATTGACCTTGTCATCCAGCTTGAAAACTGGGTGGAGGGAAAAATGTATGACCGTATGGGCTTGGAGGAGGAACAAAAGAACATTCTCGGAATCAATATTCCGTCCATTACCATTCCCGTCCGTCCCGGCAGAAACCTTGCAATCATTTTGGAAATTGCGGCGATGAATAACCGTCAAAAGAAGATGGGCTACAACACGGCAGAGGAATTTAACAAAAAACTGATGCAACAGATGGGAATTGAGTCTTGATTTTGTCGCAATCCCCCTTGATTTTGCTTGAAAGGAACGTATATGGCGAACAAACAACTGCAGTCGGACAACGTGGATAAAAAGATGTTTCGACATTGTGAGATCAGAAACAGCGATTTTATTCGATATTACGGCAAGGAAACCGAGGTGGTGATCCCGGATTTCATCACGACGGTGGCGGAGGGCGCGTTTCGCGGAAACCAACGTCTGACACGCGTGGTTCTCGGGAAAAACGTGTCGGTGATTCAGTCTGACGCCTTTCGCGACTGTACGCATCTTCGCAGCGTTGTCCTTTCGTCCTCCTTGCGCGTCTTGGGTGACGGTGCCTTTCGCGATTGCAAGGTGCTGGACGGCTTGACGTTGCCCGACAGCGTGGTTTCGATCGGAAAGGGTGCCTTTTGCGGCTGTCGCGCGTTGGCGGCGTTGGAGCTTCCGTCGGAGCTTACCACCGTTGGCGACTATGCCTTTGCGCAGTGCAGCGCATTGCGCTCCATTCGGATTCCCGACAAGATCGATCGTTTGAATCGCAGTGTGCTGTATCAATGCACTTCCTTGCAAAAGGTTCTTTTACCGCCCGATATGCACGCGATCGGACGTCATGCGTTTGGCGGCTGTACTGCGTTGGAATCGATTGAGATTCCCGCGGGAGTTACGTATATCGGAAACGGTGCGTTTTCCGAATGCCGTGCCTTGAACGGGATTCGGTTGCCTTCGGGGATCCGCTTTGTGGGAGATTATGCCTTTACTGCGTGTGAGTCGCTGTCGGAGCTTGACGTTCCAAGCGGTGTGACCTATATTGGCATCGATTCCTTTTGCGGATGTACCTCGCTTGAACGCGTAAGCCTCCCCGAAACGCTTGAGCATATCGGTCCCTCTGCATTTCTCTATTGCAAGAGCCTCAAGGAGATCACGTTGCCAAGTGCTTTGCGCGAGCTCGGCAGACGCTCGTTTGCCTACTGTACCGCACTGGAACGGGTTGACT
This sequence comes from Oscillospiraceae bacterium, assembly GCA_015064155.1. Taxonomy (GTDB): domain Bacteria; phylum Bacillota; class Clostridia; order Oscillospirales; family CAG-272; genus UMGS1865. The sequence goes on along the minus strand of SVST01000002.1, from coordinate 55,131 downwards.
TCCGCGCCCAAACAGAGGAGATTGAGGACGAGTGCTTCCTTTCCTGCTTGTCACTGACCGAAATTCGGCTGTCCGATTCGGTAACGCGTATTGGAGAAAAGGCGTTTTATCAATGTATGTCGTTGCAATCGATTCGTCTGTCTGTAAGCTTGCGTGTGATTGGGGAATATGCATTCGCCGAATGTACGGCACTTCGTGAGATCAGCTTGCCGCAAGCGATGGAACGATTGGAAAATAACGTGTTTACCGATTGCGTTTCGCTGACCGACGTGATTTTGCCGAATCATCGTTTTCACGGAGCGCACGGATTGTTTTCCGGTTGCGAATCACTCAGAACGCTGGTGGTACCCGATGGGCACCGATTGATCAGACATCGGTTTGAATTGTGGGCTTTACCCTCTCGGGTAGAGATCGTTACGCACAGCGCCCTGCGACGGGGTGTTTTGCTGACGGAACTTGCCGACCCCTCGTTGTCCCCCGAAAAGCGAGAGATTTTGGAGCAGGAGCTACGGAATCTTACAACACATCGAAGAAAAAAGAAAAAAGAAAAGCAATCGTAAAAAGAAAAAGAGCGTTTTCACTGCAGACATGCAGAGAGAACGCTCTTTTGCACCGTATTCAGAAATTTTCGCGGTTCCAGCCCCAACGGTCACAAAACTCGTATTTGACGTAGACGTGATCGGGGGAAACGTCCAATACCTCGTGGAACAGGTCGCAAATGACGCGTGTCATTTCGGCGCAAACGGCTTCTTCGGCACCGCCAAAGAGCTTGACCTCCACCATGGCAATCGGAAAGTTTTGGTATCCGCGGAACCATAATCTTTCGTTGTCGCTGAAATTCAGCATCAACCAATATTCGGTTTTGCCGGGGAATACCGAAATTGCCTCTCCCAGCTTTTCCTTCAGGATGGTTTCTTTCTCTTTGCTCAGACGAAAATTCAGCTTTGTATCAATAAACGGCATGATAAAAACTCCTTTCTTTTCTTTCTATCGGTAGTATATCATACGAAATCGGAAAAGTCAATCAAAAACCAAAGAATCTTCCGAAAAAGACGGACGAATGACTAAAAAACAAAAAAAGTATTGACATTCCTTTGGGGAAATGCTATAATATAAATAACTATAGTATGAAGAAACGGAACTGTAAAACATCGATGTTTTGGGTCTTCGCCTTTTTAATTTGTGGTAAAAGGAATTGCCGAAAAGGAGGGCTTTATGGGCTTTGTTGAATTTTGGAACTCGGCATGGGACTATTTGGGAGAGCTGAATACCGTTTCCATGATCGTTCGACTGTTGTTCGCTGCAATCGGCGGCGGATTGATCGGTATCGAACGCGGATACCACGGAAGAGCTGCCGGCTTGCGTACGCACATGCTGGTTTGTCTTGGTGCGGCATTGACCGCGCTGATCGGTGCTTATCTCAGCGTTGAGATGGCGAAAAACGAAATCAATTCGGATGCACAAAGAACCGCCGCCCAGGTTATGAGTGGTGTGGGCTTCTTGGGTGCCGGTACCATTCTTTTGAAAAAAGGAAACAACTCGCAGGTTACGGGTCTGACCACGGCGGCAGGACTTTGGGCAACCGCGGCAATCGGTCTTGCAGTGGGCTTCGGGCTTTACATCCCCGCGTTCTGCACGGTTGCGATTGTGATCGTGGTTTTCACCTTGATGTCACACGTGGAGTTCCGTATGAACCGTACCCGTCACCGTATTTTGGTCTACCTGGAGATCGACAGCGTCAATTCGGTCAGGGAAATTGTGGAAATGCTCAATACCCGCTTCGAAGCCATTGAAACGCAGATCACACCGCCCAGAAGCGGCACGGCACCTCACGTGGGTGTGGAGGCGTTGGTGCGGATCCCCCCCAAGTCTACCGAGGAAGCCAAGATGGTGAAACTGCAGGCAATGGAGCACGTAGTGTACGCGATCCGTATGCCGTAAAAAATCCCTGATTGTTATCATGCCGTTTCCTGCAGGGAAGCGAGATTAACGGAGGAAATCATGGACGATAAGAAACAGAGTTTGTCTGAGCAAGCCGAGGAATCTGCCGCTATCACGGAGCCTTCCCACGCACTGGAGGACGATCTTCTTTTAACCGAGGTTTTACGGACGAATATTCGTCTTTTGGAAAATAAGGAAAAGGTACTCACGCAAAAGCTTTGTATTGCCAAGGACAAGGGGATGCACGAGCAAGCCGATCGCTGTCGGGTATTGCTGCAGCGTGTCGTTTTGCAGAGAAACCGCAGACTGGCACAGTTAAAGGAAGCCGAGGAACGCATCCGGAAGGCACGGGCTCTTGCATTTATGGAACGCTTTGCCAAAGAGGTAGACGAATTGACGGGCGAGGTCGAGGAGGACCTTTTGGGAGCCGACGCGTTAACGGGAAGCCCCGATACCGCGCCTCTGATTGAGGAAGAGAACGAAAGACGCGCCAAATCCAAGCGGTTGAGCTTTATTGCATCGGCATTTGTTTGGGTGGGCATTTTGAGTGGACTGATCGGTGCGCTCGTCTACATGCTGTTGGTGGAATTTCGGTACATCGTGTTTACTTGGTCGGCACTGTCTGTATTTGGAATGCTGATGCTGACCATGATCGTGATTGCACTTTGCTTCGGTGCGGCTTCCAATCGGCAGAAAAAGTATGCCAAGGAGCTTTCGGATCAGATCACCGAACTGCGAGCGCAGTATGAAGAAGAGTGCCGCAAGCGCAGATATCTCTTGCAGAAAACCAAGATGATTTCTCAATTAAGGGATGCCGATGGGATTCGGGAGGCTTATGAGATCGAAAAGGCGGGAGATCAGCAACGCGAGATTCAAAAGAATATTCGCGAATGGATTCCCGATCTTTCGGATGCCGAAAGAGTGAAAAAGGGCTTGCTTACGGCGGCTTCGATCACCGCGGCTTGCACCGGAGTAGTCGTTGCGCTGGCAATTCGCAAGCACAAAAAGACCGAGCAACGGTTTGCCGAAAAGGAACACGAGCTGGAAGCGTTTCGCACGTTGTTTGAACGCTTGAGTTGATTTTCCGCAAGGGAAAGGAGGGAGGACAAAATGAAACGAAATCGAAAACGTACGCTGGCAAAGCTGCTTTTGTTCTTCACCTTGTTGGGGACGTTCTGCTTATTGGCAGAGGGCTTGCTGTTCGCGGCGGAGGGAGAGGACGCGGTAATTTCCTTGCCGTTTGAAGCTCCGTTTGCGATGAAGCACGACTATATTGTGATGACGTTGGCGGCTGTGTTGCTGTTATTTGCCGTATCGGTTTTGCTGTTTATCGGTGCAAAAAAACCGCAAAAGCCCGGACGACGCAAAAAAAGCAAGTACAAACCTCTCACGGAGCCGATCTGCAAAGAAGAGGATCCGGGAGCTGTGCAACCGGTGGCTGTTTCGGATGCTCCGATCTCCAAATCGGTGAAGATTGACCGTGGAGCGCAGGAGGCGTCTTCTGCGTCCAAGCTGATTCTTCCCCTGGTTGGCGGCTTTATCCTTGGTGCGACCGTGGCAACGGTTCTTTGCAAAAAGACGCAAAAGGCTCCAAAAACGAAACCGTCGGTTTACGTGTTTGGCTTGAATAAGAGAAAATAATAGTAGAGAAGACCGCGAAAAATCGCGGTCTTCTTTCATTATTTTAAATTTCGTTTTCTTCAAACAGCGTGCCGTTTTCCGACACGGTAATGATCATCTCGCAACGTTCGGCTTGCGCACCGTGGATTTCAATCAGATACTCCAGCTCCAAAACACCGTCGGAAAGCAGACGGTTCTCAACCTTGGTTGCGCGCACGCACACCTGAAAGCTTGAAAAGGGAGTGTCGTAAACGCAGAAATGCCGTTTTCCCTCTTCGAATACCATTGCGGTGGAAACGGGACCCGAGCGCATCATGGAGATTAGGGTCGGTGACGTGCGATCGTAGCCGATTGAGGTGACCGAGCCCTCCATGCCGCTGAGCTCGCCCTCGTCGTAAATCAGCTCCACGCGCGTGGGATTGGTGACCAATCTGCCCTCCATCCACATATCGGTGGGCTCGGGCAATTCGCCGTTTGGCGGAGTGAGCTCGGGTTCGAATTCTTCCTCTTCTTCATCGAACGGTTCCGCAAACAGACTGCCTCCGATTTGCAGACGCGACGTGGAGATATGGATCATAACGCTTCGTTTTGTCATCTGACCTCTCACTTTCCGATCGATTCGCCGCGGCGGCGAAGAATTTCAGCGGTTTTCAGCACCGCAACCTGGGTTTTGCCGTCGGTAATTTCACCGTTCATGACCTGCTCCAAAAGCTCCGACAACGGAATTTTGACGATCTCCAAAAATTCGTCCTCGTCGGGATCGGTGTCACCAAAGGTGAGATTTTCGGCAAGATACAGATCGACCTTTTCATCTAAGATAGCGGGGGTGGAACGGTAGGTACCAAGATGTGTCAGTGTTTGCGGCAAAGCCCCCGTTTCCTCGCGCAGCTCACGCAAGGCGGCTTCTACGTGATCCTCGTCCTTGCTGTCCAGCTTTCCCGCGGGGATTTCGGTTAAGATACAGCGGTGTGCATAGCGATATTGGCGCACGCAAAGGACCTCCTTTTGATCGGTCAGCGGAAGCACGGCAACCGCACCAACGTGCTTGACGTATTCTCGTACCGCAGGCTTTCCGTTGGGAAGCGAAATCTGGTCTACATACAGATGGACAACCGAGCCGTCGTAGATCAGCTTGGAGGAAATCTCGCGCTCTTCTAATGAATTGTTATTTTGATGGTTCATAATAGGTTCCTTTTTTATCCCGTGAAATTGATACTTTTATTATACAACTTTTTTTGCGATTTGTAAAGAAGCACTTGCAAAAAAGATGATTTTCTGTTATACTGAGATTGAGAAAAATGGAAACGGAGAGGAAAACAAAATGCGGGAGCAGGATAGCCGTACCGCCATGCTTTTGGGGGAAGACGCAGTTGAAAAGTTAAGAGGATCGCGCGTTGCCGTTTTTGGCATCGGTGGGGTAGGCGGTCACCTATGCGAAAGCCTGGTTCGTGCAGGGGTTGGAGCCATCGATCTGTTTGATAACGATACGGTGTCGGTTTCCAATCTCAACCGTCAGCTTGTTGCCTTGCACTCCACACTGGGGGAACCCAAGGTAGACGCGATGCGCGCGCGTCTTTTGGACATCGACCCGACCTGTCAGGTACGGGCGGTGAGAGCCTTTTATTTGCCCGAGAATGCCGATCAATACCCCTTGGATGAATACGACTATATTGCCGACGCGATTGATACGGTGTCTGCCAAGCTGGAGCTTGCCGTGCGCGCCGACCGTTTGGGAATTCCGATCATCTCGGCAATGGGAGCCGGCAACCGAACCGACCCGACAAGGTTTGCGGTAACCGATATTTTTAAGACCGAGGGCTGTCCCTTGGCGCGCGTCATGCGTCGGGAGCTGAAGGCAAGAGGAATCAAGCACCTCAAGGTAGTTTTCTCCGACGAGCCCTCCGTAAAGCCTCGGCAAATCGGGGGTGACGCCCAATCGGCAGAAAAAAAGACGGTGCCGGGGTCACTTTCGTTCGTGCCGTCCGCCGTTGGCTTGATTATGGCAAGGGAAATTGTTTTTGATTTGATTCACAAAACCGTTTGAACCGCATAAAAAGGACTACCTCCTACCGAGATAGTCCTTTTTCTTTATTTCCATATTTTGCCCAGCAAAATGTCCGCTGTACATATCAAGGCAGCTGCCGCAATCCCCAGCAGTGCCAAAGCACGCAGGGAATAGGTTTTACAGCGTTCGATGCCAAAGCTGTCGATCGGATGCTCATCCGAAGGCGTTTTGTAGACGTCCATTCGATAGACGGCGGTTTGCTTGATGCAAGGATTTCCCTTGGTTTCTTTCCAATCCTTCGTCAAACGGTCAAGGGTGGCACTGCACGATTTCTTAACCTTTTGATAAGCAGCCGTGCTTTTTTTGTGCTTGTGTCCTTCCTCGGTGCGTGCCTTGCGTCGGGGGTCACCGTCCGAATAAAAGGGGGTGATTTGCTCGTTGTTTTCGCAGTTGCAGAAGGACTCCTCATCGCAATCCTCGCAGTGTGTGACGGCTCCGCTTGGGAGATTCCTTAAGAACAGTGGATTCTTCACGTTATCTTGTTCCATCCGGAGAACCTGCTCCTTTCTGTGCATAGCTTTTCAGTATTCAGTATATGCAGAAAGGTCAACTTTTATGCGTTTTTGGGTTCGTCCAAATGTACGGTAATGATAAATCCTCCTATATTATCGCCCGAAACGGTGTAGTTGTAGTTTTTGGGGACTTGAATGGTGGTCACCTCGGTTGTTGCGGGCGCGTAATAGACCGCGTATTTGTGACCGTCCATGCCGGTGATCTGTAGCGCGGAATCCTTGGTATAATTCTGCAACAGCTTGGTGTATTCCTCTAAGCAAAGATCGTTTTGCGTCATGTAGGTTGCGTGCGCAACTCCGACGTAACGCAGACAGTGGGTATAGTCGGAAACACCGGTGATCTCACTTTTATGCTCGGGATACCGAATGACAAATCCGAATTTGTGGCAATTTTGGAAGATCCAGTGGTTGTTCGGCAGTTTGATGCCCCATCCGTGTTCCATAATCGCTACGCAGTATCCGGTGTGAAAATCGGAATGCTCAACGGGAACCTCGTAGTCCTCCTGCGTTTTTTTGTCGCGGTAAGCCGAGGATATTCTGACGTTATTGTCGTTTGTTTCCTCATAATGCTTGAGTAGCATGGTATTAAATGCTGCAAGTGTTTCCTGATTCAAGAGCCAATCAGGATACGAAACTTCGTAGACATAGGCGATATCGTCGTATTTTGCGCTGTTTTGAAAAATATTTTTCAGCGCGTTTTCCATGGAAACGGGGAAGGTGTATTTGTTTTCCAAATTCACGTTGATTAAAGCACCCTCGTGTATCGCCGACTGTTCCTTTGTGATGCTCTCGTATTCAATGCTCAAAGGGTTTGGGGAATTCGGTTTATCGCCCTTGAAATGATCTGTGATCGAGCAGACGATGAAGATCAAGCAGGTGAAGAGAAGCAAAGCGACTACCGCAAAGATGGCAAGCAGCAAAATGCGGCTGTAGCGCAATCGTTTGCTACGGGCTTGCCGATTGCTCTTTTTCACGGTATTGAAGCTTGGTGTCGGTTTGTTTTGTCCCATACGGTAATCCTTTCTGTTTGATTGCAAAAGGGGGGCGAGATCAATGCCGACGCATTGGGATCTCAGCCCCCTTTGGTGTATTAGCCCTCGAGGGCGTCCTTAATGGAGAAGTCCATGCGGCCCTTCTTGTCCAGACCGATATACTTCACTTTTACAACGTCGCCAAGCTTCAGCACGTCCTCAACCTTGTCGATTCTGCGAGGTGCGATCTTGGAAATGTGAACCATGCCTTCCTTGCCGGGTGCATATTCCACGAAGCAACCGAACTCCTTGATTCCGGTTACGGTACCCGTGTAGATTGCACCAACCTCGGGCTCGAATACGATTGCATCGATGCAAGCCTTGGCTGCTGCAGCCTGCTCACCGTTGACTGCGGCAATGTGAATGGTTCCGTCGTCCTCAATGTCGATCTTTGCACCGGTGTCGGCAACGATCTTCTGGATCACTGCGCCGCCCTTACCGATAACCTCACGAATCTTATCGGGATCGATCTTCATGCTGGTCATCTTGGGAGCGTACTTGGAAACCTCTGCGCGAGGTGCGGGAATTGCCTTGAGAATGACCTCGTCGATGATATAATCACGACCGATATGGGTCATTTCGAAAGCCTTCTTGATGATCTCGGGGGTCAGGCCGTCGATCTTCAGGTCCATCTGAATCGAGGTGATACCCTTGTGCGTACCTGCTACCTTGAAGTCCATGTCGCCGTAGAAGTCCTCAAGACCCTGAATGTCGAGCATGGTGTCCCAAGAGCCGTCCTCAGCGGTGATCAGACCGCAGGAGATACCTGCAACGGGAGCCTTGATCGGAACACCTGCATCCATAAGAGCCAAGGTAGAGCCGCAAACCGAGCCCTGAGAGGTAGAGCCGTTGGACGAAACGACGTCGGAAACCAGACGGATTGCGTAGGGGAATTCCTCCTCGGAGGGAAGAACGGGAACGAGCGAACGCTCTGCCAATGCACCGTGACCGATCTCGCGGCGTCCGGGGCTTCTTACGGGCTTTGCTTCACCGGTGGAGAAGCCGGGCATGTTGTAGTGGTGCATATATCTCTTGGAGGTTTCGCTGTCGATACCGTCGAGCATCTGTGCTTCGCTGAGCGTACCCAGCGTTGCAACGGTCAGAACCTGGGTCTGTCCGCGCGTAAAGAGTCCGGAGCCGTGGGTACGGGGAAGAACGCCAACCTCGCTTGCCAAGGGACGGATCTGATCCATGCGTCTTCCGTCAACGCGCTTCTTATCTTCCAGCAACCAACGACGAACGATCTTCTTCTGAATCTTGTAGATCAGCTCCTCCATCATGCCGGGAAGCTCGGGATATTTCTCGGTGAATTTTTCCAGAATCGCATCCTTTACGGGAACCATTCTTGCGTCACGTACCGTCTTATCGTCGGTATCGAGTGCGAACATCACGTCCTTTTCGCAGAACGCGAAGATCTCGTCGAACATATCGTGATCCAGCTCGCAGGAGGGATAGTCGAACTTGGGCTTACCAACCTCGTCGATAATGCCGCCGATGAACTCCAACAGATCCTTGATTTCCTCGTGTGCCTTCATGATTGCGGCGTACATGGTATCGTCGTCAACCTCGTTTGCGCCTGCTTCGATCATAACGACCTTCTTTTTGGATGCGGCAACGGTGAGCTGCAAATCGCTCTTCTTCTGCTGCTCGGCGGTGGGGTTGAGAACGATCTCACCGTCTACCAAGCCCATGAATGCGCCGCCGATGGGGCCGTTCCACGGGATATCGGAGATTGCCAACGCGGTGGATGCACCGATCATTGCGGTGATCTCGGGGGAGCAGTCGGGGTCAACCGACATTACGGTAAGGGTCAAAGCAACGTCGTTGCGCAGATCCTTGGGGAAGAGGGGACGAACGGGACGGTCGATCACACGGGAGGTGAGGATCGCCTTTTCGGAGGGCTTACCCTCGCGCTTGAGGTAGCCGCCGGGGATTTTGCCTGCCGCGTACATACGCTCGTCGAAGTCTACCGACAGGGGCAGGAAGTCGATGCCGTCGCGGGGCTTTTCGGAAGCGGTTGCGCAGCACAGAACAACGGTGTCGCCGTAGCGGCAGAGAACCGAGCCGTTTGCAAGACCTGCCATCTTACCGGTTTCGATGACCAGCGGGCGGCCTGCATAGGTGTACTTGAACACCTTGTAATTCTTGAACTCCATAGCGGAGCTAACGGAATTGGACATGATTTTTTCCTCCATTTTCTTTTTTTCTATTTTGTTTCCTACGGAGGTTTAGCACTTAACCACAACCTTGAAGGCATTTCAAGGGCATGGTTAACTGCTAATCCGCCCGTAAGAGAGAATACGGTTTTCGTAGAAAGAGTAAGGGAGCAAGGGCAGTGACTTTTGCCGCTGCTCTTTGCTCCCTATCCCGTCTTACTTTCTCAAACCAAGCTTGCTGATGATCGCACGGTAACGCTCGATATCAACCTTCTGCAGGTAGTTGAGCAGATTTCTTCTGTGACCGATCATTTTCTGAAGACCACGGCGGCTGTGGAAGTCCTTCTTGTTAGCCTTGAGGTGGGTGGTCAGGTTGTTGATGCGGGCGGTCAGAATTGCGATCTGAACCTCGGGAGAACCGGTATCTCCCTCGTGGGTTGCGTACTGCTCGATGAGAGTGAGCTTTTCGTCTTTCTGCATGGTATTTCACCTTTCTGTATTTTATTTGCGTTTCACTCAGCAGCGGTGGGTGAAGAGCCGTCTGCAACGGCCGTGTATCCGACAACCGAGTTCACGCATACGGGACATATTATATCACACTTTTTTTCATTTGTAAATAGGTTTTTCGTATTTTTAAAAACTTTTTTCAAATGATCAAGATTCGCCGTCTGTATTTGCCGTGTTTTCGGCATTGTCCACAAAGCGCTCCAGATATTGCTCGGGTGTGATCAGGATGGAACGCGGCTTGGAGCCGTCGGGAGGCGAAACGATTCCGTCGAGCTGCATACGGTCGATTAGCTTGGCGGCGCGACCGTACCCAACGCCCAGCTTTCTTTGCAAAAGGGACGTAGAAATTCTGCCCTCCTCCACGGCAACGCGAACGGCATCGTTGTACTTGGGATCGTCGCCATCCACGGGAGCCGGCTCGTCTGCGGGCTTGCCCTTATTGCCGCACTGCGCCGCCAGCTCCTTGAGCTTGGAGGTGAAGCGCTCGTCGTACTGTGCGGTTCCGTTGTTGGCACGAATGAATTCGCAGATCTTTTCCACTTCCTTGTCGTCTACGAACGCACCCTGCACGCGCGTGTCGCGCATGGAGCCGATCGGCACGAAGAGCATATCTCCGCGACCCGTCAGTGCTTCGGCACCTCCGTGGTCGAGGATCACGCGCGAGTCGATCTGCGATTTTACGGCAAATGCGATGCTGGAGGGGACGTTTGCCTTGATCAGACCGGTTACAACGTCAGCGGAAGGACGCTGTGTACCGATGATCAGGTGCATTCCCGCGGCACGTGCCTTTTGCGCGATACGGCAGATTGCGGTTTCCACCTCGTTTTTGGCGGTCATCATCAGGTCTGCAAGCTCGTCGATGATGATTACGATATGCGGAATATAGGGCATATCGGGGTCGTTTGCGGTGATGGTGTTGTATCCCTTGAGATCGCGGACACCAACCGATTCAAAGATCTCAAAACGACGCTCCATTTCCTCAACGGCAGCCTGCAACGCGCCTGCCGCATCCTTGGGAAGCGTGACGACGGGAGCCATCAGGTGCGGGATGTTTTTATAGATGCTGAATTCTACCTTTTTGGGGTCGATCAAAATCAGCTTGACTTCATCGGGGCGCACTCTGTACAAAAGGCTCATAATGATACAGTTGATGCATACCGACTTACCGCTACCGGTCGTACCCGCAACCAAGAGGTGGGGCATTTTGGCAATGTCGAAGATCAAGGGCTCGCCTGCGATATCTGCGCCAAGGCAAGCCGAGAGCTTGCTGGTCGATTCGGCAAACTTTTGCGATTCGATCAAATCACGCAGATAGATGGTGCTGCGCGTTTTGTTGGGGATCTCAATACCCACGGCATTGGTTCCCGGGATGGGGGCTTCGATACGGACACCGCCCGGAGAGCGCAAGGAAAGCGCGATGTCGTCCGCCAGATTGGTAATGCTGCGCACGCGAACACCGGGAGCCAAAATGACCTCATACCGCGTAACGGTGGGACCGCAGGAGAAGTTGATGGCGCGCACACCGACGTTAAAGCTTTTCAGCGTTTCGGAGAGCAGGGTCATGTTCGCATCGATTTCGGCGCGGTTCTCGGCAGTCATCGGTTGACCGGGCTGGAGATACGAGATCGGGGGGAAGACGTACTTTTTGGTTTCTTCGGTTTTGGGCTTCGGTTCTTTTGCTGCCGAGGCTTGGGCTTTGGTTTCCTTAGGCTGCGAGGCTTTTACGGCAACCGCCGCATTCTTGGCGTTCACGCCCGAGCCGCCCTGTGCCTCCAATGCCTCAAATTGCTCGTTGCTCAAGCCGAAATCGGTTTCTTGCGGCTTTGCTTGTCCGAACACGGGCTGTTGGGATGCGGAGGATGGCTTTTTCGGGACGGCCGTCTTGGGGGTCGCACCGGATACGACGGGTCGCTTCGCTGCCGTCGCACGGGCTGCGTTTGCTTGTGCGGTGGCGTTTAGGGGTACCTCGGGAGGAATGGGGGCATGCTGCGGACCCAAATCACGCTCGGTATCGCCCAGATCCAAAAAGACCTTGTTCAAATCAAAGTTACGGTCTTGTCTGGGAACGCGGCGAGCAAGCTTTGCTTCGTTATTCTTGGGGAAAATGGGATCGACCGCCGTGTCGCGGTTTTGCGCGGAGTTCAAGGGAATCTGCGCAGTCGGCTGTTGTGCCGCGGGTGCGGGGGTCTGTTGGACGGGAGGCTTTTGCTCGGCTGCCGCGCCTGCGCGGTTTGCCTCGTTGATGCGTTTTCCAACGTCACCCGGTACAAAAGGACGCGTGCCGTCGGTGGGATCCAAGCGCGGCATGGGCATGGGGGCAAGCTTATCGGCTTCGGTTTTCTTTTGCGGAGCCGGACGAACCACCTCGATTGCCTCATTTTTGTCGGCGGAGCCTTGCTTTGCCGTCATTCTACGGATTTTTTCGTCCATCTTGGCTTGCAGATGTGCTTCCTCTGCTTCCTTTTGACTCAAGCCCTGCTCATGCGCCACGGCGCGTTGCTGCCGTTGCTTTTCGGCAAGCTGCTGACGGCGAGCCTTTCTGCGCGCACGGAAGAAATTCCAAATAATTTCCGGGGTCATTCCCAAAACGTAGAAGAGGGAACAGCCCAACAGGAAAAATCCAACGATCAGGGAGCCGACCACGTTCAGATATTTGACCATTGCATATCCCAGCTTACCGCCAAATACGCCGCCGCCCGTCATTTCGGCACCGTGCACCATCAGTTCACCTGCCGTGTAATTGAAGTCGGTGGGGGTACCGAGGCTTTGCAGGCAGAAGACGTGAATGATCGCACCGAGCATCAACAGAAACAGAGTAGATACGAGGATTTTCGGAGTGGCAATGCTGTTGTCCACGTATTTTTTCCAGTAAATGGAGAGAGCTGCCAAAAGAAGCGGCAGAACGAAGACTGCGGGACCGAACAAGCCGAAGAAGAAGTAGCATACGTAGTAGCCTACGATTCCCATCCAGTGCTTGGAGGGAGTGTTCTCAAGCTGATTATCTCGGTTGCAAAGCAGGTTCAAAAGCAAGGAAATTCCAATGAAAATTGCTAAAAACAAGAATACGTACGGAATGACCTTATGCGCAGGTCTTGACGAGCGCAGATTGGGATTCTGCTCTTGCTCTTTTTTGACCGATTGATTTTTCATCTTTGCCGAGATCGGGGAAGCGGTGCTTGCCTGCGCCGCGCTTTTGGGGGCTTTTGCGCTCGACCTTGACTTCACGCTTTTCTCCGGCGCGGACTTCGGCGGTGTTGCTTTCTTGGAAGCGGGAGCTTTTCCCCCGGTTGACGGAGATGCACCCGTCTTTTTGTCTGTGGGTGCGGGGCGTTCGGCTTTTTTTGGCTGTTCGGCTTTTTTGGGCTCTGCGTGATGCACCGAAGAGTCTGCGGCTCGCGCCCTCACGGGAGCGAAGTCGTCCAGCACGTTTTCGGGCTGCGAGGCAGCGTTTTGCTGCGGTGAGCCGTTTTGTCTGTTTTGATTTTCGTGATCTGTCATATAAAAATCCTTTCTGCGGACAATTTACCAAGTTACATTATAGCATTTTTTTGTGATAATTGCAAGAGCAAAGCGAGAAAAAATCCAAATTTGGGTTACATTTCATTATATTCTTGCGTTATTTTGACGTTTGTTTACGTTTCCTTTGCAAAAAGCGCAACTTTTTTTATCAAAAATCAAATAATTGCATAGAAAATCAACGAAGATACCGTCGTTCTTTATAAAATAGATAGAAAAAGGAGGAATGTGTCGAATTCCTATTGACAAGACGAACTTGATTTGTTAAAATAATAACAGGCTCAAAATGGAGGTCTATGCGATGCGCATAAATAAGGAAACTTTTGAAAGACGGGCACGCGAGAACTCCGGAAAAATTCGATTGAAAAAGTGAGGAACAGTTATGAAAAAAATTACGGTTATCGGAACGGGTAGCGTAGGCTCTACCATTGCGTATACCTTGACGATTTCGGGCATCGCATCCGAGATCGTGATGATCGATATCAACGGTGAAAAGGCACTTGGCGAGGCAATGGATATCCGTCAGGGAACGCCCTTTTGCAACCCTTGCTCGATCTATGCGGGAAGCTATCCCGATGCGGCCGGCTCCGACATCGTGATTATCACCTCGGGTGTTGCCAGAAAGGCAGGACAATCTCGCTTGGATTTGGCACAGACCAACGTCGATATTCTCAAGTCCATCACACCGCAAATTTTGAAATATGCTCCCAATGCAAGCTACATTATCGTAAGCAACCCCGTGGATATTCTGACTTACGTATTCTGCAAGTATTCGGGTCTTCCCGAGGCGCGCATCATCGGTTCGGGAACGATTTTGGATACTGCGCGCTTGCGCTCCAGAATTTCGGAGTATTATGCGGTGAACCAGCAGAACGTGCACGCTTACGTTCTCGGTGAGCACGGCGATTCCTCTTTCGTTACCTGGTCGCTTGCCAACATTTCGAACGTTCCGGTTGACGAGTATGCAGGCTCTTTGCTGCACGTTGACCGCAACTACCCGAAGCTTGATCGCAACGAGGTTGAGGAGTACGTCCGCAAGTCGGGTGCCAGCGTGATTCAAAGAAAGGGTGCAACCTTCTATGCCGTTTCGATGTCGGTGGCGCATATCTGTCAATGCCTGCTCAGCGGTATTGATACCACGCTGACCGTTTCTACCATGCTGCACGGCGAGTACGGGATCGACGACATTTGTCTTAGCCTTTTGAACATCGTTGGGGAAGCCGGCGCACACAGCAAGGTTATGCTTCGTTTGAACGACGAGGAGCTTGTGAATCTGCACAGAAGCGCAGATAGTCTGAGAGCCGTTATCAATAGCATTAAAATTTAAATGATATAGAATTTTTTGGAGGATAGTGAAGATGGAGTACCGTATTGAACATGATTCGATGGGCGAGGTTAAGGTTCCCGCAGACCGCTTGTGGGCTGCACAGACCCAAAGAAGCCACGAAAACTTTGAGATCGGTGTGGGAATCGAAACCATGCCGATGGAGATCATTCATGCGTTTGGTGTATTGAAGCAGGCGGCAGCCGTGACCAATCACGCTCTTCGCCCCGAAAAGATGACCGAGGAAAAGCTTTGTGCAATCCGCACCGCTTGCGATGAGGTGATGGCGGGCAAGCTCAACAGCCATTTTCCGTTGGTCGTTTGGCAGACTGGCTCCGGTACGCAATCTAACATGAATGCCAACGAGGTCATTGCAAACCGCGCAAACGAGATCCTCGGTAAAAAGCTGGTTCATCCCAATGACGACTCCAACATGAGCCAATCCTCCAACGATACCTTCCCCACGGCAATGCACATCGCGGCGGTTCTTGCCCTGGAGGATAAGCTGATTCCTGCGGTGAATACGTTGATCGAAACCTTCAAGCGTCTGGAAGCCGAGAACGAAGGCATCGTAAAGAGTGGAAGAACCCATTTGCAGGACGCAACCCCGATCAAGTTCAGCCAGGAGATCAGCGGCTGGAGATCCAGCCTGGAAAAGGACGTTGAGCTGATTCAGCGTTCGATCGCTCCCTTGTATGAGCTGGCACTCGGCGGTACCGCGGTCGGTACGGGTCTGAACGCTCCCAAGGGATTTGATACGATGGTAGCAACCGAGATCGGTAAGATCACGGGCAAGCCCTTTGTAACCGCATCCAACAAGTTCCATTCTCTCACCTCTAAGGACGAATTGGTATTCGCGCACGGTGCGATCAAGGCACTTGCCTGCGACATGATGAAGATTGCAAACGACGTTCGCTGGTTGGCATCGGGTCCCCGCGACGGTCTTGGCGAAATCTTTATTCCCGAGAACGAGCCCGGCTCCTCGATTATGCCCGGTAAGGTGAACCCCACGCAGTGTGAGGCTGTTACCATGGTAGCCGTACAGGTCATGGGCAACGACGTAGCGGTCGGCATGGCGGCATCGCAGGGCAACTTTGAATTGAACGTGTTTATGCCCGTTTGCATTTACAATTTCCTGCAGTCGGCAAGATTGCTCGCCGAGGCAATTACTTCCTTTAATAAAAACTGTGCTGTCGGTATCACCGCAAACCGCGAGAAGATGCACCACAATCTGCACAACTCGCTGATGCTGGTAACCGCGCTCAATCCCTATATCGGATACGAAAATGCGGCAAAGACCGCCAAAAAAGCATTCAAGGATAATATTTCGCTCAAGGAAGCCTGCGTTGAGCTTGGATTCTTGTCCGCAGAGCGCTTTGACGAGGTCTTCCATCCCGAACAGATGGTATAATTTGGAGGCATGATGATGAAAGTTAGTTATTTTCCGGGCTGTACCCTGAAAAACAAGGCAAAGGATCTTGACGTTTACGCAAGAAAATGCGCCGAGGCTTTGGGGATCACGCTGGAGGAAATTGAAGAGTGGCAGTGCTGTGGCGGTGTGTTTACCACCTCGCGCGATGAAATTGCCACCAAGCTCTCTTCGGTGCGTGCCCTGAAGGCGGCAAAAGAGAAGGAGCAACCCTTGGTTACGGTTTGCTCGGCTTGCCATAACGTGATTAAGCAGACCAATCACGCCATGCGGGATGCAGAGTTTGCCGATAAGGTAAACCGTTATATGAATGAAGAAGAGTCCTACGACGGATCAACTGCAGTGTATCACTATTTGGAGATGCTGCGCGATCTGGTGGGCTTTGACACGCTCAAGGAAAAGGTTGTCAATCCCCAAAAGGGCAAGAAGATTGCCGCATACTACGGCTGCCTCCTTTTGCGTCCCGGCAACGTGATGCAGATGGACGACCCCGAAAATCCCCGTATCATGGAGGATTTCATTCGCGCAATCGGTGCAGAGCCCGTTTATTATGCGTACCGCAACGAGTGCTGCGGCGGCTACATCGCAATGGAATCTCGTGAGTCTGCAAAGAAAAAGAGTAACCGTGTAACCGAAAACGCGGTAGGCTGCGGTGCGGAAGCAATCGTTACCGCGTGCCCCCTTTGCCGCTACAACCTGGAAAAGAGTGGCTCTTCGGTTCCCGTGATTTATTTTACCGAGCTGTTGGCAGAGGCGCTTGGTGTAAAGGAGGATTCCCATGAATAAGGATACCAACGCTTTGAAGGAGGAAGTGATCCGTATCAGCGGAGCAAATCCTTTGAAATGTATGCGTTGCGGGAAATGCTCGGCAACCTGTCCTGCATACGACGAGATGGAGTATCATCCGCATCAGTTTGTCAATATGATCGAAAACGGTGATATCGAGCCCTTGATGGCTTCCGATTCGCTTTACAAATGCCTGACCTGCTTTGCTTGCGTGGAGCGTTGTCCGCGCGGCGTCGAGCCCGCAAAGCTGATTGAGGCAGTGCGCTTGATTACGGTCAGACAGCAGGGAATGAATCACCTGACGGCAGATGCGGTCCCCGCGCTTCTCGACGAGGATATGCCGCAGCAGGCAATCGTCAGCGCATTCCGTAAGTATACGAAATAAGGAGGAAAGGACAAATGCAAAGAATTGGTGTTTTTGTGTGCTGGTGCGGCACGAACATTGCAGGCACGGTTGACGTGCAGGCGGTTTCCGATGCACTGAAGCACGAGCCCGGCGTTGTCTTTTCCGACAACTACCAATATATGTGCTCCCAGGCGGGACAGAACATGATTATCGATGCGGTAAAGGAGCATCGCCTGACCGGTATCGTGGTTTGCTCCTGCTCGCCCCGTATGCACGAGGCAACCTTCCGCAAGACCGCGGCAGCAGCGGGACTGAACCCTTACATGGTGGAAATCGCCAACATCCGCGAGCAGTGCTCCTGGGTACACAAGGACATGGCAACCGGCACCGAAAAGGCGATCATCCTCGGAAAAGCGGCGATTGCAAAGGTGAATCTGAATGCTCCCCTGACTCCCGGTGAATCTCCCGTTACCAAGCGCGCCTTGGTGATCGGCGGCGGTATTGCCGGTATTCAAACCGCGCTGGATATTGCGGACGCGGGATTCCCCGTGGATATCGTGGAAACCAAGCCCACCATCGGCGGAAAGATGGCGCAGCTTGATAAGACCTTCCCGACGCTTGACTGTGCCGCTTGTATCCTGACCCCGAAAATGGTGGACGTTGCACAGCATGAAAAGATCCGTATCTTCTCTTACAGTGAGGTGGAGTCGATTTCGGGCTTTGTCGGAAACTTTGACGTCAAGATCAAGAAGCGCGCAAGATTCGTCAAGGAGGACGTTTGCACGGGCTGCGGTGCGTGCGTGGAAAAATGTCCGATGAAGAAGGTTCCCAACGAGTTCAACCTCGGTATGGATAACCGTCGCGCCATTTACATTCCGTTTGCGCAGGCTGTTCCGAAGGTTGCTACCATCGATCCCAACGCTTGTAATATGCTCAAAAACGGCAAATGCGGCGTGTGTGCCAAGGTTTGTACCGCGGGTGCGATCGACTACAAGCAAAAGGACGAAATTATTGAAGAAAAGTATGGCGCGATCGTTGCGGCAACCGGCTTCAATCCCATCAGCATGGAGAAGTTCGATGAGTTTGCGTACAATCAGTCCAAGGACGTGATTACCTCTCTGGAGTTCGAGCGTTTGACCAATGCGGCAGGACCTACCGCCGGAAAACTGCTTCGTCCCTCCGACGGTGTACATCCGCACACCATCGTGTTCGTACAGTGCGTTGGCTCGCGTTGCGCGTCTTGCGCGGAGAAGGGCAAGGAATATTGCTCCAAGATCTGCTGTATGTACACTGCAAAGCACGCAATGCTGACGCGTGATAAATATCCGGATACCGAGGTTTACGTATTCTATATCGACGTCCGTACCCCCGGTAAGAGCTTTGATGAGTTTTATCGCCGTGCCGTTGAGGAATACGGTGTGAAATACATCAAGGGTATGGTCGGTAAGGTTTCGCCCGAGGGCAATAAGCTCAAGGTGCAGGCATCCGATCTGCTCAACAATCGACAGCTTCATATCGATGCCGATCTCGTGGTGCTTGCCGCCGCAATCGAGCCCGATAAGTCTGCCCGTCCCTTGGCAACGATGCTGACGGCAAGCATGGATACCAACGACTTCTTTACCGAAGCGCATCCCAAGCTCCGTCCCGTGGAAAGCCCCACGGCGGGCGTGTTCTTGTCGGGTGCCTGCCAAGGTCCCAAGGATATTCCCGAAACCGTATCGCAGGCAAGTGCCGCCGCCGCAAAGGTCATCGGTCTGCTTGCAAAGGATAAGCTGACGGGCAACCCCTGCATCGCAAACCCCGACGAGTGGATGTGTAATGGCTGCTCGTCCTGCGAAAAGGTATGTCCTTACGGTGCGATCACCTATGCGGAAAAGGAATTCCGTATGCCCAACCGAACCACCGCGATTCGCCGTGTGGCGCAGGTCAATCCCGCGGTTTGCCAGGGCTGCGGTGCGTGTACGGTGACCTGTCCTTCGGGTGCGATGGATCTTCGCGGCTTTGCCAACAGCCAAATCATTGCGGAGGTGGATGCAATATGCAAATGAAAGAACATAAGCCCCTGATCGTAGCGTTTTGCTGCAACTGGTGTTCCTATGCGGGCGCAGATCTGGCGGGAAACAACCGTTTGAACTATCCTGCGGATGTCAAGATCATTCGCGTGCCTTGCTCCTGCCGCGTCAATCCCATGTTCGTTTTGCGTGCCTTTCAGCGCGGTGCGGACGGTGTGATTTTGTGCGGATGCCATCCCGGTGACTGCCATTACACCTCGGGGAACTACTATACGCGCCGTCGTATGGCTCTGTTGTTCTCCATGCTGGATTATCTGGGCATTGAGCGTGAGCGTACCCGCGTTGAGTGGGTTTCTGCGGCAGAGGGCGCAAAGTTTGCCGCAACCATGAACGATTTCGTTGAAACCGTAACAGCACTTGGAGAAAACAAGAGATTGGAGGATCTGAGATGCAAAAAATAAACCGTGAGGTGTTGCTGGAGAAGGCGGTTGCCTTGCTTGAGAGCAACACGGTATCCTGTGTTCTCGGTTGGAGAGCCGGTGAATTTGACTATGACGTCACACCCTTCGTCTTCACCGATGCCGCCGATCTGAAAGCGAATTTCGTATGGAATGATTTCTGCGGCGCGAACTTTTCCAAGTATTTGGTAGCCAAAACCCGCAAGCATGAGGGGAAGATTCTGGTCTTCCTCAAGCCTTGCGATACCTACAGCTTCAATCAGCTGCTTACCGAGCACCGCTTTGACCGCGAGCGCGTTTACGTCGTCGGTGTCCCCTGCGAAGGCATGGCAGATATCAACCGTGTTAAGAGCATCGCAGGCGACGGTATTTCGAAGATCGAATTTGAAGCCGACGCGATGGCAGTCAGCACGCTGTACGAGGATGCACCGATTCGCGTATCCTATGCCGACGCTCTTTCCGAGCGTTGCAAGAACTGCAAGAGCAAAAAGCACGTGGCTTACGACGAGCTTTTGGGAGATGCGGGCGACGTGATCGATTCCAATCGCTTTGATGAGGTCGAGGCATTGGAGAAAATGACTCCCGACGAGCGCTTTGCGTTCTGGCAGAAGGAGCTTTCGCGCTGCATCCGCTGTAATGCTTGCCGCGACGCTTGCCCCGCTTGCACCTGCGAAAAGTGTGTGTTTGATAACCCCGCATCCTCCTTGGAGAACAAGGCTCCCGCCAACAGCTTTGAGGAAAAGATGTTCCACATCATCCGCGCGTTCCACGTGGCGGGACGCTGCACCGATTGCGGTGAATGCTCGCGCGTTTGCCCGCAAAATATTCCGCTTCATCTGCTCAACCGTAAATTTATCAAGGACATCAACGAGTTTTACGGGGAGTATCAGGCGGGTGCCGAGGTTGGAAGTCGCGCACCGTTGATCGATTATACGCTTGGCGACCTGGAGCCCGGCGAGGTTTTTGATAGGGGGGATCGGTAATGTTGAAATGTTCTCTTCAAAACGTCAACGCGGCATTCGCAAGGATTGCCGAATCGATGAAGCTCTATCTTCCCGTTGACAGAGGCGACGGAAAAACTCGCTTTGACGTATGGAGCGAGGGCAAGGAGTGGAGCACCGCGCTTAATACCGAGCGCAGTGCCAAGGACTTCTTCTTCCCGCAAACCGAAAATCTGATGGAGTTTAAAACCGAGGGCAAGAAGATTGAGGTGATCGACATCCGCGAAGAAAACGAGGTTTTCGTAATCTTCGGCGTTCGCGCGTGCGACGTTCGCAGCTTTGATATTCTGGACCGCGTGTTCCTCTCCGACCCCGTTGACAGCTTTTACAAAAATCGCCGTGACCACGGCATTATCGTGTCGGTAGCGTGCGGCAAGCCTGCCGAAACCTGCTTCTGCTCGGTTTTCGGCATCGACGCGACCTCTCCCGCAGGTGACGTAACCGCTTGGAGAACCGATGACGCAGTATACTTTACCGCGAATACCGAAAAGGGAAGTGCGCTGCTTGCTTTGATCGGAGATCTTTGCGAGGAATGCGGAACCGAAGCGGTAGATGCACAAAGGGCAAAGACGCAGAAAATTCTGGAGAAGCTGCCCTTGAAGGATCTGGATACCAAGAATTTCGGCGGCGGAAAAACCAAGGAATTTTTCAACAATCCTTTGTGGGAGAGTCTGTCCTCCACCTGCTTGGGCTGCGGAACCTGTACCTTCGTTTGCCCCACCTGCCAGTGCTACGATATCAAGGATTTCAACACGGGGAACGGCGTGATTCGCTTCCGTTGTTGGGACTCTTGTATGTATTCCGAATTCACGAAAATGGCGCACGGAAACAACAGACTGACGCAAACCGAGCGTTTCCGCCAAAGATTCATGCATAAGCTGGTCTACTATCCCGAGAATAACGAGGGAATCTTTGGATGCGTAGGATGCGGCAGATGCCTTTCCAAGTGTCCGATTTCGATGAATATCGTGAAAGTGATGAAAGCAATGGGAGGAAACGAAAATGACTAATACACCCGATACCCTGATTCCCGTAGTCGGTGTGATCACCGACGTGCGGCTCGATACTCCCGACATCAAGACCTTTCGCGTTGTGACTCCCGACGGCAAGAAGGCGTTTGACCATCGCCCGGGACAGTGTGCAATGCTTTCGATTCCCGGTGTCGGCGAGGCAATGTTTTCCATCACCTCTTCGCCCACGAATACCGAATATATGGAGTTTTCCATCAAAAAGTGCGGTTGTGTAACCGAATGGCTGCACGCGGCTGAAGCAGGGCAACAGATCACGATCAGAGGTCCTTACGGAAATCCGTTCCCCGTGGACGACGTCTTTGCAGGCAAAAATTTGTTGTTCATTGCGGGCGGTGTAGGTCTTGCCCCCTTGCGTTCGGTTATCAACTATTGCCGTCACTACCGCGACCGCTACGGTGATATCGACATCGTATACGGCTCGCGCAGCAAGGCAGATCTGTTGGATTATCGCGAGATCATTGAGGAGTGGTCGAACGATGCGGGCGTGAAGGTTCACCTGACCATCGATAACGCGCAGCCCGATTGGGACGGTCACGTAGGCTTCGTTCCCAATTACGTCAAGGAGCTTGGCTTTGATACGAACAAGACCGCGGTGCTTTGCGGTCCTCCCATCATGATCAAGTTTACGCTGGAGGGATTGATTGCGCTTGGCTTTGACAAAACGCAGGTCTATACCACGCTGGAGCTTCGCATGAAGTGCGGTGTCGGTAAATGCGGAAGATGTAACGTAGGCGCGAAGTACGTATGTAAGGATGGACCCGTATTCAGATGCGACGAGCTTGAAGAGCTCCCGAACGAGTATTAAAGGAGAAAACAGATGGAAAAGACGGTAAATATATTTCTTTTCGGCAAAAAATATGAGGTGCCGGAAAATCTGACCATTATGACCGCAATGGAATATGCGGGATACCAGTTGGTTCGCGGTTGCGGCTGCCGTAACGGCTTTTGCGGTGCGTGTGCGACCATCTACCGCATCAAGGGCGACCGTGAATTGAAGGCTTGCCTGGCTTGTCAGACCAAGGTTGAGGACAATATGTACATTGCAACCCTGCCTTTCTTCCCCTTGGTAAAGCAGGTTTATGACGTTGAAAAAATCCCAACCACCGAGGCTGTGATGATGCAGCTTTATCCCGAAATTTATTCTTGTATCGGCTGTAATGCTTGTACCAAGAGCTGTACGCAGGGCTTGAACGTGATGCAATACATTGCGTACGCACAAAGAGGGGACTTCGAAAAATGTGCGGAGGAATCCTTCGACTGCGTGATGTGCGGTGTATGCTCCTCCCGTTGCCCCGCAGGAATTTCGCATCCGCAGGTTGCCATGCTGGCTCGCCGTATCAACGGTAAGTACTTGGCTCCCGGCTGCGGACATCTGGAGGATCGCGTTCAGGAGATCAAGAACGGAAGCTTCAACGAGTTGATCGAAGCATTGATGCAAAAGCCGATTGCAGAGATGAAAGAGCTCTACAACAATCGCGACATCGAAAAGTAAGGAGGAAAGCAACATGTATTCTGAACAGTTTAAGGAATCTCTTGCGCGCGTGGAAGCGTCCAGAGAGAAAAACATTGCGCTTGATCCGGTCCGCATGACCGCAGAGCAAAAGGAAACCGTTCTCGCTTCCTTCCACCCCGACTATAAGGTAGATGAGTTCGCGGTCCTTCAAATCGGTCCCAATAAGGGCGATAAGGTTCCGAAGGAGCTTGCCGAGATCCTGCAGGCACACAGCCGCATCACCAAGGATAGCGTATGCCTGGAGAAGCCCGATTACGAAACCGACGTTTTGGTCATCGGCGGCGGCGGAGCAGGCTCTTCCGCGGCAATCGAGGCGCACGAGGCAGGCGCAAAGGTTATGATCGTTACCAAGCTGCGCATCGGTGATGCAAATACCATGATGGCAGAGGGCGGTATTCAGGCTGCCGATAAGCCCAACGATTCCCCCGCAATCCACTTCGTAGACGCATTTGGCGGCGGTCACTTTGCGGCAAAGAGAGAGCTGCTTTCCAAGCTCGTGTGTGACGCTCCCGAGGCAATTCAATGGCTGAGCAACCTTGGCGTGGAATTCGATAAGGAAGCCGACGGAACGATGGTTACCACGCACGGCGGCGGTACCTCCCGCAAGCGTATGCACGCGGCAAAGGACTACTCGGGTGCTGAAATCATGAGAACGCTTCGTGATGAAGTGCTGAACCGCGGAATTCCCGTTGTCGATTTTACCGCGGCAATCGAGCTGATTCTGGATGAAAACGGCAATGCGGCAGGTGCGGTTCTGATGAACATGGAAACCAAGGAGCTTCTCGTCGCAAAGGCAAAGACCGTCGTCATCGCAACCGGCGGTGCCGGAAGAATGCACTATCAGGGCTTCCCGACCTCCAACCACTACGGTGCAACCGCGGACGGTCTGGTTCTCGGCTACAGAGCAGGCGCAAAGCTTTTGTATGCGGAAACGCTGCAATATCATCCCACGGGCGTTGCATTCCCCGAGCAGATCTTCGGTGCGCTGGTAACCGAAAAGGTTCGTTCGCTCGGTGCAAAGCTGGTAAACAAGAACGGTGAGGTGTTCATGCATCCGCTGGAAACCCGTGACGTAACGGCGGCTTCGATCATCCGTGAGTGCAGTGAGCGCGATAACGGTATCGATTGCGGCAACGGTAAGGGCGTATGGCTGGATACTCCCATGATCGAAAAGATCGGCGGGGAGGGAACCATCATGAAGAGAATTCCCGCCATGTGGAGAATGTTTGAGAAGTACGGCATCGATATTCGCTACGAGCCGATTCTCGTATACCCCACGCTGCACTATCAGAACGGCGGCTTGGATATTACCCCCGACGGTATGACCACCAACGTGCGGAACCTATTCGTTGCAGGCGAGGCGGTTGGCGGTATCCACGGCAAGAACCGCTTGATGGGTAATTCGCTGCTTGATATCATCGTATTCGGTCGCAGCGCGGGTATTCACGCGGCTGCTGCGGCAAAGACTACCGAGGTAGGTGCCTTGACGCTGGATCACATTGATGCATTTGAGAAACAGATTGCCGATGCGGGTATCGTAACTGATACCGTATCCCCCAAGCTGCTCCCCAATTACACCAAGCAGAAGAGTATTTAAGGGGGAATCATCATGCGATTGTTTGGCGGTGTTATTTTGATTAAGGATATACCAACGCTTTTATTCGTTGTGTTTGCGGTTTTGATGCTGGGCTACCTTCTTGGCAGAATTAAGGTGAAGGGAATTTCGCTGGGAGATGCAGGCGTGTTTATCGTAGCATTGTTGATTGGCGCACTGTTCTTTTATGTGAAAAATGACAATCTGTGCTTTGATTTTTCATATGTTGAGAAAAATGCAAAACCTTATGACTTTTCAGCTGCTTTGTCGCTTATCGAAAATCTTGGTTTGATTTTGTTTGTAGCTTCCGTAGGCTTTATCGCAGGACCGAAGTTCTTTGGAAACTTTAAGAGAAACTTCAAGTCTTACGTGCTGCTCGGCTTGGTTGTGATTCTTGCAGGCGGTCTTGCCGCTGCGGGCTGTATTGCAATGGGCGAGGTTGTCGGCTACGGTGGAAACATCGAGAATCAGGACGGCTTTGTTGCCATGATCGTAGGCCTTTTGTCCGGTTCACTGACTTCTACCCCCGCATTTTCTGCAGCGAAAGCAACGGTTGCACCGGAATATGAATCGCTGGTATCGGTAGGACACGGCATTGCGTATATCTTCGGTGTTATCGGTGTGGTGTTGTTTGTCCAGCTGATTCCCAAAATGTCGAAGGCGAACATGGAAGAGGAACGCGCAAAGCTGGTAATCAAGGCAGAGGAAACCAAAAAAACGGTTGTTCACAAGTTGTTTGACATTGACCATATGGGTATCGCGGCATTTTCTTTTGCGGCAATTCTCGGTACGTTGATCGGTCAGATTAAGATTCCGCTTTCGGGTGACGGATTGAGTGGCACTTGCTTTTCTCTGACCACCACGGGCGGATGCTTGTTGGTCAGCTTGATCGTTGGACATTTCGGACATTTCGGTCCGGTGAATATGATGCCCACGCAAAGCACGTTGAAGCTGTTCCGTGAGTTGGGACTGGTGCTGTTCCTGGTTGGTGCAGGTATTCCCGGCGGCGCAGAATTTGTGCAGAACTTTGACCCCATGTACTTTGTATACGGAATTGTTATGACCATCATTCCGATGATCTTGGGCTTCCTGTTTGCAAAATACGTACTCAAGCTTAGTCTTTTGAACAATCTCGGCTCTTTGACGGGCGGTATGACCAGTACTCCCGCATTGGGGACGCTGATCGGCGTATCGGGAACCGAGGATGTGGCAGCAGCATACGCAGCTACCTATCCGATCGCTTTGATTTCGGTTGTTCTTGTTTCTCAATTCCTAATCATTTTGTTCTAACCAAACAGAAACAGAGGGCTGTTTTACATGAAAACAGCCCTCTTTGTTATGATTGATTTTATGCTCAGATCGTGCCGGTAACGACTAAAACCGCGCTTCCGGGAAGAATGGTGTAATTACCATCGGAATCTTGCGTAAAGGTTGCTGCGGGAACGGTAATCAAGCCGGGAACCGTTGCAAACGTGCCGGTTGCTTCGTCGTAGGTGTAGTCGGTTCCGGCAGTCAATGCCACTCCGTTGAGCGTTACGGACGTAATGGTGAGAATGGGATCGAATACATCGCTGACGGTGAGATTATCGGTTGCAACCGCATCGGTATTTCCGCGGTTCTCAATCAGGAAGCTGTAGGTGATGGTTCCGTTTTCGGGAACAGCGGTGGGATTGAGCGTTTTGGTAATGCTCAATGCAGGTTGATTTTCGGCGGTAATGGTTTCGGTTGCGTTGAGGTCTTCGGGCAAGCCTCCGCCGCTTACGGTCGCGGTGTTGACGATTGTGCCACCCACAATAGGAGGTGCGGCTGCGCCTACGTCAACCGTATATACCAGCAGGGAATTCCCACCGGCAGGAACAGAAACACCGCTGATCGTCAAGGGAGGTGTTGTACCAATCTCCGGATCCGCTTGTAAAGCTCCGTTGATATAGTACAGGATCGACCCGTCTACATAACTTAAGGGATAAACGGTGGTTCCGCCCAAATCGTATCCGCCAAGATCATCGGTGAGAGTAAGACCGGTGAACGGTGTGCTTCCCGAGTTTACAAGACTCACTGCATAGGTTACGCACGAGCCGGTGGAATAGCTTTCCACGGTAGCGGTTTTGGTGATTGCCAGCGTTTCTAAAAAGGTGCCTGTAACGGTGTTGGAATCAATTGTTCCCCCGTTATAGGAAAGTGTTGCTCTATTTGTGAAAGTTGCCATTCAAATTCTCCTTTGTTGTTTGTGGACTAAAACAGTCCTATAAACAGTTTATGTGGGCTATAAAATTTTGGTATTCCAATATCTTATGAAAAGATTCTTTTTATTCGATTGAAAGTTTTTTGGAAAAGAGGAAAAAGTTTTTTAAAACAGATTGACAAAACAGGAAAAAGATGATATAATATATTGGTCTGAAAAAGGACACGTATAACGAGGTGTGGCTCAGCTTGGTATGAGCGAAGCCTCGCAACGCTCGGCAGTTCGGGACGTAGAAGTCGCAAGTTCGAAATTCTGCCGATCAAAAATTCAAAACGAGGTGTGGCTCAGCTTGGTAGAGCGCTACGTTCGGGACGTAGAAGTCGCAAGTTCGAATCTTGTCACCTCGACCATAACAAAAAGGATCGCAAACGCGATCCTTTTTGTTATGATCGAGGTGACCCACTTCGCCCTTGGTTGTTGCTCCGCAACAACTGCAAGTTCGCATACCCCCGCGAAGAGCGCGTCGAGCTCGCTCGTAAGCGGCAAGCGGAGGGTATCTTCGCCGTAGGCGAATACCTTGTCACCAGATACAGTACGATATCGCTATTGCGATCCTTTTTGTTATGGTCGAGGTGACCCACTTCGCCCTTGGTTGTTGCTCCGCAACAACTGCAAGTTCGCATACCCCCGCGAAGAGCGCGTCGAGCTCGCTCGTAAGCGGCAAGCGGAGGGTATCTTCGCCGCAGGTGAATACCTTGTCACCATATACAGTACGATATTGCAATTGCGATCCCTTCTTCTGCCAATTTCTGTTCAGATCGCTATTATGATGAGAAATCGTCCCGAATGAAAAAGTTTTTTGGGGACTTTTCTGAACGATTTGCCAATAATACGAACAAATAACTCTTGTATTCTTGCGAATTTTATTGTATTATAATGGTAGAGTACAAGTAACTTTTTGCTTGTCATAAAGAAGCAGAGAATGATATTGCTTTTGTTTTTGGAGGGTGCCTATGAATGGCTTCTTATTGGAGGACTGTTCAAGCTTGAAAGAAAAGCCGATCGACGTGAATATCCTGGAGTCCCATAAACCGTCTATGAGCTGCTTCCACGCGCATTCGCACTATGAGATCAGCTTTATTATATCGGGCAACGTAACGGTCCTTTTGTCGGAACAGATCAATAGCGGAACGCAGCCCCGTGTTGTGTTGCTCGGTCCGTTTACCAAGCACTATATGATTCCCGAGCCGGATCGGTTATATCGGCGGATCAACGTTTCGTTCACCGAAAAATTTGTTACCGCTATGCCGGGTGAGTGGGCGGCTCTCTCAAGCATATTTTCCAAAAACGGAGAGATTCTCTTGCCCGACGAATCACAGTGCCGTCTTTTGGAGCAGCTGTTGATGATTCTGGATGCGGAAACCGATCCCAACCGTTGCCGTTTTTTATTGATGTACTATCTGTCTTTCCTGCGTGAAATGAACGGAATGCAAAAATCGGAACGGATAAATACCCCCGAATACGTTTTGAAGGCATTGTTGTACATCAACGGGCATTTTCATGAAAAGATCACCGCCGGGGCGTTGGCAGAGCATCTTCATGTAGGAAGAACCACCCTGCTGATGGGGTTCCGCAGAGCAACGGGAATCACCTTTCATCAATATCTGCAAAGTGTGCGTGTAAGGAACGTATCACGGATGCACGAGCGCGGCGTGTCGGTGGCAGAGGCTGCCGAAGCCTGCGGCTTTTGCGATGCCGGAGGATATATACGGGCATACCGTAAAATTTACGGCACCACACCTACGGGCAGAAAGTAAATAGCTGCTATTACAAGGTCAAGAGAGATTTTTGCTTTTCGAAACAATCGCATGATGGAAAATATTACAAGGGGGCAGTATGAATCGTGTCATTTCTTTGAACGGAGATTGGACGTTTGATTGGTTGTCCGAGCATCCGTATCTTTCCGAAACCGAACCGCCGATCGACAAGGCTTCGGCTTCGGCGGTGAGCTGTCCCGTACCGGGATATTGGGAGGACCTGACCGACCTATTCCGTACGACTTCGCTTCACACAAAGCTGCATTGGAATCCGCTGTACACGCTTCAGCGTTACCCCCAGGCGGGATACGTTCCCGATCTGTTTCTGCCGAACCCCGTGGGCTGCTTTGTGTATCGGAAAACCGTTGTGTTGGACGCTCCGATGGATGCCGAAGCCGTGTTGTATATCGGCGGTGCGCAGAATACCGTATCCGCGTGGATCAACGGGCGATATCTCGGTCGTCATGAGGGCTATTCAACACCGTTTACCTTTTCGATTCCGACGGGCGTTCTCGCAAACGGTGAAAATCAGATCGTTCTGGTAGTATCCAACCACCGTTTGACGGGGTATATGGGTCGTCCCGTTTCGGGGCTTACGTCCCGCGCGGCAAACGAATGTACGGGTGGAATCTATGGGGACGTGGAGCTTCGGATCTATTCGGACGGGCTGCGTGATTTATGGGTATCCACCTCGCCCGATTGTTCGACTTTTACCGTACATACGGTCGGCGCACCTGACAGCAAAAAGACGGTACGCATTTTTGACGGAGAAAAAAGCGTGTGCGAAGCCGAGATCCCGAAAGGGAAGTCGGAATGCGTGATAGAAGCAAAAGGATATGCCCTTTGGTCCCCGGACGCACCGAAGCTTTATACGGCGGAAGCGTCGACAACGCACGGAGCCGTTTCGGTTCGCTTTGGAATCAGACGTCTGACCGTTGACGGAACGAGGCTGCTTCTCAACGGGGAGCCTTACTTCTTCCGCGGTATTTGCGAGCATTGCTATCAGCCCATCACCGTCCATCCCACCCGAGAGAAACGCTATTACCGTGCGGTCATTCGCAAGCTGCGGGAACTGGGCTTCAACTCCATCCGATTCCACACGTGGGTGCCTCCTTATGAATATATGGAGGCTGCCGACGAGCTTGGTATGCTCCTTGAGGTAGAGTCACCCAATAACACGTCGTTTGAAGAATGGCAGGATATTGTAAGGCTCTGCCGACACCATGCATCCGTGAATCTGTATTCCACGGGCAACGAATTGCAGATCGACGCAAGCTATGAAAAGCATCTGAAGAAATGTGCGGAGCTTGTTCATGGGGAAACCGATTCTCTGTTTTCTCCGATGTCGGCGATGCGCGGGATCGAATACTATTTTGAGGACGACGAAACGGTGAGTGAGCCGTTTCCCCACAATCCCCGCCGCCTTGCCGCTGTAGGCGAATATTGCGACGTATACAACAGCTTTTCAAACAAACTGACCAGTTATGCATCGGCATCGGGAAGTCACGAGATCCTTGATCGGTGGAACGCGGTTTACAAAAAGCCGCTTTTGTCGCATGAGATTTGCATTCACGGCACGTATATCGATCTGTCCCTTGAAGACCGCTACAAGGGCACACGGATCGGGGATACGGAACTTATGTCATCGGTCAGACGGCATCTCGCGGAAAAGGGACTTCTTGATCGCGCCAATACGTATTATCGCAATTCTGCGGCATGGCAGAGGATTTTGCGAAAGCATTGCTTTGAAACGGTGCGCCGTTGTGAAAGCTTTGCGGGCTACGACTTCCTTGGAGATATCGACACCCATTGGCATACCTTTGGCTATTGCGTGGGAATGATGAATGAATTTTATGAGCTGAAGGCGGGGGAGAGCGTTGCGAACGTGTTGCGGTATAATCAGGATACCGTCCTTCTTGCCGATCTGCCGCCCTGCATCAATTATAGCTCCCATGCAACGGCGGAGATTCCCGTGCTGGTTTCCCATTACGGGAAAGCGATTCCCGAAGCCACGCTGCAGATACGGATCAGCGGCGGTGGGAAAGTGCTGTACCGCAGGGAGATCTACACGGGGAAGATCCCGAGAGGAGCTATCAGCGAGCTGTATCGAATCTCCTTTCAAATGCCCGAATGCGCAAGGCCTATGCGCTTGAAGCTGAACGTATCGCTCTCGGGTGGGGATACCGATTGTGAAAACGGTTGGGATCTATACGTATTCCCGAGGAATAACGCTCCCACGGCGCAACAGATACGGGATGCCAATACCGTTGTTTTGAACGAATGCGGAAGTGCTGAGCTGATGAATCTGCTCCATGCGGGGACGCGGGTGGTCCTGTTCGGTACGGGTCCTTTTTCGTCGAATAAAGCCTCGTGGCAAATTTCCGTTGCGGGTCGAACCGGCGGACATCTGGCTACGGTGATCGACGATCATCCGCTAATGGAGGACTTCCCCCACGAGGGGTATTGCGGACGTCAGTTTGAGCAGATGCTGAACAACAGTAACGCTGCCGTTCTCGATATCACCGATCGACCGCACCGCCCAATCATCGATATCGCTACGAGCTATAAAAACGCTCACCGCGAGGCACTTCTGTTTGAATATCGCGTAGGCAGCGGAAGGCTTCTCGTCTGTACGTTCCGTTTGACAGAGGACGATCCCGCGGCGCAATGGCTGAAAAATCAGATCGTTTCCTATGCGGTGAGTGACCGCTTTGAACCTGCAGAGGCTCTGTCGGACGGGCAGCTTGCCGATCTGTGCAAGGCTGCTTCCATCGGTGCGGACAAAAACGCTAACGAAGCCATGAATAAGAATGATATTACCGTGTGATCGGTGCTTTTCGCCAAAGAAAAAGGAGTTTATTTTCAGTAAAACAAAGTACATTCGAACACACGAAAGTGACGAATGGTAAAATTGTCGTGGAAAGGATGTTAAACATGAAATCAGCTTACGAACACAACAAAGAATTGATACAAAAGGTGACCCCCGCAATGTCTTATAACGGTTGCGATTTTCAAGCCTGGAAGACCGCGGCTCGAAGGAAACTTGCACAGCTTCTGGGCATGGATCGGTTTGAAAAAGTAAACCCGGAGCTTGACGTTGAATATCAAAAGAAACTTGACGGAGCAACCGAAATTCGGTTTACCTTTCAGAGTGAGGCGGGGTACCGTGTTCCTTGCCATCTGCTTCTCCCGGATGGCGTTGAAAAGCCGCCGCTGATGATCTGCCTTCAGGGGCACTCCAAGGGAATGCACATTTCCTTGGGCAGACCCAAATATGAGGGGGATGAGCACACGATGCGTGGCGGTGACCGAGATTTCTGTGTGAGAGCCGTCAAAGAGGGCTTTGCGGCAATTGCGTTGGAGCAGAGAAATTTCGGCGAATGCGGCGGAAGCGAAAAAGGACCGGCATGCTTGGAGTCGAGTATGACAGCACTTCTGATGGGAAGAACAACGGTGGGGGAGCGTGTGTGGGACGTGTCAAGACTGATTGACGTGATCGAAGCCGAGTTTGCAGACCAAGTAGATAGGAAGAAGATTGGTTGTATGGGAAATTCCGGCGGCGGCACCTCCACGGCGTACGTTGCTGCCTTGGAGGATCGAATTACGCTTGCAATGCCGTCGTGCGCGATGTGCACGTTCAAGGATTCCATCGGCGCAATGAGCCACTGTTGTTGCAATTACGTGCCTACAATATCGGAATATTTCGATATGAACGACCTGATCGCAATGGCATATCCGAAGTATTACGTTCAGGTGTCGGGAATCGAGGATAAAATCTTCCCGTTGTTCGGTGCCGAGCAGGTTTTCGAAAAGGGAAGAGAGGTTTATGAGGCATTTGGACAAGGACACCGTTGCACCCTTGTCAGGGGAGTGGGCGGACACAGATTTTATGCCGATGATGCATGGCCGATCGTACACCAATATTTTGGAGTGTAAATCGGCATTTATCGGGAGCGTGTAACTCTTTACACGGAGTGAGAATCTCTTGTCAAACGAAAAAGGACACCGTCGGGTGTCCTTTTGTTATGGTTGATGTGCCGTCGAAAGTAAATGGTTATCCTCGGTATAGAGCATCATGGAGTCAAAGCCCAGCATGGCAAGATAGCGGATCATCTCTTTTGCCGAGGGGATATTCAAAACCGCATTTCGGGAATTGTCGACCATATAGCAAAGCATTTCGTATTTTGCTTTTTGACGTACCGAGCAATTCTCCGATACGCGCGGTAGCATCGTGATCGCACGAAACAGCTCGTTTTCCTTGTTGTAAACCAGTCGAATGACGTTGCCGTTGCGTTCCAACGACAACTCGCTGCCTTTTTCTACAAGCACCCGAATATCGGCACTCTCGGAGAGTTCGATGCCGATTTCCAAGCAGATATCCTCCACGGGCTATTGTTGCTCCTTGCGAAGTCCTTCAAAAAGAAATTTCATAAGATGCCTCCGTTTACGTGCTGTTGCAGCTTTTTGATCTCATCCGCCGTTGGAACGGAGAATTTTTGAACGTCCTTTCCAATTGCCGCATATTTATGCTCGCCCATGGCATGGTAGGGAAGCAGCTCAACGCGCTCGGGTGCCCCGTGTGCATCCAAAAAGGTTTTGAAAGAGCGCATCTGTTCCTCACTGTCGTTGACACCGACAATGATCGGCACGCGGATCCACGTGCGCTTTCCGGCTTCCAAAATGCGCGCAAGATTGGACAGGATCAGCGTGTTTCCAACACCCGTATATTGCTTGTGCAGATCACTGTTCATGCATTTCACGTCATATAGGAACAGATCGGTGTACGGAAGGATTCGCTCAAAGCTTTGGTACGGCACGTGACCCGCGGTATCCACGGCGGTATGGATGCCGTTTTCTTTGCACACCTTGAGTATGTTTTCCAAAAAATCGATTTGGAGCATACATTCTCCGCCCGAGAACGTGACACCGCCGCCCGATGCCTCATAGAACATCTGATCCTTTACAACCTCACGGAGCACCTCCTCTACAGTATAGTCCTTTCCGCAGATCTCTCTTGCACCGTTCGGACAGTAGAGCGTGCACGTGCCGCAAAGCTCACACGTTTCAAGGC
Source organism: Oscillospiraceae bacterium (assembly GCA_015064155.1). Taxonomy (GTDB): domain Bacteria; phylum Bacillota; class Clostridia; order Oscillospirales; family CAG-272; genus UMGS1865. Next base: position 21,219 of record SVST01000002.1, on the reverse strand, counting down.
TGTGCGGACATTTTCTTTTGCAGGTGCCGCATCCCGTGCATTTATTTTGGTAGAACATCATCTGCTTCGCGCCGCTTTGGCTTTCGGGGTTGTGACACCACGCACAGCGCAGATTACAGCCTTTGAAAAATACGGTTGTCCGAATACCCGGACCGTCTACGTAGGAGTTACGCTCAATATCAAATATCGTTGCAGTTAATTCATTCATAAAAATTCCTCGTCAGTACTTCCTCTTGCCACTCGGGCGAAAGGCTGGTAAAATTCGCAGAAAAACCGGTCACGCGAACGCTCGGCATTGCCCTGCAGATAAAAGTCGTACAGCTCTGGTTTCATTTGTTTAAACATTTCGAACCTCCAAAGCATCCTCTTCCTAAACTATATCACATCCAATCTTTTTTTGCAAGCGAAACGGTAAATTTTATCGTAAAAGTAACCGTATTTTTGCACTACGCGTGTGAGTTGTTGCGCCTTGAACGCTATTCGGTTGCTCAAGTTGCGGAGCTGTGCAATTTTTCCGATATTTATTTTTTCAGCAGACAGTTCAAGGAATATATGGGCATCACACCGACGCAGTTCGTCAGAAAATATAGGTCGTCGAAATAAAAAGCGTCCCGACGTCTTTACGCTCCGACCGTGGGCTTCCGATCGCTTGTGAGAAGCTGTATTCCCATGAACGTTGTGATGCGGCGCGAATGCTTTTGCAGGGTGTTCTGTCGAAATACGCAATCAGGGAATCGCGCGTGTCGAATACAAATAACTGTTGACATTTCGTCCGATTTGCGGTATACTGATAGCAACAAAAATGGGTTTATAGGGGGTGGATCGCGTGAAAACCGAAAGAAATATTTTGATCGCGTTTATTTTGAATCTTGCCTTTTCGATTTTCGAATTTGTTGGAGGATTGCTTACGGGCAGCGTGGCGATTCTTTCCGATGCAATCCACGACGTGGGTGATGCGGCAAGCATCGGAATCTCTTTCTTTTTGGAAAAGAAGAGTAAAAAGCAACCCGACGAAACGCATACCTACGGATATTTGCGCTATTCGGTGGTCGGCAGTGTCATCACGACGCTCATTTTGCTGTTTGGCTCGGTTGCGGTGATCTACAACGCCGTGGTGCGTATGATCGATCCCACCGAGATCGATTATAACGGCATGATCGTATTTGCGGTTGTTGGGGTATGCGTCAATTTCTTTGCGGCATTCGTCACGCGTGAGGGCGATTCGCTCAACCAAAAGGCTGTCAACCTGCATATGCTGGAGGACGTGCTGGGATGGGCTGTGGTATTGGTCGGCGCGGTTGTAATGCGGTTTACCGACTTTTATCTTTTGGATTCCTTGATGTCGATTGGCGTTGCGCTGTTCATCCTTGTGAACGCTGTGAGAAATTTGAAGGAAGTACTCGATCTGTTTTTGGAAAAAACACCGCACGGGGTGGAGCCGGACGAGCTGAAAGCGCACGTTTGTGAGATTGACGGTGTGTTGGACGTTCACCACGTACACGTGTGGAGCATGGACGGTATCCACAACTATGCGACCATGCACGTGGTTTCAAACGGAGATCCCCACACGGTTAAGGAGCAGATCCGAGAGGAGCTCCGTGAGCACGGAATCGGGCACGTGACGTTGGAGCTGGAACGCGAGGGGGAGCACTGCCACGAGGAGCATTGTCACGTAGAGCGCGAGCATGCGGGGCATCATCACCATCATCATCACCATCACCATCATCATCATTGAATAAAACGACCGTCGGCACCGTATCTTTGCGGATACGTGTACCGACGGTCGTTTTTGTCACTTGATCGTTCGGGAAATCGTCGTTATCCCTCGATCAGCGTAAGAATCTGCGCCTTGGGGCGAACGCCTGTAGCTTGGTTGGCGATTTGTCCATTCTTAAGCACCACCAGCGTGGGGATGCTGAAGACACCGAACTGCTCGGCAAGCTCCTGCTCCTCGTCCACGTTGATTTTTCCCACCACGATATCGGTGCGCTCCTCTGCGATTTCGTGAACGGTGGGCGCGAGCATACGGCAGGGACCGCACCAATCGGCATAAAAATCAAGCAGAACGGGCTTGTCGGATGCCTTAATGGCATCAAAATTTGCTTTGGTTACCGTGATTACAGACATTGTTTTTCTCCTTTTTGATGATATTTTTTAGTTACTTTCTCAGTCAAATGCCAAGCCGAAATGCTTGGGGTCGGGGGCATCGGAAAGGGGCAGATACATCGCAAACGGGCGCGATTCTCCGGGGGTACGGAAGCTGCCGTGCGCGTATCCGAGCGTGAAAAGAATCTTCGGTGCCGCGAGGCGGTTCCCCAAAAGCTCTATGCCGAAGAATTCGTTCTTTTCGGTGCGTGCCGCCAGCAAAAAGTCCTTTCCGCGATAAAACGAGGCGGTTTGGGAGAGAAAGGAGAGATTTTCTTTCTCCTGAATGACACCGCGTGTCGGCAGATAAACGCGGCGCAAGGCGGCATATTCCGACGTTGGAATCTTTTGCAGGTCGATTTTTTCGGTTGCCGCAACGCAGGAAAGCTCGTCCAAGCGGCAAGCGGTGCGGTAGCCGAGCGTTTCATAAAAAGCAAATAGCGAGGGTTCACTCGGAACCAGCAGAGCACCGCTGTAGCCGCGCGCGGCAAGGAGCTTGTGCGTGTTCCGCATCAGCATGCGGCAAAGCCCCTTTCCCCGATGCTCCTTTGCGGTTGCAACGGCATACAGATAGGCAAGACGGAGGTTGTCGTGACAGCAGTCGAACCAATACAGCGCGGCAACGGGTGCGTCATCCTGCAGGACGACGCGGCATCTTTGCGCGGAAAACGCGGTGCCAAAAAAGCCGTCCAAGAATGCGTCGGTATCACCGAAGGCTTCTTGCCACAGCGCGCGCAGCGCGGGGAGATGCCGTGAGTGCGGATGTTCAACGGTCATAGGTATGCTCCAAAAGATAGGCTTGGTATTTTTCAACCATGTGGTGGGGACGGTAGCTCCGCTTGGCTTTCCGTAAGCCTTCGATTCCCATATCCTCTTCGCGGTCGAGAAAGCGTACCTCGGGATATTTTTCGCGGATATACCGTGCAAAGGCGCAGTTGATCGCGGTGTATGCGCCGTTCACCTCGGCACGTGCTTTTTCGAATTGGACGTCAAAGGTGTCGTGAGAGAGTCTGCTTCCTATGGTCAGTGCCAAGGCGGTGCCGTTTTCGGTCAGCAAAAGACCCTCCAATGCAAGCTGATCTTGGTACAAAAAGGCTTTTTCGATGGCATCGATTTCCAAACGGTAGCTATTGGAGTTCTCGCTTGCGCGTGCCGAGTACCAATCCTTTACCAAGCTACGCGCCAAGGCAAGATTTTCCCGGCAGAGGGGTTCAATTTTGTGGTTGGGGTGTTCCTCCGAAAAACGGTTGAGATGATTACGCTTTCCGTGGAACTTTTTTCCCTTGAGATCGGCGAGATCGTTGACGTCGTAAACGTAATCAAAGGTGCCTTCGTCGTAGCGAAACCGAACCTCCTCGGGATAGAGCCTTTCCAGCACGCACTTTTCTTTTGGTGGGATTCCCGTGATGCGGCAGACGATTCCGCGCGCTTTGGCATCGGCAACGATTGCCTCCAGGGCAGGGGCTTTGTCGCCCGTTCCCAAGGGATAGGCGTACATCATGTGGCTGCCGAATTCAGAGAAGATCAAAAGCTGACCGTGTATCACCGCAATCTGCTGCTTTCCCCACAGATAGCGGTTGGCAAAGGAATATTCGCAGCCAAGCCCGGATTCACTTGCAAGATAGCCATCGTAAAGCGGTTTATCCTCAAGTGACAGCAGGCGAAACGGAATGGTAATGGGTTGTGTTAGCGTTGTCAAAGAATGTACCTCATTTTGTATTCACTAAGAGCATTATAATTTATTTTTGATGGTTTGTCAATCCTTTATGCCAAGGAAAATGAAAAAAAGTGAGAGAATAGAATTCTCCCGCTTTTTTATCAATCGAACCGACTTTTGCGTTCCGATTATTTGTTACACTTGTCACAACGACCGAGTGCATTCAAGGGACCACCGCAGACGGTGCAAAAGCCGGTGCTTTTCGGTTGATTTGCATTTCCGGTATTTTCTGCAATTTCGGTGGTTTTTTCAATGAGTTCACCGAAGCCGTAGGTCATAAAGGATCCGATCCAAGAAAATAACGTGCCGAGGCCCATGACTAAAAGACCGACTGCTATAGCAATTCCGGAGTCTTCTGCGTCGGCAATGAGCAAAAGACCAAAAATGAATGAAGCGATGATGCCAATCCAACAAGTTACGGTAGCCAAGTTCTTGATTTTAGCGCCAATATTTGTAAACATAATGATTTTCCTTTATATGTATGTTTTGATTTGCAGTTACTACGAGGTGTTTTTTTGAGAAACTTCTTCGCCAAATAGACTAAATGCTTTCCAATGATTTATTCAAAAATGCTCTGGTTTTTGGGGATTGCGGATTGTCGAACAGCTCCTCGGGGGCTCCCATTTCCTCAATCACACCGTCTGCCATGAAAATGACCTGATCCGAAACGCTTTTTGCAAATTCCATTTCGTGTGTGACCACGATCATGGTGCTGTCGGCGTTTTTCAGATCCTTGATGACCATCAAAACCTCTTGCGTCAGCTCGGGGTCAAGGGCACTTGTCGGTTCGTCGAAGCAGAGAATATCCGGTGAGAGTGCCAAGGCTCTTGCGATTGCCACTCGTTGCTGCTGACCGCCCGAGAGCTGACAGGGATAGAAGTCGATCTTGTCGGTTAAGCCGACTTTCTCGATCAACTCTCTGGCATGCTCGTGAATTTCCTCGATCCGTTGCTTTTTTTCGATACGGGAGAGCTTTTCCTCCTTCAATCGAAGCGTGGGTGCCAGCGTGACGTTGCCGAGAACCGTATATTGCGGAAAGAGGTTAAAGGACTGAAATACCAAGCCGAAATGCAAGCGACGTTGGCGGATTTCATATTCCTTCATGTTCTTAAAGGTAGCGGCATCGAAGATCTTTTCACCGTTGACGGTGATCGTTCCCTCGTCTGCCGTTTCCAAAAAATTCAAACAGCGGAGCAGGGTGGTTTTACCGCTTCCCGATGAACCGATGATCGAAAGAACCTTGCCTTTTTCCAAAGAGAAATCAATGCCCTTGAGAACCTCGGTTTTGTCGAAATGCTTTCTTATGTTCGAAACTTCAAAAAATGCCATAGTTACACCTTAAAATAATCCAATTTTTTCTCCAGCTTTCCAAGCAAGACCGTCACGATGCCGTTGAAGATCAAATAGAACGCGGCGGACAGCACCAGCGGCCACAAAAAGTATTTGGGCTGTAGGTTTACAATTTCCTTTGCCACGGTAAACATATCCAAATGGATTGCCACGCTGGAAAGTGCGGTATCCTTTACAAGGGTGATGATCTCGTTGGACATGGGCGCTACGATGCGCTTTACTACCTGCAAGAAAATGACCTTGCTAAAGGTTTGGGATTTGGTCATACCCAGCACCTGTGCTGCTTCGTACTGACCGGCGGGAACGCTTTGGATGCCGCCGCGGTAGATCTCCGAGAAATAGCAGGAGTAGTTGATAGTAAATGCCACGCAAACCATCATAAAATATTGCCATTGCTCACGGATCGCAAAGCGGAAGCCGAGTCCCAATACTTGGGAGAGCAAGCCGGGCGCGGTGATGAGGAACAGAATCTGGAGCATCAAGGGCGTTCCGCGAATGACCCATACCAGACAGCGAACCGCCCATCTGATCGGCAAAATTTTAGACTTTGACCCGAACGAGATCAGAAGTCCCAACGGAAGCGATGCGATTAAGGTGATGATAAAAAACAGAAAAGTATAGAGTAGTCCTTCCAATAAAGGAAGGACTACAATATTGATAAATTGCATAACAGATTAACTTTCTTTGCTTTTTTTAGGAATTACTTGGAGGCTTTGATGCAAGCTTCGCCTGCGGAGCCTTTCTCTGCACCCATGATTGCATCGGACATGCTTTCCACGGTGGTGTACTTATCCTTGTCAGCCTTGCGGATAACGGCTACCTGCTTGTTGTTGAGGTAGGGGATCGAGATTTCCATAGCTTCCTCACGCTCCGGGGTGATGGTCATACCGTTCCAGATGCAGTCGATGTTACCTGCGTTGAGCAGATTTTCTTTTGCTTCCCAATCGATCTCTTGGAAAATGACCTTTAAGTCGAGCCAAGCTGCAACGGCTTCTGCCAATTCGACGTCAAAGCCGATCAGATTGCCGGAGTCATCCTTGTATGCAATGGGAGCGAAGAGGGTATAACCAACAACGAAGGAACCCTTGGCTTTGATTGCTTCCCACTCCGTCATTTCTGCTTCGGTAAGATCGGTGGCGATTTCTTTGGTGGTGTCGATGCAAAGCTCACTTGCGATACCGTACTTGGTTGCAAGTTCGAGAACGGTACCGTCTTTTGCAAGCTGAATCAAAGCTGAGTTGATCGCTTTAATCAGGACACTGCCCTTTCTTCCCGCGATACCGTACTGCTCGGTGGTAAGATCCAAGCCGGGTACGATCATAAGGGAATCAGCGTAGTTGCTATCCTGGCTCATGTACCAGCCTGCCATGATGCTGTCCATAACGCCAACGTCGATGTTGTTTGCCTTGAGCTTGAGCAGAATGTCGGATTGCTTGTCGAGCTTGGTGTACGATTTACCGATCAACAGCTTTTCATCCTTACAGGACGTAAAGGCAAATGCCGAACCTACCAGCATCAACAGTGCCAATGCCAAGCAAATAAATCTCTTCATAAAAAGTCCTCCTACCGTTCTTTGGAACGGATTTCAAAATGTTTTATCACTTTACTTTGGTAAAGCACTAATATCATATCATATTTTCGAAATTTTGTCAATAGGTATTTCAAATATTTCCATTTTTAATCAATAAAAGTTAGCGCAAAGTTGACGATTCCACGTAAAAATCGGTTCCGTTGGGGGCTTTTTGCAGGGAAACCCCGAAAATTTGAGCAAGCGTTCCGTCCTCCAAAAGCTTGGTTGGCGTGTCGCATGCCGCCAATCTGCCGTCGTGGAGCAGTACGATGCGGTCGGCAAAGCGCATTGCCAGCGGCAGATCGTGCAGCACCGCAACGATGCCTTTTCCTTGATCGGCGAATGCTCGCAAGAGGTGCATCAGCTCCAGCGTGTTGGAGATATCGAGGTGTGTGGTGGGCTCGTCCAAGAGGATATATTCGGTTTTTTGCGTCAGTGCCATGGCAAGGTAGGCACTTTGGCGCATCCCTCCCGACAGAGTTTCCAGCCGACGGTCGGCAAGATGGGCAATGCCAAGTGCTTCCAATGCGCTTTTGGCAATCGTCATATCCCGCTTGCTATATCGGCGCGGATAGTGCAGATAGGGAAATCTGCCGTGCAGAACAAGCTGCAGAACCGTCATATCGGGGGTATCCTTACTTTGTGCCACGTAGGCAACGCGCTGTGCGATTTTGATGCGCGAAAGCGCGGAAATCGGATCGCCGTCGAGTTTTACCGTCCCCTCGGTTGGCGGCAAAAGCCCGAGGATGGTTTTGAGCAGCGTGGTTTTGCCGCAACCGTTCGTGCCGATGATTGCGGTAAGCTCACCTTTTTGGATTGTCAGGTCAAGACCCTCCAATACCGACGTTTTTGCGTAGCCCACGCATAGATTTTGCAGTTCGATCATGTGTGTCCTCCCTTTTTGCGAATCAGGATATAGACGAAGAAGGGGGCTCCGAGGAATGCCAGCAGGATGCCAACGGGAATCTCGTAGGGCGCAAAGACGGTACGGGCAAGCGTATCGGAGAGTGTGACGAAGCCTGCACCGAACAGTGCGCACAGAGGGATCAAATGGCGCGACTCGCGTACACCGAGCCGACGGACGGTGTGCGGGACCAAAAGCCCCACAAAGGACAACAGTCCCGCCACGCACACAGCCGCCCCTGCCAGTGCGGCGGCAAGGAGCAGAAAAAGGGTCTGCATCATGCCCGTGTTCATGCCAAGTCCCTTGGCACTGTCCTCTCCGAGCGTCAGCAGATCCAAATCGTTTGAGAGGGTCAACAGCACGAGAATGACAACGGTGATTAAAATCACCGAGGGGGTCAATTTTTGCAGCGTCACTGCGGAAAAATCTCCGATCTTGAAATCACTGCCGAGCATTGCAACGGTGGGTTGAAAGGCAATCACGGTGTCCGAAAAGGCACCCAAGAGGCTGTTCATGGCAACACCCAAAAGGATCACCGTTCCTTTGGATGCACCGAAGCGTTTGGAGGTCAGACTGACGAGCAGTGCCGCCAAGAAAGCACCGAGAAACGCAAAGCCCGACACGCGCCAACCGCCAAGAATTCCTTGTGCCGCGCAGAGCGTGACGGCAAGCCCTGCCCCCGAATTGACCCCGATGATGCTCGGGGACGCCAAACGGTTTGCCAGTACGCTTTGAAGAACGGCTCCCGAAACCGAGAGTGCCGCGCCGCAGAAGAGCGCGGCTGTGACACGCGGAATGCGGATGAGGCGGAGAATGTTTTTCGTTCCGTCGGTCAAGGGAAAGAGCGACAGTCGCGTGCTGCCGAGCAACAGCCCCAAGATAATTGCCGAAAGGCAGAGCAGTGCGGCGGCAAGGTACAAGCAGAGAATTCTTTTTTTGTCAGTTCGTAAGGGTGTCATAAAGTACTCCGTATGCTTGTGCCCAACGCGCGTTGGGCTTCAGGTTGAAAAGCTGCTTATCCATGACGTGGACGCGGTTTTCGCGAACCGCAGAAAGCGTTGCCCACGCGGGATTTTCCCGCAAGAGCCGATCAAGCGATGCCTGTGCGGCGGCGGTGTCGCTTCCCATCGTCACGGCAAAGATATGGGTAGGTTGCTTTGCAAGAATACTCTCGATGCTGAGCGTTTCAAGCAGGGATTGATTGCTGTCGGCGATATTGATGCACCCCATGTCGGAGAGCATTTCACCGAGAATGGTTCCCGTGCTCCCCTTGGCCTTGACGGTGGTGGAGGACACGCGCAACAAAAGAACCGTTCGCTCCTCGGCGGGAAGCTGCAGGCTGTCAAAGCGTTCCCGGACGGCGGAAATCTCGGCTTGGAGCTTCAAGCCGTTTTGCTCGTACAGATCCTTTCTGCCCGTCAGATCGGTGCAAACGTCCAGCATCCGCAGGTAATCGTCAAAGCAGTCCACGTCAAAGTACAGCACCGCAATGCCTGCCGATTCCAGCATCTCCCTTTGCGCAAGATTGGATGCGGTGGAGGCACTTGCCAGCACGAGGTCGGGGTTGGCAGAGAGCAACAGCTCGGCATTGGGGGAGTGTGCGCCGCCGAGGTTGACGGCATTTTCAAGGGATCGCCCGAAATCCTCTTCGGCATCGACGGGGGCTGCGCAAAAGCTGCCTCCCGACAGCACCCAAATATCGGCAAAGCTTCCCAACAGTGCCGCTACGCGAGTTGGCTTTTGCGGTACCGCAACCGTTCTACCGAGATCGTCGGTGACAGATACCGTATTCCCATCCTTTTGTGCGGCTGTACACGAGGACGTGCCTCCTACCGCACACAAAATGCAAAGGGCTAATAAAATCAAACGATAGTTCGGTTTCAAGTTTTTCCTCCAAAAGAATTGACATGAGTAGTAGAATATGATAAAATTATATCACAAACGAGTTGCGGTGTCAATTCTTTTTGAAATGCTTGCCGCCATATCAAGTAAGGAGAAACGAACATGAGTCTTACAAAGGAACAGATTACGAGTGTAAAGGGAAGAGGCTTTCTTTTGAACCGAGGTACCGATTGCTTTTCGGGACGTGTGATTTCGATCGGCGGGGTTTTCAGTGCCGACGCATTGCGTGTGCTTGCAGCGTGTGCCGAGCAGTACGGTGAGGGAAAGGTGATTTTTACGTCGCGCCTTTCTGCCGAGATCAGCGGAATCCCGTTTGAGAAGATCCCCGAGGCGGAGTCGTTTTTGGCGGAAAACGGGCTTTCCTTCGGCGGAACGGGAGCCAAGGTGCGTCCCATTACGGCTTGCAAGGGGACTACCTGCGTCTACGGCAATATTGATACCCACGCACTGGCGAAGGTCATTCACGATCGCTTTTACGTCGGGATGCGCGACGTGAAGCTTCCGCATAAGTTCAAAATCGGTGTGGGAGGCTGCCCGAACAGCTGCATGAAGCCCAGCTTGAACGACGTTGGTGTCGAGGGCTGTAAGACCTTTTCGTTTGACCAATCGCTTTGCCGCGGATGTAAGACCTGTGCGGTTGCTGTGGGATGCCCCTCGCGTGCGGTGTCGGTAAAAGACGGCAAAGCCGTGGTTGACGCCTCGCTTTGTACGCATTGCGGCGTTTGCGTGGGAAAATGTCCGTTCGGTGCCGTTCCGAAGCAGGCCGAATCGGCATGCCGTGTTTTCGTGGGCGGTACGTGGGGCAAAACGCAGCGTATGGGAACGCGATTGAACGGTCTTTACGCAGAAGCCGAGGTTGCCGACGTCATTGAAAAGGTGATGCTGTGGTACAAGGAAAACGGCTACGAAAAAGAGCGTCTTGGCGCGGCGATCGACCGACTTGGCATCGATGCCTTGGAGCGCGCACTTGCTACCGACGATCTGTTGGCTCGTAAGACCAAAATTCTGGAGTCTGCCATCAAAACGCGTTAATGCTTGCTTGAAAAAGTCATAGCCGCCACCCGTTTTACGACGGAATTGGACGCTTGAAGAATCCGTGCCTGCCTTCGATTTGATCGCAGGGACGGATTCTTTTGCTTGGGAGCCCCCCAAGCCGTATCAAATATTGTTAAATCGGTTGACTTTCGGATTGATTTGTGATATAATAAGATGTTAAAGTATGCATTTTTCGGGAATATCGGAAAGGAGGAACGTAAAAAATGGTTTCTATCAAAGCAGTGGCAAACGGTTCGCTTGCCGATCGGCACGGAATTCAAGCCTGTGACATTTTGCAAAGCATCAACGGGCACCCGATTCGCGACGTGTTGGATTATCGCTTTTATCTGACCGATACCAAGGTCGATTTGAAGCTGCAAAGAGCCGATTCCTCCTTTTCGGTGACGCTTGAAAAGGACGAATACCAAGACATCGGCTTGGAATTCGAAACCCCATTGATGGATCAAAAGCACTCCTGCGCGAATAAATGCGTGTTCTGCTTCGTGGATCAGCTTCCTTGCGGGATGCGTCGGGCACTTTATTTCAAGGACGACGACGACCGCCTCTCGTTCCTGCACGGAAATTACGTGACGCTGACCAATTTGCACGATTCCGACATCGACCGTTTGATCACCATGCGGCTCTCGCCCATCAACGTGTCGGTGCACACCACCAATCCCGAGCTTCGGGTCAAAATGATGAAAAACAAACGCGCGGGAGAGGTGCTGGCTTACCTGGATCGTTTAGCCGACGCGGGGATCACGCTTTGTACGCAGATCGTCCTTTGCAAGGGGCTGAACGACGGCGAAGAGCTGCAGCGTTCCATGCGCGATCTTGTCAAGCTTTATCCGTCGCTCAGTTCCTGTGCCATCGTTCCCGTGGGTCTTACCAAGCACCGACAAGGTCTTTACCCCTTGGAGCTTTTTTCACGGGAAGAAGCAAAAGCCGTGATCGAGCAGGTCAATGCCTTTGGGGAGGAATGCCTGAAAAAATACGGCACACGGCTGTTTTATTGTGCGGACGAGCTGTATCTGCGTGCCGAATTGCCGCTTCCCGATGAGGACTATTACGAGGGCTATCCGCAGATCGAAAACGGTGTCGGGATGCTGACGTCCCTCGGCGCGGAATTTGAATATGAACTGGAAAACCTTTCGGAGTGGCCGACACTTTACCGTCCGCCGCGCCGTATCTCGGTAGTAACCGGAGCTGCCGCATACCCAAGGATCGCACAGCTGTGTCAAAAATTGGAGGCTGCAGTTGAGGGCTTGGAGATTACCGTCTATCGCATTGTCAATCATTTCTTCGGGGAATCTGTTACCGTGGCGGGACTTTTGACCGCAGGGGACGTGATCGATCAGCTCAAAGGAAAAACGCTCGGCGAGGAGCTTCTTTTCCCCGCGGTGATGCTGCGTGCCGACGGAGAGGTCTTTTTGGACGATATGACCCCCGATGCGCTTTCAAAGGCACTGGGCGGAATTCCTCTTCGCGCGGTTTCAAACGACGGAACAGAATTGCTCAAAGCCCTTTTGGGGATCGAATAGAAAGGAGCCGTTATGTCAAAACCTATTATAGCGATCGTTGGACGACCCAACGTTGGAAAAAGCACGCTGTTTAACAAGCTGATCGGCGAGCGCAGATCGATCGTGGAGGATACTCCCGGTGTCACGCGCGACCGCATCTACGGCGAAACCGAATGGCGCGGCAGAAAATTCGTTGTGATCGACACGGGCGGAATCGAGCCCAAAACCGACGATATCATTCTCAAGCAGATGCGCGTGCAAGCGGAAATCGCGGTAGAAACCGCCGACGTGATCGTTTTTATGTGCGACGTCAGAACCGGACTTACCGCCGATGACCGTGATATTGCCGTGATGCTGAAAAAAAGCGGAAAGCCGATCGTTCCCTGCATCAATAAGTGCGACCGCATCGGACAGCCGCCTATGGAATTTTATGAGTTCTACGAGCTTGGCTTTGAGCAGGATCCCATCGGTGTTTCGAGCCTGCACGGAAGCGGCTCGGGAGATCTTTTGGATGCCTGCATCGACGCTTTGGGCGAGTGGGAGGATACCGAGGACGAGGACGAGGGAATCCATATTGCCGTGATCGGAAAGCCCAACGCGGGGAAATCCTCGGTGATCAATAAGCTGATCGGGCAGAACCGTCTGATCGTTTCCAATATTGCGGGGACAACTCGTGACGCGGTTGACACGCAGGTGGAAAACGAATACGGAAAATTCACCTTTATCGACACCGCGGGCATTCGACGTCAAGCCAAGATCAACGATAAGATCGAGCATTACAGCGTTTTGCGTGCTCACATGGCGGTGGAACGCGCGCAGGTGTGCTTGTTGATGATCGATGCATCGACGGGAATCACCGAGCAGGACGAAAAAATAGCGGGAATTGCGCACGAGGCAGGGAAGGCCGTTATCATTGTGGTTAACAAGTGGGATCTGATCGAAAAGGATAACTCCACGGTCAACGAGTTTAACACCAAGATCCGCACGGCACTCGCCTATATGCCCTATGCTCCCATCGTTTATATTTCGGCAATGACGGGACAGCGCGTGGAATCGCTTTTTGAACGGATCAATTACGTGTACAATCAATCGGTTACCCGTATCACCACGGGTATGCTCAACGACGTACTGGGAGATGCGATGATCCGCGTGCAGCCGCCCTCGGACAAGGGACGCCGCTTGAAGATCTATTACATGACGCAGATTTCGGTTGCTCCTCCGACCTTCGTGATCTTTTGCAACGACGTGCGCTTGTTCCATTTCTCGTACCAGCGGTTTATTGAAAACTGCTTGCGCGAAACCTTTGGATTCCACGGAACACCGATCAAGATCATCATTCGGATGAAGGGTGACGAGGAAGCCTGACCCTTTGAAAATCTTGTCCAACGCGAATTGGCACGGAAAGGACGTGAAAGAAATGTTTGTAGATAACGTAAAAATATATATCAAGGCGGGAAACGGAGGGAACGGTGCGGTTTCCTTCCGTCGTGAAAAATACGTTTCGGCGGGCGGTCCCGACGGCGGTGACGGAGGACACGGCGGAAACGTCGTCTTTCGTGTAGACGAGGGAACCAATACGCTCTTGGCTTTTCGTTACAAGCACAAGTTTATTGCCGGAAACGGAGAAAACGGAAAGGGTGCGAAATGTCATGGCGCAACTGCCGAGGATCTGGTTATCATGGTGCCGCCCGGAACTCTGATTCGCGATGCCGAAACCGAAAAGGTGATCCATGATATGTCGGAAAACGACGGTGCCGACTATATTGCCTGCAAGGGCGGACGCGGCGGCTGGGGAAACCGTCATTTCGCAACGCCTACCCGTCAGGTTCCGATGTTTGCAAAAAACGGAACCGCAGGTGAAGAAAAAGAGGTTGTGTTGGAACTGAAAATGCTGGCTGACGTAGGATTGATCGGCTATCCCAGCGTTGGAAAGTCCTCCATTCTTGCGCGCATCAGCGCGGCAAAGCCCAAAATTGCCGACTACCATTTCACCACGCTCTCTCCCAACCTTGGTGTGGTACGCACGGGCGGTGAGCGCGGCTTCGTTGCTGCCGATATCCCCGGACTGATCGAGGGGGCGGCGGACGGTGCAGGGCTGGGGCATGCGTTCTTGCGCCATATCGACCGTTGCCGCTTGCTTTTGCACGTGGTGGATATCTCTTGCTTTGAGGGACGCGATCCCGTGGAGGATATCCAAAAGATCAATTACGAGCTGGCTCGCTACAGCCAATCGCTTTCCGAGCGTCCGCAGATCGTGATTGCCAATAAGGTTGATGCACTTGATCGCGAATTGGTTGACGTAGATGCATTTGAACGTTACGTTCGCGAAAACGGCTGGGAATTGCTGTACGTATCTGCCGCTACGGGAGAGGGAATGCAGGAAATGATCCGCCTGGTTGCCGAGCGTTTGGAGGAGCTGCCTCCGATCCGGATTTACGAAAGCGAATACGCGCCCGAGGATGCCTACGTAGGCGGTGGCAAGGAAACGACCATTCGCCGCGAGAACAATACCTTCTACGTGGAGGGTGCATGGCTCTTGAATTTGATGGGACAAATCAATTTCAGCGATTATGAGTCGCTTAATTTCTTCCAAAGAGTTTTGCAAAAAAGCGGTGTTTTTGAGGCACTGGAGGAAAAGGGCTGCCGTGACGGAAATACGGTTTCGATCTATGATTTCGAATTTGATTACGTAAAATAACGCCCAAGGAGGCAAACGGTGAATATTTGGCACGATATAGATCCTGCGGCGATCACCCCCGAGGACTTTACCGCGGTGATCGAAATTCCGAAAGGAAGTAAATGTAAATACGAGCTTGATAAGTTCACGGGACTGTTGAAGCTTGACCGCGTTTTGTATACCTCCACGCACTATCCCGCCAACTACGGCTTTATTCCGCGCACCTATGCCGACGACGGGGACCCGTTGGACGTTTTGGTGCTCTGCTCCGAGCCGATCTATCCTTTAACGCTGATTCGCGTATATCCCATCGGTGTGATGCGCATGATTGACGGCGGCAAGATGGACGACAAGGTGATTGCCATTCCGTTTTCCGATCCGTCCTATCTGGGGATTTCCTCAATCGACGAGCTGCCTTCTCATATCTTCGATGAAATTATGCATTTCTTCAGCGTTTACAAGCAGCTTGAAAACAAGCAGACCGCAGTGAAGACGCTGTTTGGTGTGGACGAGGCAAAAGAGATCATCCAAGAAGCAATTGACACGTATAACCGCGATTTTGCCGATCATGTTTCATCCAACTGACGGACAGATAACCGAATAGCTTTTTGCAAGGATGCGAAATCGCCGTGCTTCAGGAAAGTGAAGCACGGCGATTTTTTTGCTTTATTTGATTTCATTCCAATACGGTTTCGGAAAGACCGCCCAAAATCTCGGAAATATTCTGTTCCAGATCCGGGATGTCGATCTCATCCACCAGCTTTTCAACGATCAACCGCTTTTTTGCTTGACGGCTGGGCTGATATGCCAGAGCTGCGGCACCGGCAAATCCTGCAACGCCTGCCAAAACAAGAGCCGTATAGACCGATTTTTTAGGCTTTTTCTTTGCCGTTGTAATCAAAACAGCAGCAGATGCCAAGGTGATTGCTGCGCTTGCCAGAAAATACTTTTTGTCACTCATTGCAAGTTCTCCCTTTCTTCGGTTAGTCGGTTACTGGTTTGAGGTTTTCTTGAGGTATGCGTTGATGAATCCGTCGATTTCACCGTCCATCACCGCTTGAATGTTGCCCGTTTCGTATCCCGTACGGTTATCCTTGACCAGGGTGTAGGGCATAAAGACGTAAGAACGGATCTGAGAGCCCCACTCAATGTTGTTTTTGTTGCCTTGAATATCCTCAATGGTTTCCAAACGCTCCTGCAGCTTGATTTCCATCAGCTTGGATTTCAGCATCCGCATTGCGGTTTCCTTGTTTTGAAGCTGCGAGCGTTCGGTTTGACAGCCCACCACAATGCCCGTAGGCTTATGGACGATACGGATTGCCGAGTCGGTTTTGTTGATGTGCTGACCGCCCGCACCGCTGGAACGGTGAGCCGTAACCTCGATATCCTCGTCGCGGATGACGACCGCATCGACGTTTTCAAACTCGGGCATGACCTCGATCGATGCAAAGGAGGTCTGTCTGCGTCCGTTTGCGTCAAAGGGTGATACGCGCACCAAGCGGTGAACGCCGTTTTCGCTCTTGAGATAGCCGTAGGCGTTGATTCCGTTTACCATGACCGTGGCACTCTTGATGCCGGCACCGTCGCCGTCAAGCCAGTCGGTCAATTTGACCGTAAAGCCGCTTTTTTCTGCCCAACGGGTGATCATGCGGTAAAGCATCTGCGCCCAGTCCTGCGCCTCGGTACCGCCGGCACCGGGGTGGAAGGAAACGATGGCGTTGTTTTTGTCGTATTCACCCGAAAGCAGAACCTCGATGCGTCGATGCTCCTCCTCTTCTTCGATTGCCGCAAGCTCGGCTTGCACCTCTTCGACGAAGGATTCATCGTTTTCTTCAATCGCCATTTCCGCCAACGCGATGGCATCCTCCAGGCGCGCACACAGCTTTTCATAGCCTGCGACCTTATCCTGCGCCTGCTTGATGACCTGCAGCACCTTGCTGGATTTTTCGGCATTGTTCCAAAAATCGGGGGATTGTGTTTGCGCCTCCAGATCCTTGAGATTTTCTTTGGTTTCTTCGATACGGAGTGCCGATCCAAGCTCAACCAGATCCTCGCGCAACGCGATCAGTTTGTATTTTGCGTCTTCCAATGCAACAATCAAAGGGTACCTCCAACACCGCGCTGCGGTGTATTCTTCAAAATTTTGCTGTGTTCGATATTATTATAACACGGAACCCGTGTTTCTGGCAATAGTCTTTGCAATTTTTTTCTGAATTTTTCTTACTTATGGTATTTCGTGCCTTTCAGGATCGAAAAGGATCGGTACAATACCTCCAAAAGCAACACGCGCATCATCTGATGCGGAAAGGTCAGCTTGGAAACCGACAAACGAAGGTCACACGCCGACTTTACCTCGGCGGAAAGACCGAACGACGACCCGATGATCAGGCAAATGGAGCCGTTGCTTGTGACGGCGGCATCCAGCTTGTCTGCCAGCTCCTCCGAGGAGAACTGCTTTCCCTCAACGCACAGCGCAATGCGGTATGCGCGCGGCGGAATTGCCGCGAGGATGCGTTTTCCCTCGTCCGAGAGTGCTGCCGCAATTTCCGAAGCGGAGGGGTTTTCGGAAAGCTTTGCTTCCTTGAGCTGAATTATATTGGGCTTGCAAAAAGCACAAAGCCGTTTTTCATATTCCGCCAGTGCCTCTCTCCAGTAGGACTCCTTGAGGTTGCCGACCGTGATAACAGTAAGCTGCAGCATATCAATCCTCCCATGCAAGCTCGGTCAATCCGTCGGGATCGGCGACCGCTATGAGCACGTCATCACTACCGAGCGCGCTGACGCAAGCGTCATACGCGGTGTCGGGGGTGTTGTTCTCCTGACTCAGGTGTGCCAGCATCAATCTGCAGGTTCCGTTTTCGCACAGACGTGCGGCAAATTCCGCGCTGTCGGCATTGGAAAGGTGTCCGCGCTTGGAGGCGATCCGTTTCTTGAGATCGTACGGATAGGGACCGTCCATGAGCATATCAAGGTCGTGGTTGCTTTCCAAAATGACGGTTTGACAGCCCGTTAGTGCCTCTTCCACCTCACGGGAAACGTATCCGATGTCGGTGGCATATCCAATCGAACGGATCTCCCCGTTTTCTTCTTGAATATCAATGCGGTAACCGAGTGAGCCGCGGCTGTCGTGCGGTGTTTGGAAGGAGGTCACCCGCATATTTCCCACCTGTTCGGTATAGAGTGGCGGGTGCAGACAAAGCCAGGGCTCTACCGAGGGCTCGCATGCCAATCGGTATGCCGAGGCATTCTGTACGTGGACGGGCAGGGGATGCTTCTTGAGAAATACGGGTAACGCGCTGACGTGGTCACTGTGCTCGTGTGTGATAAAGACCGCGTCCAATTCGTCGGGACAAACGCCTGCCGCTTCCAGTGCCGCACAAAGCTTTTTGGCATTTTTCCCCGCATCGATCAGAATCGTTCCGCTTTGGGTTTGGATCAGAAATGCGTTTCCAACCGACCCCGAGTAGAGAGATACGACACGTGTACGGCTCATTGGAACCACCCCGAAAACAGCGGGAGGACGAACAGATAGATCATATCCACCGCAAAAACCAGCATCAACGGAACCAAAATCGTCAGCACCCATTTGGATTTGCTCTGCCGTTCCTTACATTCCCGGATAAATTCCTGCTTTTCCTCAAGCGTCATGCTGCCGGCGAGCATATCGGGGGAAAGATTTTTCCCCACGAAGCCGCGGTTATAGATGACGTAGTAAAGTGCAAGCACGGCTCCCACGGCAAGATAGATCATCGGCATATAGGAAAAATGAAACTGCGAGGGAAACCAAAAATAGAGAACCATCAAGATGACGGTGTTTGCCAAAAGAAGCAATAGGACCTTTTTGTTATCGAGCTTCAAACAAGAAATCTCCTTTCGGAAAAGCGGTTAAATTTTTACAGCTCCGACGGGACGGATTCTGCGAACCATGCAGCAGCCCTCGCCGAGAGCCGCGTCCATAACCTTGCGGAAGTTTTCGGTTTCACTGTCGGGAACAAAGGCTTGGATGGTTCCCGCAAAGCCGCCGCCGTGAACGCGCCAAGCAGCACGCTTTCCGCTAAGCGTCGTGTCCGAAAGACAAAGTGCCAAGGAAAGTCCCTGCTCGGTCAGATTTTTGGTGGTGTATACGTTTTGCAGGTAGCAGAAGGACGAGCGTCCCGATGCCAAAATGCCCGACAGGAAGGCATCGAGATCGTTCCGCTTCAATGCGGCGGTCAATTCCTTGACGCGGCGATTCTCCGCATAGAAATGGAGGGCGCGCAAAATGGCGCGGTCACCCACGGTTTTTCTGAGCGTGGGAATTGCGGCAATGACGTCTTTTTCGTCTGCCTCGCGCAAAACGCTTTTCCCGAGAGCCTTTGCAACCGCCTTCATTTCGGCGGGGACCGAGGCGTAGTCGTCGGTCAGGTCGGCGTGGTTTCCGCCCGTGTTGACGATGCAAAGCTTATAGCCTGCCGCAGACATATCGAAATCCAGCTTTTCGATTACGGGAGCCTTGGGATCGGCAAAATCGATTCCCACGATGCCGCCGACAGCGCAAGCAACCTGATCCATCAAGCCGCAGGGCTTGCCGAAAAATACGTTCTCGGCATACTGAGAAATTTTTGCGATTTCGACGTTATCAATCTGTCCGTCGTTATACAGATGGCTGAGAATATTTCCGATCATGTCCTCGAAGGCGGCAGACGAGGAGATTCCCGAGCCCTTGAGAACGTTGGAGGTCGTATATGCGTCAAAGCCGCCGACCTTGTAGCCGTTCTGACGGAAGCCTGCGGCAACACCGGCGATCAATTCCTCGGAGTGTCCCTCGATATTTTCCTTGGGTGCGGTGTAAACCGAAAGATCCACCACGTCCTCGTCAAAGCCCTCGCTCTTGACGCGGATGATACCGTCGTTGTTGGGGGCGGCGACGGCAATGATGTCGAGATCGATGGAAGCCGCGATGACACAACCGTGGTTATGGTCGGTATGGTTGCCCGAAATCTCGCTGCGTCCGGCTACCGAGTAAAGTGCCGCCTCGCGCGTTTCTCCGTAAAGCTCGGCAAAGCTGTCGATGGCGGCGGCATAGCGTGCCTTTTGTGCCGAAACGGCATCTTCTCCGTAAATGAAAGCAAAGCGGTTGTCGTATGCGCCGTCAAGAAGAGCGCGTTTTAATTCTTTCGTGTTCATAGCGGTGACTCCTTCGCATGATAAATAATTCCACTCTACATTTTATCATATATTGTGCTAAAAATCAATGCTTTTTTTCAAAAAGACTCGGGTTTCTGCGTAAAAATAAAAGGAACGAAACCCTGCGCAGGCTTCGTTCCGTTTCGGTAGTTATTCCAGATGCAATTCGTCCGCGTTGAGGAATGCGTGTGCTCCGAGTCCCGAATCGGTGGGAATCAATCGGGTAGCACCGCACTTTCTGCAGCTGACGCGAACCCCCTCGTTCAGCACCTCGGCATCGTACAGTCTTCCGTTGTCATGGGCGTCGCATTTGCAACGGATCTTTCCCTCGGCATCCAGGTCGTGGATGACGAACATGATGATATCCAGGATCTGCGGATCGGTCAGATGCTCCTCATCGTTTTTCAAGCTGTCAAAGCTGTTGATACCGCTTTGCTCCATCAAATCCAGCAGCTCCAGCTCGCTCCGTGCCAGCTCTGCTTTGACTTGGTTGGGGTCACCGATGCAAGCAACCGTCATATCGGAATAGGGACATTGCATCGTGAACAGATCCTTGCCGAAGAAGAGCGAGGAGTTGAGTGTGAAGGTGTGCGGGTTGGGGCAGAGCAAGCAGGGAACGGTTAAGCGAACCTTGCCATCCTTGGAATAAACGATTGACGTTTCGCTGTTTCCGCAGGTGCATTTCAGCTTTACCATGTCGGCTGAAAGTGCAAAAAGTCCGACAGCGCTCATAATTCCCGCACCGCAGTGTGGGCAGCGGTAAGCCACGGTGGTCTGTTTGGGGTCAAGTACCATTGCATTTCTTCCTTTTCTGTAAGTTAGTCAGTACAGTATATTCACGCGGTTGTAAAATGGCACGGAAGAGCTCCGTGCCATTTTTTGAAGATTCCGTTCGTCCGATCAGCTTGCCGCGGGATCTGCGGTAGTAGCCTCGGCTGCGGTCGTTTGAGGAGTCGGCTTTCCGATCTTGTTGAGAACCTTTTCGCTTGCCTTGTAGTCCTTCATCAGGTCGGCAATCCAGTTGGTGACCTTTTCGTTGATCAGATCGCTCGTTGCATTGTTCTGCCAGGTTTCACCCTTGCCGATATAAACAGCCAGATAAACCGAGGAGCTGCCGTTAGAGGAGGAAACCACTGCTACGTCGTTTGCCTGACGCTCGTCGGAGAAGAACCAATCCTGCAGATTCTTTTCGGAAAGGCTATCCTTGGTGATTGCCGCGGAAACGGTGGGAGA
>SVST01000018.1 GCA_015064155.1 Oscillospiraceae bacterium | reverse complement strand
ACTCTCCACGCTCCAAAATGACGATCTCGGCTTTCTCGTCAAGCCTCCTGAGTCTTGCCGCGCAGGATGCACCGCCTGCCACGCCTCCTATGATCAAGGTCTTCATAAGCTTACCTCCGTTTTTCTTTCTGTGAGTATATTTTACCATACCTTTTTCGTGTCCGCTGTGACTTTTGTCACTCAAGCGTATTACAAGAATATTATATCATATTTTGTGCCACATATCAACACAAAGCAGCTTGTGACAAAAGTCACGGAAGAAGTCACGCCTTCGTGTTAAAATAAAGCCGTAATCAAAACACAAGGAGGATACAACATGAGTATTTTTCATATATTCGCACGTAAGGATATTAACGAGGGAGTCCGAAGCTTCCGTGAAAGTAAAAACGCAATTCTTCTCGACGTCAGAACGAGAGAGGAATACGCAAGCGGACATATTGAGGGAAGCCAAAATCTTCCGCTTGACGAGATCGACAAAGTGGATTCGCTTATAAAGGATAAAAACACTCCTCTGTACGTCCATTGCCTCAGCGGAGGACGAAGCGCACGCGCGGCGGCTTATCTGAAAGGCAAAGGATATCGGGAGGTTCATGACATCGGAGGTATTGGGTCATACAGAGGGAAATTTGTGATATAGCCGTAGCTCTTGTAATCTAACGAATATCGGTCTTTTAACGATAGGAAGGCACTACACCTTGACGGGGAGTGGTGCTTTTCTGCATTTTAGGACATCCGAGTCACAAGATATAGGCACCGCATATACCGAAATGCACCACAAAAGTAAAAAAGCCCTTGTAAATCAAGGACTTTCGGCTAATATTTAACGACAAAAAGAAAACAGTAGGTCGATACGATTGTATCAATCTACTGTTTCTTATTTGGTTGCGGAGGAGGGATTTTTCATTGCCCACCCCAGTCGCATAGTCGAAATGTGCGCAAAGCATAGCCTTGCTTCATTTCTCCTTGCTTTGTGGGGTATCGCGGCGTAAAAACAGCACACCGTGCTGTTTTTACTTGCTCACCCACTCCCTCCTGCGGAGGTCGTGGTGGCAATTCAAAATTCGCTTCGCAGAGCAAAAGAACAAGGCAGTCCGTTTGGACTGCCTTGTTCTTTTGGTTGCGGAGGTGGGATTTGAACCTCACGACCTCCGGGTTATGAGCCCGACGAGCTACCAGGCTGCTCTACTCCGCGATATGATTGCTTCGAAAGGGAATTGCGCTTCATCCCACGGTGGTGCCGGTGACCGGGATCGAACCGGTACGATACTTTCGTATCACGGGATTTTAAGTCCCGGGCGTCTGCCTGTTCCGCCACACCGGCAAGGTAGCACCGAGGACTTTTTGCGCTCCTTTTCGGTTCGCATTGCCTATTATAACACATCGAATGCTCTTTGTCAACCCCTTTTTTGTTTTTTCTTTTCTTTTTCTGCTGTTTCTCGCGTTTTTACTTGAACTGTATAGTATTATATCCGTTTTCCGGCAAAAATATGCCCGTACGGTGGATGTTTATCCGTACGGGCATCGTTTTATTTCAAAATGACCTCTCCGTCGATCATGCTATAGCTTTTCCGAACGTCCAATTCGCGAATCCAGCTCCGCGTGATCAGCGACTCCCAAATACCACTGCCGAGTCCTTGTCCATCCAAATTGCAGTCAAACAGCCATTCCTGCGCAGGATAGAGGCAGATTTTCATGCTTTCCAGCGTGCGATAGAAGATCTCCTCCACGCCCTCCTGCCCATGGTGCGCCATCTGGACGATCATGCAGCTCTTGATCTCCCGTACGAACTCGGGATCCTCCAGAAGCACGCTTCCGTAGTTGCCCATGTCACCGAGGAAGAGGATGCTTTCCTTAGGGGTTTCAACCTTAAAGATCAAGCTGGAGTCGTTACTCAGATTGGCGGCGGATTGGAAATATGCGTCGTTGAGCACCTTGATGCGGAGTCCTCCGCGCTCGATAACGTCACCCTTTTTCGGGGTGATGACGTGACGTACCTTTCCCGATTTTTGAATTGCCTCTGCCAATTGGTCGATCAGCTGTGCCTCCGCGCCCTCGTGCCTTGCCAAAAAGTCGGGATCGCAGGAAAAGTCATAATACAAATTTTCAATGGTGATCGTATTATCGGCATTTAACAGCTCGATCAAGGCACCGATATGGTCGCCGTGATAGTGGGTCAAAAACCAATCGCTGACGTATCCGCCGCGTTCGGTCAACAGCCGTTCGATTTGCGGGTGATCGCCGATCAGCTCTTCCTTGGAAAGCCGTCCGCAGTCGATCATCACCGTTTGTCCCTCGGGGGCTGTGAGAACGTAGCACATGCCCAGCCGCCGTGCCGCAACGGTTTGCAACAGCTCCGCACCGCCCTAAAGTCCTTCTGTCGGGATGATATCGGTGTCGATGACGGGTCTTGAAAGATGCACGCAAAGTCCCTCGGCATCGGTCAGCAAAAGGCGCACAGAGGGAACACCGCCATCGGTGCAAACGTCAGCGTCAAAATTGACACGGCTCCATCGGTGCATCCGAAACCCGTAGTCCACGTTTGTCCCGTCCGCGTGCAACAGCCGCGCGTTGGAATATTTGCAATCCATCACGGCAGAATGCGCGTCCTCTGTCGTCATCTGCATGCGAAAGCAAACGTGGACGCGCGCGAAATTTGCGTATTCGGGCGGCAGATGGAGGGTCAGTTCGACACGGCTTTTTGCGGGATACAGCGTTGCGTCCAAAAAGTCAAATTTTTCATCGGGACGAATCAAGCGTCCGTCCTCGGAGGTGAGAAAAAAGGTGGGGGCAGATCTCATGGCGAAACTCCTTTGTGGGAATAGATTAATCTTATTATAGATGATTTTTTTTGTCTTGTCAAGTCCTTGGCAAGAAAGTTCGTTGACAAAACGAATTGCCTGTGGTATACTGAATACAGCGCGATTGGCGCGTCTTACGAACGGAGGTTTTATCATGAAGGTCGTGGCAATATTGGACTCCTTCAAGGGGAGCATATCCTCTCTTGAAGCGGGCATGGCGGTTTCAAACGGGGTGATGCGTGTCTATCCCGATGCCGAGGTTGCGGTTCTGCCGCTTGCCGACGGAGGGGAGGGAACGGCGGATGCGCTGATCTACGCTTGCAAAGGAGAACGCATCACCGCACGCGTTACGGGTCCCTTGGGGGACACGGTTGACGCGTCGTACGGGATTCTTCCCCAAAACGTAGCCGTGATCGAAATGAGCGCAGCCGCGGGAATTACGCTGATAGACAGCTCCTTGCGCGATCCGATGAAGACGACTACCTACGGGGTGGGAGAGCTGATATTGGATGCGATCGGTCGCGGATGCCGAGATTTTTTGATCGGGATCGGCGGAAGCGCGACCAACGACGGCGGTGTGGGGATGCTGCAAGCCTTGGGCTTTTCCTTTTTGGATTCCAAGGGACAGCCGATTGTGCGCGGAGCCGCGGGACTTTCCTCGCTGTCCTCGATTGACGTGAGCCGTGCATCTCCCGTTTTGCAAGAGTGCCGTTTTCGGGTTGCCTGCGACGTGACCAATCCCTTGTGCGGAGAATTGGGCTGCAGTGCCGTGTACGGTCCGCAAAAGGGGGCAACGCCTCTTGCCGTTGCCAAAATGGACGCGTGTCTTGCACGCTATGCCGCGCTGACCCAAGCAATTCTGCCGCACGCGGATGGAAACGCGCCGGGTGCCGGGGCGGCAGGCGGTATGGGCTTTGCGCTGTCGTCCTACCTCGGTGCCGAATTGACCTCGGGCGTATCGCTGGTCTTGGATGCGATGAATGCCGCTGGCGTGATTAGCAAAGCCGACGTTGTCGTGACGGGTGAGGGACGGCTGGACGGACAAAGCGCGATGGGAAAAGCACCCGTTGGGGTGGCAAGGCTTTCAAAACGCTATGGAAAACCCGTGATTGCGCTTGCAGGCTCGCTTGCCGAGGACGTGTCGGCTTGTCACACGCTGGGAATCGACGCATGCTTCTCGATTCTGCAGGGTGTCGTTCCCTTGGAGAGGGCGATGGAGCCGTCCGTGGCAAAAGCAAATCTGGAAAAAACGGCAGAAGAGGCGTTTCGGTTGATCCAAGCGGC
This sequence comes from Oscillospiraceae bacterium, assembly GCA_015064155.1. Taxonomy (GTDB): domain Bacteria; phylum Bacillota; class Clostridia; order Oscillospirales; family CAG-272; genus UMGS1865. The sequence continues at coordinate 52,069 of SVST01000018.1, read as the reverse complement.
TCGCCGAATCTGAACATACGGAAAGGAAACGAATATGAACAACTTTACTTTTTACGCACCTACCTTTTTTGCATTCGGTAAGGATACCGAAAACGATGCGGGAGCCTACGTCAAGCGTTTTGGCGGAACCAAGGTTTTGATCCATTACGGCGGCGGAAGCGTGGTTCGCTCGGGACTTTTGGACCGTGTCAAGGCATCCTTGGACAGAGAAGCGATTCCGTACGTTCTCTTGGGCGGTGTACAGCCCAATCCCAAGAGTGATCTGGTGTATACGGGCATCGATCTGTGTAAGAAAGAATCGGTGGACTTCCTTTTGGCGGTTGGCGGCGGCAGTACCATTGATTCTGCCAAAGCAATTTCGATGGGCGCATTGTACGACGGTGATTTTTGGGATTTCTACAGTGGGAAAAAGATCGAGCGCGCGCTTCCCGTTGCAACCGTTTTGACCATTGCCGCCGCAGGCAGTGAGGGAAGCACCAATACGGTGATTACGCACAAGGGCTTCAAGCGCGGAACGGGCAGTGACGTTCTGCGTCCCAAATTCAGCATTCTCAATCCGGCACTGACGCAGACTCTGCCGCCTTATCAGACCGCGTGCGGCATTACCGATATCATGGCGCATTTGTATGAACGGTATCTGACCCGCACGACCGACGTTGAGGTGACCGACCGCATGATCGAGGCATTGCTGTTGACCATGATTCACGAGGCTCCCCGTGTGATTGCTGACCCGAACTGCTACGAGGCTCGCGCCAATATCATGTGGGCGGGGATGATGGCACACAACAATTCTTGCGGTGTCGGACGCACGCAGGACTGGAACAGCCACAGCATAGAGCACGAGCTTTCCGCGATGTACGATTGCGCGCACGGCGCAGGACTTGCCGTTACCATGCCTGCGGTCTTTACCTACGTCATGCACCGCGACGTCATGCGCTTTGCGCAGATCGCTGTGCGTGTGTGGGGCTGTGAGATGGACTTCGCCAACCCCGAAAACACGGCGCGTGCGGGAATTGAGGCGTTGCGTAAATTCCTGATTTCGATTGGCATGCCCCAAAGCTTTGCCGAGCTGGGTGCCAAGGAAGAGGACATTCCGCACATGGTGGACGTTCTTTGTAACGGCAACGGCAGACCCGGCTATATCGACGGCTTTGTGCGCCTTTATCCCGAGGATTGTGAGAAAATTTATCGCTTGATGATTTGATCGAAAGAGAAAATATAGGGTTGAGTCATTCAGGATCAATTGCACGAATCAAGGAACAAAAAAGGCTCCCTTGTGTAAAGGGAGCGAAGCGACGGAGGGATTGTTTTGCAGCAACTTTTACTGTTTTACAACCCCTCCGTCACGGCAAGCCGTGCTAATTTGCTTGCAAATTTTCTCCCCCTTACACAGGGGAGGCTTTTTTTATGCAGTTCTACTTTCATGAATCAGCCCCATGAATATGAGGTTTCGCTATGTTATACCAAAAGATAGCGTACTCCCGACAGCGATTCGGGGGTGTCTGCACGCGGTGCATCCGAGAGGTTGTTCATCGCGAACACCGCATCCACCGAACGGTGATATCGCTTGGCAACGCTCCACAGCGTATCCTCGTGCGAGGGGTAGCAAACGGTATAGCCTGATTTTGCCGAATTGACGGCGTCACCGAATTTTGCCTCGTTCAGTACCGTGATCGCTTCCTCACCGCGTGTGACAAGGCTGATTGCAAGCTCGGCATCGATGGCAATGCGTTCGGTGTCGGTTCTGGCGCGAGAGGAAACGGCAACCGCGGTGGCGCGCCAATCGGCAACCGCTTCACCGCTTCCGTCGCATGCGTAACGGAACGGAATTTCAAACTCTTGCGAGGAAAGCTCCTCTCCGTCGGAAAGGATGACTTGACAGCGGCAACGCCCGGTCAGGATATATTTTCCGTTTTCGGTTTCAAGATTGCCGACGGTCGGTGTCAGGCAAAGATCCCACACCGAGAGCCCCTGGCGAATCCCCGCTTCTTCTAACTCCAGCGTGGTATTGATCGACATATTGCCGTTGATGCATTTCAATGCGCGAGGCAGAGCAACGCTTGTGTAGGTCGTTTGGCAAGCGTGTGCAGTTGAGTACAGATCGCGTGTATAGGAAACGCTGTCGTTGCGCTGTGCCTCGGCGCGCAAGCAAATTTCGGCTTCGTAGAGAATGCGGTTTTCCTCCACGGTGACGTGAATTGCCGTACAAACACCGTCGGCGGTGGCATCGCAGTTTACGGTGGCACCGTCAACCGAAATTTCGTCCGAAATCGGAAGTCTGCGCAGATAGACCGTGGGGGCTGCGTGGGTGCCTTCCTTGGCAACCAACAGCTTGACGGCAAGCTCCCCGCGGCAGGTAACGATACCGCTTGCTGCGGTGGCTTCGTTGATGAATACCTGTCCCTCAGCGCAAATGACGCGCAGATCGCCCTCCTTTTCATCGCGTAAAATTTCATCCCCCAGACGAATCGGCTCGCCGATCCCGACGAAGCTGCGTGCGCATTCGCTTTGACCGTACAGGCACTCAATCGTACCGTGCTCTGCGTCCTTTGGAAATTCGCTCAGCGTACGAATGCCCCACATCCGCACGCGAGGACGCAAACGGCACTTGACCGTGATTTTACGCGGTGCCGCAACGCGACCGACCGTCATTTCGGGAACGATCTCGCAATCACAAGAGATCCCCTCGTTCCAATCGAAGTCCGAGCCCATTTCCACGGGGACCGAAAATCGATATTCATCACTTTCGTTGCTTGCATACAGCTCGCCGTCGTTGGCTGCATACAGCACCGTGTAAAAAATCGACCCCGAAAACTCGGCATTTCCCGTGCCGATATAATGGTTGGGCGGGGCAACCGTTGCGCAAACGCGCAACAGCCGCTTGATTTCGGGTTGATAATCGGGCAGGGAAAAATCGGACGACAATTCCACTACGGTCGTCCGATCACAAATCGGTGCCTGAATGCAAGCACCGCTTCGCGCATCTTTCTTGTAGCTATCCATATCGTTGCTCCTTTGATTCTAAAAACTGTGCTACATCCTATGCGTGGCGTGCGTGGTTTATGCAAAAAGGGAGATCGGAACCGCATTTCTGCGTGCGTTCGATCTCCCTCTTTTTAAATTCCCCCGACTTCCCCCGAGAGATTTCGCATGGCTGTTCCAACGTGATACATAATTTTGGACGTTCGCTTGATGGCGCGCATTGTTTTCATCTGCTTACTGTTCCAAATCATTGCCGCAATCGCACCGAGGATGGCAACGCCTCCGATTGCGCCTGCCGTGATTGCAATGCCTTTTACGTGCTTTTCAAGATGCATGTTGATACCTCCTCAAAATTTCTTTGATGGTAGTATCGCACGGTAGGGTGCGTTTATGCGGATTTTATTCAAAATTCTGCTTTTTTTTCAAGCGGACGTATAAAAAGGATGCCGTTAAAAGTGCTTTTTTGTGGATGCGGTAGCCCGTTCTGCGCGAAAGCCCCAACAGATCGGCGGCATGCTCGATGCTTTCTCCGCGCAGATAGTGATAGTAAAGCAAGAGCTTTTCTCTACCGTTTTTCATCGATTCGATCAAGGAACGAATTTCAAACATCCGCGCGCGCCAGTATGCCTCGCTTTCTCCCACCAAATCATCGCAATCGCATTCGTCTTGAAAGATGGTCGCACGCTTTCGTTCGTGCTTCTTCAGATTCAGCATATCCAGACACAGCTGATATCCGCATAAAAAGTTGCGTACTTCCTCGATGGGATCACTTTTTTCATCATATTTTTCTTGTGCTGCTGTTTCGGACATAAACCCTCCGTCAGTTATTTACGCAATAGGTAAAGCCGAGCTTTTCAAGCCCTTTTTGAAATGATTTTTCGCAAATTCGTATTAAAGATTCTCCCTCGGAGAAGCGAAGACAATCCTCGCAGTACGGAAATCCGTTTGCTACGTAATAGCGATCCGATTCCTCGATCCTTTCTCCGCAAAGGGTACATCGGATCACCGTTCTTGTGACCGTTTTTGCTTCATAATTGGGACATTTTGACACACATATCGCAGATTTACAAAGAATACACACGAAAATCACCTCTTTTTTGCTTTTTTGAAAATAAATTTTATAAATCCTGTTGACAATTCTTTCTGAATCCGTTATAATGATATCGGGTATTGATATTATATCGCATTTCCGAACTATTGTCAATGGGTATTTCGGAAAAACATAATATTCGTAGATTGTACACAAAAAGTGCTGATGGGAATCGGTATATCTTCACAATCCCGTTAAAACAGAAAGGAAGCAAGCAAATGGATTACTTTGCCTTTGAAAGCTTACTCAAAACGCACGGAGTCAGTGTCTATCAGGTTGCAAAAGCCACGGGGATCGCGGCATCCACCTTTTCGGATTGGAAGAGTGGACGCTCCTCTCCCAAGGCAGACAAGCTGGCGCGGATTGCCGATTATTTTTCGGTGAGCCTTGACGAGCTGATGGGAACGAACGAGGGACGGCGAACGGCAGAAGCCTCCTACCGTAGCCTGCGCGCCAATAAGATGGTACCCGTGATCGGTGTCATTCGCGCGGGAAGTCCCATTGTAACCGAGGAAACGCTTCTGGGGCGTGAATTTGCCGACGTAAATGATATTGAGGATTATTTCTTTTTGGTCGTGTGCGGTGACAGCATGAAAAACTGTGGAATTATGGACGGCAGCTACGTCTTGTTTCATAAGCAGCAGTATGCAGAAAACGGCGATATCGTTGCCTGCCTTGTGGACGGTGACAGTGCGACCGTAAAGCGGTTTCGCAAGGAGCATCATAAAATCGTCCTGGAGCCGGAGAACGAGAACTATTCTCCCATTGTTTTGACCTCCGAGGATTTTGAGATCGGGCGCGCACGGATTTTGGGCGTTGCGATTGAGGTCAAAACGAAATTTTGAGTGGAGGATGCGTATATGATAGCAATTTCAATCAACGATCTTTCGCTCAGCTACGGAACCACGGTGATACTCGATAAGGTTTCCTTTTCGTTGGAGGAAACCGATAAACTGGGAATCATCGGAGTAAACGGCAGCGGAAAATCGACGTTATTTCGTTTGATTTTGGGTGAAGAAACACCAACCGACGGTGGCGTTTATATTTCACGCGGCAAAAGCGTGGGTGTTTTGACGCAGGACGGAGCGTTCGACTGCGAGGACGGAAAGCAGACGGTGCTGGAACGGATGTACCGAGCCTTCGACTATTTACTTTCGATTGAAGCACGGTTGCACGAGCTGGAGGCAAAGCTTTCAGGTGCCAAAGAGGAGCTGATTCGGGAATATACCGATCTGCACGAGAAATTCGTGGCAGAGGGCGGCTTGGAGTTTCGCGGCAGATGCGTGTCAATCCTGCAAAAGCTGGGCTTTGACCGTATCGCGATGGAGCAGTCTGTCGAAACGCTCAGCGGAGGACAGCGCACACGCTTGGCTCTTGCGATCCAGCTTTCGCGTCAACCCGACATTCTGATGCTGGACGAGCCGACCAACCATTTGGATATGGCAACGCTTTCTTGGCTGGAAGGCTTTTTGGTCAACTATCCCAAATGCGTGATGGTCATTTCGCACGACCGTTATTTTTTGGATCGCGTGACCAACAAAACGCTGGCGATTGAAAATCACCACGCAAAGCTTTATAACGGTGGGTACACCAAGAGCATCGAGCAGAGGCGCATCGATAGAGAGATTGCCGAACGACACTGGAAGAACCAGCAAAAGGAGATTGCACGGCAGGAGGCATATATTGCCCAGCAACGCGCATGGAACCGTGAGCGCAATATCATTGCGGCAGAGAGCCGATTGAAGCTTCTTGACAAGATGGAGCGCGTGGAACGACCCGAAAACGCGCCCAAATCGATTCGGATGCAGTTTTCCTCCGCCCTGGCATCGGGGAACGACGTTTTAGAGGCGCGAGGGGTATCCATGGGCTTTTCGAATCGGGAGCTGTTTTCCGAGCTTTCCTTTTTGATCAAAAGGGGAGAGCGCGTATTGATTATCGGTCCGAACGGATGCGGAAAATCCACGCTGATCAAGCTGATTTTGGGACAGCTTGCCCCAACGAACGGTGTTATTGCGGCGGGATACAACGTAGAGATCGGGTATTACGATCAGGAAAATCAGAATTTGAATCCCGAGAATACCGTGCTTGAGGAGCTTTGGAGTGCGTACCCTACCAAAACCGAAACCGAAATTCGCAACACGCTGGCACTCTTCCGATTCGTTGGGGACAGTGTGTTTAAAAGCGTTTCGGTGCTCAGCGGCGGCGAGCGCGCAAGACTCACGCTTTCCAAGCTGATTTTGTCCAAGATGAATTTGTTGGTGCTGGACGAGCCGACCAACCATTTGGATATTGATTCGCGCGAAGCCCTGGAGGGGGCACTGGAGCAGTTTGACGGCACCATCGTTACGGTGTCGCACGACCGTTATTTGGTGGATAAGCTGGCAACCCGTATTTTGGAGCTGAAGCCGGGGGCACCTTTTTCGGGGGATCTTTTGGATTTCACGGTAGACCGAAGCGGCAAGGCATATACCGAGCTGCAGGACTATAAGGCGGCGCGCATTGCCGAGGCAGAGCCGGCAGCGGCACAGGGGACGGTAAAGCCCGCACCCGTCAGCCAGGCCAAGGAGCAATATCTGAAAAATAAGCAAGCGGCGGCGGATGCCAGAAAGAAAAAGGCGCAGATCGAGCGTTTGAAAAAGGAATGTGATGCCTTGGAAAGCGAGCTTGCAGAGCTGGAAGCCGAGCTGTTTGGAGATGCGGCATCGGATTACGTCCGTGCAGCGGAGATCGACGCGCGAAAAAACGAGGTGGAAGAGCGACTGATGGAGCTCTACGAGGCTCTGGAAAACGAAGTATAAACAAAAAAACGGCGCCCCCACAGCTTGTGGGAGCGCCGTTGTGTTTAGCCTATTTTCTTTGTCAAAAAGGCAATCAGGTCATCGAAATTTCCGTGCGGATACTGTTCGATATCGGTGTTTTGACGGTTGAGAAGACAATCGGTCAAAAGGAAAACCTCCATTCCCAGCTCCCGTGCAACCATGTCCTCGTCCACGTCGTTGCCAACCATCAGGCATTCGTGCGGCTCGGCACCGATTTTTTTAAGGATGGCGCGATAGTAGTCGAGATTCGGCTTGCAATATCCGAAATTTTCATACGTCGTGTAGAAAATAAAGTCCTCCGACGAAAGTCCTGCCCATGCCATCCGCTTTTGCGTGGCAATGGCGGGGAAGATCGGGTTGGTTGCCAAAACTGCGGGGATCTTTTTTTCGTGCAAGAGATCCAAAATTTGACGCGCACGCGGGTCGCAGGGACAGACCTCGGCGATGCTGTCGAAATCCTCCTCGTAGTATGCGGCAAAATAGGGCTCGTCTGCACGCGCATTTTTGCCGATTACACGCTCGAAGGCATCCCAAAAAACCTCTTCGTTGGTGCGGCTGCCGTCGTTTTTAACCATCTCCTTGACTCCCTCCCAAATGGTGGAAACCAGGGCATCGGGTTCATAGCCGTGGGGCGCAAGCCGCTTGCAAAGACCGCCGAAATAGGCGCGGTCGAAGCGTTTGTCCATTGGAAGCAGTGTTCCGTCCAGATCAAATAAAACGTATTGGAACGACATGATTTGCTCCTTTCGGTTACACCGTTACCGTTTCGCGTTCGGTATGGGGGGCTTGTTGGAGCTCCTTTTCGGCTTGCATGGCATCCCGCGCGTTGGCAAGCAACAGCTTCAAGCGGTTTTCTTGGTTGACCTGCGTGGCACCGGGGTCGTAGTCGATGGCAACGATATTGACCTTGGGGATCTTTTCCTTGATCGGCTTCATCATACCTTTGCCGCAGATGTGGTTGGGAAGACACCCAAAGGGCTGGGTGCAAACAATGTTATTGACACCGCTGTCGGCAAGCTCCAGCATCTCGGCGGTGAGCAGCCAGCCCTCTCCCATTTTGGTGCCGTGGTGAATACAGCCCTCCACCAAGGAGGCGGTGTGAGGGAAGGGTGTGGGCGGTGTAAAGTCGCTTTCCTCGCGAATGATATCGATCAGATCACGCACCTTGCCGTTGAGGAAGTTGTAGGCAAAGGTATAAGCCTTTGCTTTCAGCTTTCCGATTCCGTAAAGACGTGCATCCTCGATGTTGTTGTAAACGGTGTACAGGCAGAAATCGGTAAGTCCCGGAATGACGACCTCCGCACCCTCGCGTACCAAAAATTCTTCCAAACGATTGTTGCCAAGAGGCGAGTATTTGACGAAGATCTCGCCTACGATGCCAACGCGCGGCTTTTCGGTACGTACGCATTCGATTTGATTGAACGCACGAATGATTCTTCGATAGTTTTCTTTTACGCGGCGGTAGGACAGCACCTTTTCATGTGCCATTTCGTTTGCCAGTTCATGGGTAAGTCGCTCGGCAAGTGCCTGACTTTCACCGGGATGTACCTCATAAGGCTTGCATTGATTGAGCAACGACATCAAAAGGTCGGCATACAGTACCGAATACACCATCCGGTGCCAAATCGGCAGAGAAAGTCGGAAGCCGGGGTGCTTTTCAATTCCCGCAAGGCTGAACGAAATCACCGGTACGTGACCGTAGCCCGCCTTTTGCAGGGCTTTTCGCAACAGAGAGATGTAGTTGGAGGCGCGGCAACCGCCGCCCGTTTGGAATAGGATCAATGCCACCTTGTTGGGGTCGTATTTGCCGCTTTGGATGGCATTGATGAACTGACCGATGACCAGAAGCGCGGGGTAGCAGGTGTCGTTATGCACGTATTTCAGTCCCGTTTCGGCAATCTCGTGACCGTCGGTTTTCAGCAAATCGATCTTGTAGCCGTAATTGGACAAAACCTGCAGGATCAATTCAAAGTGCATCGGCAGCATGTTCGGTGCCAGAATCACGTATTCCTTTTTCATTTCCTTGGTAAAGGGAATGTAATTGTTTTCCATATCGCTTTTCCTTTCGAAAACCGTGCGGCTTATTGCTCCAGCGCGCCAAGCAGGCTGCGCAGACGGATGCGAACCGCGCCGAGATTGGTGATCTCGTCGATTTTGATTTGCGTATAGTATTTGTTCTTTTCTTCCAGAATAGAACGGATTTCGTCGGTGGTGATGGCATCCACACCGCAGCCGAAGGAAACCAGCTGTACAAGCTCGGTATTCTTGTGCTCGGTGGCATAGCGTGCGGCGCGGTACAGACGGGCATGGTAGGTCCATTGATTCAGCACGTGTACCGGCTGACGCTCGGTCAGGTGGCAAATGCTGTCCTCACTGACGACCACAAATCCGAGCGATACTGCCAGTTTATCGATGCCGTGTCCGATTTCGGGGTCAATGTGGTAGGGTCTGCCTGCCAGAATCATCACACGCTTGTTATGCTCTTTTGCATACTGAACCGCGTATTCGCCCTCCTTGCGGATTGACGACATAAAGGTATCGTAGGCAACGTGTGCCGCTTTGACGGCTTCGCGAAGCTCCTTGACGCCAAGATCGGGATATTTGGGGGCAAGGAATGCCTGCAAGCCCTTGACCAAGGCGCGGTCGTTGTTGATATTGAGATAGGGATACCAAAAATCGGTTTTATTCAGGTTTTCTACGTTGCCTGCCAAAAGCTCGGAATAGTAGGCTACCACGGGGCAGTTGTAGTGATTGTCTGCCGTTTTTTCGTCTACGTTGTAGGTCAGGCAGGGATAGAAGATGGCATCAACCCCTCTGTCAACCAGCTCCTCGATATGTCCGTGCATCAGCTTTGCGGGATAGCAAGCCGTGTCCGAGGGGATTGAAAACTGTCCCTTTTCATAGGTGCGACGGGTTGACTGCTCCGAGGCAATCACCGAAAAGCCCAGGCTTGAGAACAGACCGTGCCAGAACGGATAGAGCTCGTACATACCAAGTGCCATGGGAATACCCAGCGTTCCGCGCTTTGCGTCGCCCGAAGAGAGATTTTTCAGATACGCGCGCTTGAATGCGTGCAGATTCGGGACGCTTTCGGATTTTGAGGTGTCGTAGCCAAGTCCGCGTTCACACTGGTTGCCCGAGATGTAGGTTTTTGTGCCGCCAAAGCGATTGACGGTCAGGCGGCAATGGTTGGTACAGCCGTGGCAGGTGGTTGCCTTGGCGGTATGCTCAAAGGAGAGAAGTCCCTCCTTTGAAATCAGTTGGCTTTCGTTTCGCTTTTGCGCGTACAGCGCGGCACCGTAAGCTCCCATCAGCCCCGCAATGGCAGGACGGATGACGTTCTTTCCAAGCTCACGCTCAAAGGCGCGCAGAACCGCATCGTTGTAAAAGGTTCCGCCCTGTACCACGATGTGCTCGCCCAGCTCGTCCGCAGAGCTGGCGCGGATGACCTTGTAGATCGCATTTTTTACTACGCTGACCGAAAGTCCTGCCGAAATATCCTCTACGGTTGCGCCGTCCTTTTGGGATTGCTTGACCGAGGAGTTCATAAATACGGTACAACGGCTGCCGAGATCGACGGGGGCTTTTGCGAACAGACCCTTTTTGGCAAAATCGGCAATGGTGTAGCCCATGGATTTTGCAAAGGTTTCCACAAAGGAGCCGCAGCCCGAGGAGCAAGCCTCGTTGAGCATGATGCTGTCGATTGCGCCGTTTCGGATACGGAAGCACTTGATATCCTGACCGCCGATGTCAAGAATGAAATCCACGTCGGGACGGAAAAATTTTGCGGCGGTGTAGTGTGCAATGGTTTCCACCACGCCCAGGTCCACACCGAATGCCGCGCGGATCAGCTCCTCACCGTAGCCCGTCACAGCGCTTCCCGTGATTTGGATGCGGCTTTCGCAAAGTGCGTAGATGGCTTCCAGCTGTTCCTTTACGACCTGCACGGGGTTTCCGAGGTTGGAGGCGTAGTAGGAGTACAAAATTTCATTGTTCTGTGAGAGCAGAACCAGCTTGGTGGTGGTACTGCCGCAATCGATTCCAAGCGTTGCTGTTCCGCAATAGGACGCAGGGTCAACCGAGGGAACGGTTGCACTTGCATGACGGGCGGAAAAGGCGTCGTATTCGGCTTGGGTTTCAAACAGGGGAGGCATACGGCTGATGATCGGTGCTTCATGCATACTCTGTTGGATCGATTCGCAAAGCTGTGAAAAGCGAACGGGGGTTGCGTGCTTGGTTGCATACAAGGATGCACCGAACGCGACGGCAAAGCGGCCGTCGGGCGGAAATACCGCGTCCTCATCCGAAAGCTCCAACGTTTTTTGGAAGCGTTCCTGCAGCCCCTTGCAGTAATAGAGGGGACCGCCGAGGAACAAAACCTTTCCCGTGATTTTTCGTCCGCGGGCAAGGCCTGCGATGGTTTGATTGACAACCGCCTGATAGATGCTGGCTGCAATGTCCTCCTTGCGCGCACCTTGGTTCAAAAGCGGTTGGATATCGGTTTTGGCAAAAACACCGCATCGGGAGGCAATGGGGTAGATTCGCTTATAGTTCAGGCTGAGCGCGTCCATTTCATCGACCGTAACGTTGAGAAGCGTTGCCATTTGGTCGATAAAGGCACCCGTACCGCCGGCGCAGGAGCCGTTCATACGCTCGTCTGTACCGCCGTCGAAAAAGATGATCTTGGCATCCTCGCCTCCAAGCTCAATCACCGTGGAGGTATCGGGCTCGATCTTTTTCACCGCTTCTCCCGTGGCGAAGACTTCCTGAACGAAGGTCAGTCCCGCACTTTGCGCCAGTCCCAAGCCTGCGGATCCCGAAATGGCAACCGCCAAGGGCTCGTCGGGCGCGACGTTCGGCATTTTAGAGAGCATCTCCAGCGTTTTTTGACGCACCTGCGAGAAATGTCGCTCGTATTTTTCGTATAAGACCCGTCCGTTTTCACACAGCACCAGCTTTGCCGTGGTCGAGCCGATATCAATTCCAAGTGTTTTCATAAACTGCTTCACCCGTACTTTCATAGACTGAAAAACGATTATTCAGTACAGTATAACAAAAAAATATGAACTCATCATGAATGAAAAAGAAAAGCCGTTACTTTTTACGTAACGGCTTTTCGGGGGTTACTGTGTGTCGGCAGGCTGAGAATCAAAGACGGTTTCGATGCGTCGGTGCGAGCACGGCGGGGAATAGACCCAGTGTGAGAGATGGTGCGTGTCCTTGGGATTGACGTAAAAAACGGGATCCTTACAGCCGGTGCGTGTGTTTGATACGTCGATCAGCACGAGCTTGATCTTCATGCGTTCGGGGACGATGCTCTTGATATATACGGCGGCAACGTGTCCGACCTTGGCACGCAGCTCCTCGGCAGAGTCGGGCTTCAGCTCGGCAAGCCCCGAAAGATTTGGAGCAAGCTCCACGAAAACACCGTAGGATTCCACGCTTCGGATCACCCCCGTAACCGTTTGCCCCGCTTCAAACTGCGCCGCGTTTTGTTCCCAGGTTCCAAGCAGCTCCCGCAAAGTCACATAGATGCGCTCACCGTCACGGTCCAAGGCTTTGATTGCCACGGGCAGCTCCATGCCGACGCGTAGACGGTCGCGCGGATGGGAAATCCGCGATACCGAAATGCAATCCACCGACAAAAGCGACGCTACCCCACAGCCGATATCCAAAAAGGCTCCGAACGGCTCCAGATGGGTGACGCGTGCCGAAAGAAGATCTCCAAGTTGCATTTTTGAGAACAGATACGAAAGATACTCCTTTTGCGCCAAGCGTCTGGAAAGAATGGCGGTCAGCTTGCCGCCGCTTGCTTCCAATGCCATGATTTTCACGGCAACCGGCTTGCCCACACGGGAGATGACCGCAATGTCCTTGCGCGTTTCTCCGGCACGGCAATACAACACCTCGTCCGCCTCCAGTTTGCCCTGCGCGCACTGCAGATCGACGTGCAGGCAAAGTGCGTTGTCGCACATCGTAACGATCCCCTCCACAATGATTCCTTGATTCATTGCTTTTTCCAACCCGGCGGGTGACGCCAACAGCTCGCGGTTTTCGGGTGTATGTAAGCGCGCCCCCTCGGGAAGATAGTTTGTATTCATGCGTTTCCTCTATCCTTTCTACCATAGCAATCGGCAAAAAATTGCCTGACGTTTCTGCTTTTCAGATCATGACCGTCATTTTTTATATAGCTTATGCAGAGATCCTGCAAAAAAGACCGATCTCTCCCAAACAGTGTGTATAAAATCCAAAAATCGGGAATCATAAGGCTTGAGTGAGGTGACGGGATGAGAGGATTATGTGCGGATTACCGCGAAAACGTACGACTGATGGATGAGATTCTGCGTGTGGAACAGAATTTTGACGTTATCAAAAAAACGATCTATCTTGGGAAGCAGGAATTGACGCTGTACTATATCGACGGCTTCGTAGACGGCGGCTCGATGAACAAGCTGATGATCTATTTTCTTTCGCTCAAAGGGCTTGGGGCACCGACCGACGATGCAGAGGATGCTGCGGCACGGTACTTTTGTGAGCATCACGTGCCGTTCGTGGAGGCAGAGGTAACCGAGGATGCGCAGATGATGCTGCAAATGGTTCTGTCCGGCACCAGCCTGATTCTTGGAGAAACCTTTGGACGATATGCGATCGTGATCGATTCGCGCACCTATCCGACGCGTTCGGTGGAGGAGCCCGAGAGTGACCGCGTTATGATGGGCTCGCGCGACGGATTTGTGGAAACGTTGGTTTTCAATACCGCCCTGATTCGAAGAAGAATACGCGACCCCGCGTTGACCATGCAATATTTTACCGTTGGTGCGCGGAGCAAAAGTGACGTCGTGCTGTGTTATCTGGAGGGACAGGCAGACCCGGGGTACGTTTCCTTTTTGCAAAACAGACTTCGGAAAATCAGGACGGGTGCCTTGACGATGGGGCATGAATCGCTGGCAGAGCTTCTGATTCACGATAAATGGTACAACCCGTTTCCCAAGATTCGGTATACCGAGCGTCCCGACGTGGCGGCGGCGCAGGTGCTGGAGGGAAGCGTTCTGGTGATCATCGACAATTCGCCCGAGATCATGGTGTTCCCCAGCACGATTTTTGACTTTATGCAGGAAACCAATGATTTTTACTTCCCACCGCTGACGGGGAGTTATATTCGATTGGTTCGGCATTTGGTCTTTTGGGCAACGCTTTTTTTGGTTCCCGTTTGGTTTTTCTTTACGCAAAACCCCGAGCTGACACCCGCATTTCTGCGCTTCGTCTTACCCGAAAGCACGGGGAAAATTCCCATTTTCGTACAGCTGATCCTGGTTGAATTTATGATCGACGGCTTGCGGATGGCATCGATGAACACCCCCAATATGCTATCCAATTCGTTGTCGGTGGTGGGCGGCTTGATTTTGGGGGATTTTGCGGTGTCGGTTGGCTGGCTGATTCCCGAGGTGATTTTGTATATGGCATTCGTGGCAATCGCAAATTTCTCGCAAAGAAGCTATCAGCTGGGCTACGCGTTCAAGTTCTTGCGCATCGGTCTTTTGGTGTGCATTTATCTGTTTGGCGGTGCGGGACTTGTGATCGGTGCCGTCGGTGCGTTTCTGTTGCTGGTAACCAACAAAACCGCAAACGGCAAGCGTTCCTATTTGTATCCCTTGATCCCCTTTAACGGAAAGGCTCTGTATTCCATGTTTTTCCGTATGCGAAAGGACAAGTTTCCCGATACGAACGGTATCCGTCGAAGCAAAACGGGGAAGTGAAGCGGAAAACGAAAAGACCGTAAGCAAGAGGCAATGCTCTTTTCTTACGGTCTTTTTCACGTTTCATTCAAAAAGCTTGGCGAAGCGTACCGCACGGCGGTGGGCTTCCTTTAAATATACGTCACAGCCCATTTCCGAGTAGGCATCGTTTTCGTGACGGTTTGGCTTGCTTTTTACGGTCAATTCAAACATCAGAATTCCATCGAACCCTACCGCCTGCAAGCGTTTGGCAACCCGTTCGAAGTCGACAACACCGTCCCACGGGAGCAGGTGCAGATCGTCGGTCCAAAAGATGGAGTCGCCGCTGATTCCCAAATTGTCATCCAAATGTGTTGCGATCAAGCGACCTCCGTAAAGTCCCAAAAGATCGTTGCCGCGATTGTAGCAAAGCTCATGTCCCGAGTCGAAGCAAAAGCCGGTGGCGGGATGCTCCCAAAATCTTTTCAGCGTAGCATCGAGATACGCGTCACCCTCCGTGTTTTCAAAGGCAATGCGGCAGGATCGGCTTGCGGCATGATCTAACAGACGCAAAAGCCTTGCAAATCCGTGCTCGGTGGGCTTTTCTTCCTTTCCAAAGCCCTTGTAAATATGACAAACGACCACCGATACCCCCGCATCTGCGCAGGCATCAACGCATTTGATTTGGGTGTCCAATACTTGATCTCCCAGGGGATCGTCTTCCCAAATCCATTCGATCTTGCTGAACGGTGCGTGCACGAAGGGCATTTCAAGCCCTAATCGGTCGGCTTCCCGCTTCCATTCGGCAAGAGGGGCATCCTCATGCCAGCCGGGGAATACCGCATCGAATCCCGCATCCTTGATGCGGCGCAGCATTTCCATGTTGTCGATCCCAAAGCCGATCTCGGCATTGATTCCGATTTTTCTCATAGTTTTGTCCTTTCTGTGGAGTTATCGTATCGCAGATTCGTTTTGAGCGTGGGGTAAAATTCCGTCCCGTAGGCTATAGCCGCGACCATGGCGAAAAACGATCAACGGCAGGGAATTGATTGCCACCGCCCGTTTATTGAGTCGCGCAATCTGCACGGCGAGCGATGCATGGGTCTTGTCCGAAAAGGGAAAGCACAGTGCGATCAAGTCGTCGGCAGGCATACAGAAGGGGGCGCGGTAAAATAAACAGCGTAAAATGCGATGCTCG
This sequence comes from Oscillospiraceae bacterium, assembly GCA_015064155.1. Lineage (GTDB taxonomy): Bacteria > Bacillota > Clostridia > Oscillospirales > CAG-272 > UMGS1865. The sequence continues at coordinate 36,265 of SVST01000018.1, read as the reverse complement.
TGTGGGGATGGGTTTAGTCGGTCCCCCATATACAGCGTTTCTTCGGGGGCTTGGCACACGGTCAAATAGGGTGTGGAAAGACGAGCCGTTTTCCATCCGCAGTTGGAGATGCAAAAATCCAGGAGCTCGGCAAGCAGCGTGCTTCCAAAGCCTCGCAGGAATCGGTCGGCTTTCATGTTCGGTACGGCGGAGCGTGCCGTGATTGCCGCAATCGGAATCTGCGGATATGCGGTTCTCAGATTCGCGCATAATTGCTCACCTCTTGTCAGATCTGACATACAATCAAGCACCACTCCGCCGGTATCCTTGTCGTGAACCAGTTGCATTGCGTCGGTGGGGGAGGTGACGTACGTAAAAATTCCGTTTTGAATCAGGGATTCCAAAAGGTCACCGTGCGTATCACGGTGGGAGGTAACCAAAACCAGCATCGACGTTTATCTGAAATTTACGAAGTTAACCGAGGTAATGGATACCTTGTCAACGGGGCGAGAAACCTCACCGTCCATTTTGGGATTTGCTTCCACCTCCAATGCGGCAATTTCATCCACAATGTCCATGCCGTACACAACGTAGCCAAAGGCCGCGTATTTTCCGTCCAGCTCGGTGGTGTCTTGATGGACGATAAAGAATTCATCGGATGCCGAGTTCGGTTCGTCACCGCGCGCCATGGAAATCACACCGCGCTTATGCGAGAGATTGTTTTTAAATCCGTTTTCGGAAAACTCACCCTTGATCGATTTTGCCCCCGCGCCCGATACCGAATCTCCGCCTTGGATCATGAAGCCCTTGAGAACACGGTGGAATTCGGAGGCTGCATAATGGTTAGACGATACAAGCTTTTTGAAATTGGCTACCGTTTGGGGTGCAACCTCTTCAAACAGACGCACAACGATATTTCCCGATTTGGATTCACCGTCTGCCGCGGTATAGGAAACCTTGATGCTGACGAGATCGGAGGGATCGTTGGGTGTGAGGACGAGCTTGTCGTATTCAGCACTTGACAGCGCGGTAAAATTCAGGTCCTCCATTTTGGGGGCTTGTCCGGCTTTATCCCGCAGGTAGGTAAGAACCAGTACCGAGGAAACGACGGCTACAATCACAATAGCCGATACGATGGAAATCAGCCAAACGATTCTGGACATCTTTTTGGCGGCTTGCCGTTCCTTTTGGCGAAGCTCTGCCATATACTTGCGGCGTTGTGCCTCTTCCTGCGCTTTTGATAATTTTCCCATAGTTTATTCCTTTCTTTCGTAACGTGTGGGGTAAGACAAAGAAATTGTATCAAAAAAAGAACGGTTTGTCAAGTTTTTCTTTCTGTTTGAGAAATAATTTACAATCTTTTTGGATACCATAGAATATAAAAAGGACGAGATAGGGGGAGAATTACCGATGAGATGGGAACGATGGGCATCCATGCTGTTTTGCATTGCGGTGGGAGTGGTTGCCGTTGTTTTTGGAATTCGGTATCTGTTGCCGATTTTGTTGCCCTTTCTGATTGCGTGGGCATTATCGCTTTTGATCCGTCCCTTGGCAAGAGCTGTTTCCAACCGCTTCCGCGTGCCCTATAAGGTTTGTGCAATTCTGTTTTTGTTGCTTTTTTGGAGTGGCTTTTTCTTTTTGATCTTTGCCGCGACGGAACGCTTGATTTGGGAATTGCAACGTTTTTTGGATCAAAAGCTGTCCGAGCAAACGCTGTCCTCCTTTTTTGCCGCTGATCCCGATTATTTTGAAATGATTTCCTCGCGTCTCCCGTTTTTCCGCCGGTTCGGTATCTTGCGGGAACGTTTGAACGCCGCACTTTCCTCGTTTTTTTCCGAGAGCGTTTCGTCACTTGCAACCGCCCTGCCGCGCGTATTGGGGGCATTGCTCTCGGGACTGCCAAACGCGTTTTTGGCAATGATGATCACGGTGATCTCGGGGTTTTATTTTTGTACTGCCGAGGGAGATTCAACAGCCGTCGGCGCATGGTTGCCCTTTGTGATTCGCAGTCGTCTGCCTGCCTTGCAAAATCGCATCAAGCGATTGTCCTTTCGCTATCTGCAAGCCTATCTTTTGTTGCTTTTCTTGACCTTTGCCGTGCTGCTGCTCGGGTTTGGCTTGCTGCGCGTCGAATACGCATTTTTGCTTTCGTTGGTGATCGCATTCATCGATATGCTGCCCGTTTTGGGGGTGGGAACCGTGTTGATCCCGTGGGCAATCATACGGTTGGTGGAAAAGGACTATCGAATGGGGGTTGGTCTTTTGATCATTTACGGCGCGGTTTTCGTCGTGCGACAGGTGGTGGAGCCGCGGTTGGTTGGCAAGAGTCTGGGACTGCATCCAATGCTCACCCTCTTGACAAGCTTTGCAGGCTGGAGGCTGTTTGGATTTTTTGGGATGCTTTTGGCTCCGTTCTTTGCCGTTTGCTTGAAAACGCTGATCGAATGGATCGGTTGTGAAAAACAGTTTATTATTTGAATAAAGTAAATTTTTTTCAATCGACATAATAAGGTTGCTTTTTTTGGGAAAGTATGGTATAATGGACAAAATATGTACGGTATTTTCCGTTCGGAGTGCCGATTTCCATTGAGATGACAAGGGTTGTATGGACATGAATTTCAAAAACACGCTTGCGTTTTATCGGGACCTGCGCCCGTCAACGCTTAAAACACACAAATATAAGCACCTTTTTTTGCTTCTGTATTGGCCGATCTACGGGCTTGCTTTTCTGACCGTAGAGCGTTTTTGGCCGCACGTTTGGGAGGCGATTACGGGCAAGGAGCTGATTTATACCGAGGTCGTCTGCGCGTGGGATGCCAAGATCCCGTTTTGTGAGTGGTTCGTCATCCCGTATTATTTTTGGTTTGCCTTCTTGGTTGGCATGGCACTGTACGGCTTGCTGTTTGACGTTCAGGCGTTCCGTCAATTTTCGTGGTTCGTGATCTTTTCCTATACGATCACAGCCGTGATTTATTACGTATGGCCCAATATGCAGGGGCTGCGTCCGATGGATTTTCCGAGAGATAACTGGATGATCGATATCGTAAAGCGGCTTTACGATTTTGATACCAACACCAACGTGTGTCCCTCGATTCACGTGTTGGGCTCGTTTGCCGTTTGCTTTGCGGGGTTACATAGCAAGACGCTTCGGGGATGGGGATGGAAGCTGTTTTTCATTCTTTCCACGGTTGCCATCTCGCTGTCAACCGTCTTTTTGAAGCAGCATTCGATTCTGGACGTGATCGCGGCTCTTGTTCTTTGTGCGATCTGCTATCCGTTGGTATTCTGTTGGGTTTGCCGTCCGCGCGACGACGACGTAACGATACCGTAAGGAGGTGAGCACGTGCCGCTTTTGTACAGTGCCCTATACGTGCTGGCGCTCGGGATCGCATCTCACTTTATTGGGGAGGCGATTCCGCGACGTTGGTTCTCTCACAGCCGTTTCCCATACCGTGCCTATCGGTGGGAAAAAAACGGGAAAATTTACAAAAAGCTGCGCATTGATGCATGGAAGGACCGTATGCCCGACATGAGCCGCGTGATGCGGGACATGGTTCCAAAGCGCGTTGGAAAGGCACCGCACTCCCACGACGTTTGGATTTTGGTTGCCGAAACCTGCCGCGCGGAGATCGTGCATCTTTGCCTGTGCGCGCTGTCCCCGGTCATTTGGCTGTTTTGGAGAAGCTTTGTTGGAATCGTTTTGTGTTTCGTAGTGATCTTATGCAATCTTCCGTTTATTTTGATACAACGGTATAACCGACCCACTTTGGTTGCGCTGGCTCAGCGTCTTGAGGCTCGAGAGGAGAGAAAACGACATGCGAATCTTGATATTATCGGCGAACACGGGGGGAGGACATAATTCCACCGCCTTAGCCCTTGCCGAACAATTTGACAAAATGAACATTACGAGTGAGATCGCCGACTGTTTGTCCTTTATTTCGGAAAAGGTGTCGGATTTTATCAGCTGGGGACATTCCTACGTCTATCGGAAGCATCCGCGTCTGTTTGGCTTCGGGTATCGGTTTGAGGAACGTCACACCCCGAAATTTATTTACTCGCGTTGCGCCAAAGGGGCTGACGCTTTGCACGAAAAGCTTCTTGACGGCTACGATGCCGTGATCTGTACGCACGTTTTTTCGGGTCTGATGATGACCGCTATGCGGGCAAAATTCGAGCTGCACCTGCCGACGTATTTCGTCTGCACCGACTATACCTGCAGTCCGGGGGTATCGGAGCTTTATGCCGACGCATACTTTATTCCGCACCGTATGCTCCTCGGTGAATTCGTGCGATGTGGGATTGCGGCAGATAAGCTGTATGCGTCCGGAATTCCGATTGCATCGATTTTTTATGACGAGAAAGAAAAGGATGCGGCACGGAGCGAATTGAAGCTTCCCTTGGAGAAGCGGTTGGTGGTGTTAAGCTGTGGTAGCATGGGAGCCGGTAAGCTTGAAAAATCGGCATTGCAGCTGTTGGATAAATTACCGCAGGATACCGTTCTGGTCGTGCTGTGCGGACACAACGAAAAGACGTACGATGCGCTTTGCGCGGAGAATCGGGAGCGCATGATCGTGGTGGGCTTTACCGACCGAATGGCGGATTATATGTCTGCGGCAGATTTATACATCACGAAGCCGGGAGGACTGACCACGTCCGAAGCAATTGCCAAGCGACTGCCGATGGCATTTATCAATGCGGTTCCGGGGTGTGAAACACGGAATTTTGATTTTTTGATCCAAAGCGGAGTTGCCTGTGGGGTAAAAAAATGGAAACAGCTTTCCGCGTTGATCTTAAAAATGCTGAATGACCCTACCGTTGCGGAGCAGCAAAAGGAGCAAATGGAGCTTTTTACGCAACACAATGCGGCGGAAACCGTTTGCCGTTACGTTGTTTCCAACCAATGAAATAAATAACAAGAACCCCGCCGAGTCGGCGGGGTTCTTGTTATTGAAGATCTCGGATTAAACCTCAATCCAAATATTCTGATTTGCTTCAGCCTTGAGAACTGCGTCGCGTACGCGCATAACCTCGCGGGTTTCGGCGGGATCAAAGGGATACTCGCCGTTGGTTTCGAAGAAGGTGATGATCTTGCCCATCAGCACGTTGAAGAACGCGGAGGTAATCATCTTGTGGCGTCCCTTGCCGTCAGCCAGCTCACCTGCTACGCTGTAGCCAAAGCCGGGCATGTAGCAAAGGATTGCGGTCTTACCGGAAACGGTTTCCGCATGGCAGAAGCGCATTTGCGATTTCGATTGCATCATAACGCGCTTTACGGGATCCTGCAGGAGCGATACGGCAATTTCGATGATGTGTACCGAATACTCGGGGAGGTTAGAGCCGCCGCCGGTAACGATCAGGTTGGTAACGCCCTCAAACTTTTCCAATTCGGTTGCGCAACGGAGCGCAGAGGTGCTGAAGAACTTGGTTCCGTACTTTTCAGCCAGCGCGAACATTTCATCGGACTCCTGGCTGTTGGGAGCAAAGGTCTTGTCGATAAAGGTGGGCTTGCCGTACTTCAATACGGTGCGTGCAAAGGGCAGGTGCTTCTCGGGGTCGGAGGGAGCCAGCACGATGATGTAGTCACTCTTTTCGCACAGCTCGTCCAAGGAGGAGCAAAGCGTTGCACCGAATTTTTCGCACCACTGTGCGGAGGTGATGCCGTCGACGGGAGAAACGTCCAGCTCTGCCCATGCGTAAGCAACCTCGTAATCGGTACCCATTTCTTCGTTGACAGCCTTAAACCATACGGGATAGTTGTTAGCATGCCACTCGCTCAGATAATAATCTACAAATCCAATCTTTTTCATCAGAATCTGATCTCCTTTTTCTGCTCTGCGGAAGCGTAGAGTGCATCAAGCAACTTTGCGCTTTCGAGAATATTGTCGATATGCGTCTTGGTCTTCACACCGGTAAGGGTGGATTCCAGGAATGCCTTGTCTTCCTCGTAGTACATATTGGGAATGTCATAATCGTAGGTGGTGGTTTCCAGAGTTTCGCCGTCATAGAACTCGAATCTCTTACCGTAGGTCAAGCGTGCGCCGCCCTTGTCACCCATGAAGTCGATGAACATCTGTCCCTTTTGATTGATGTTGTGTGCCCAAGCACCGTTGAAGGAGATCGAAGCCTTATCGGTACGGATATGACCGGTGATATAGTCGTCAACGTCGTTGGTTCCGTTTTCGATGTCACTGGTATCCTCCGCCCACATGCTGTTGTACTTATAGGACTTCATATCCTTTGCCATTTCGCAGTATGCGTCGCAGGTCAGGGTTTCCAGCTTAGCGCCGCCCAGGATGTACAGAATCAGGTCGAGGAAGTGGATACCCCAGTCGATCAATACACCGCCGCCCGACTGTTCCTTGGTGGTGAATGCACCGCCAAGACCGGGGATGGAACGGAAATCACGGAAAGAGCAGTATACGTGGTAGATGTTACCGAACTTACCCTGGCGATTCATCTCTTCCAGCATTTCAACCGACTTGTGATAACGGTTGCAAACACCGATGTTCAGAATCTTGTTCTGCTTTGCAGCCTCTTCAGCCATCTCGCAGGACAGCTTGTAGTTTACGGTGATGGGCTTCTCTACGAAAACGTGCTTTCCTGCGCGCATTGCATCCATTGCTACGGTGTAGTGTGCGTAGTTGGGAGTCAGCACCCAAACAGCCTCAACCTCGGGGTCAGCCAAAGCGATTTTGTAGTCGGTGATAACGTTCTCGATCTTCTCGGGATACTTTTCTTTCATTGCTTCTGCCTTTTCAATCAGCAGGTCGCAAGCATACTTGATCTTGACGTCATCCATTTTGGACAGCGCGGGGAAGTGAGAGCCCTTGGCAATTCTTCCGCATCCGATAACAGCGATTACTCTCATGTTTTTTACCTAAACCTTTCTTGATTTGAAAGACGGATTTTTCCGTTCAAAACTATTATATAATAGTTTTTGTCAAAAGTAAATATCTAATCTTTATATTGGACATACCATTTTTTTGTTTTTCCATCATTGAACTTGTCTATTTTTTGTTTAAGAAAGGTTCAATGCCTTACGGATTGCAACGAGCGCGTAGGATGCAAAGCCGTGGTCGCGGCTGCCGTGACGCTCGCGGTATTCCCAAAGCGTTCCCGTTGCCTCTTCCATGTGACCGAAAAAGCCGACGATATCGGAAAGCAGCGTTTCGTATTCCTCCAGCTTCACCAGCGTTTCAAGACGCAGGTAGGCACCGATAAAGGCGTTGACGGGATGGATCTCGGGATATTCTGTGCGCGCAGGAGTAAAGACCTTTGTGACCAGATGCTTGAGCTCTGCGTATTTTTTGTCGTTCAGATCGAATCCGCCGAAGAGAATCGCGTAGTATTGACCCGCCTCGGAGCAATCGTCAAGGCGGCAAAGCGTTCCGTTTTCATCGCGCACGGCATGGTCAAGGAAGACGCGTCCGTTGAAGGACTGTGCAATTGTTTCGCGTCTGACCGCCTGCGCCTTTCGAAGCAGCTTTTCGTCCCCGTAAATGCGGTATACCGATTCCAGCACCTGTGCGTAGAGGAAGTTGGTGGGGTAATTGACGTCCAGCGTCCACTTGTTTGCCACGCTCCACTCCACGAAGTTCCAGGAGGGAAGTCTTTCCAAAAGTCCGTCCCCGTTTTCGTATTTGGCATAGAAGGCAAGCAATCCGTCCACGCGCGCACGGAACAGCTCACGGTCAATCGAGGGGTTGCGGCGGTTGAGATATTCCTCCAGTTCAATCAGGAACCACATCGACCATTGAGGAATATAATCGCCTCTTCCCGCATCGGGGACGTCGGCGGGGAAGCACATGGGAATCATGCCCTCGGGCAGATCGCCGTTGCCCTCGTAAAGCCGGTAGTTTTCAAGGAACGCATCCTCCACGGGGACTTTCCCGAACAGCTCGTACTCGGTCTTTGCGGTAAAATAGGAATCGCAAAGCCAGCCGGCTCTCTCGCGGGAGGGACAGTCGGAAAAAACGTCCACTGCATTGTGCGCAAAGGTGCGGATGGCGGCGCGGTAAATCGAGCGAAGCTCGGGGGAAAGCGTGCTCGGAATTTCGATTTTGCTGACGTCGTTTTGGAACACCTTAATGCCCAGCTTGTTCAGCGTTACCGTGCCTTTCTTTGCGCAAACGATCAGCCAGCGGCAAACGTATGGCTCAAAGCTCATCACAGACGTGCGGCGATCTGCGGGCAAAAGGTATTCGATTGCTTGGTAGCCGCTGATATCGGTGTACTCAAAACGGTCGGGTGTGCCGTCCTCCGAGAATCCAACGATCAGGTCGCTTTCCGCCTGTGCGGTTGCGTCAATGCACAAAAAGCCTGTTTCAATTTGCGAAAGATCAAAAATTGCGTATTCGGTTTCTTTCAGGGTCAGGGGCAGTGCTTCGCCGCTGCCTGTTTTGGTTTGCGCCTGCTCGTACACCCAGTGGTAGGGGTGATAAAGAATATCGTCATCCTCAATGCGTCCCCAGTACTCGGACGGTACAAAGGAATAGATCTTTCCCTTGGGGGGCTTTTCCGTATCCTTACAAAGCGTTCCGCGTGAGCAGCTTTCGGTATAGACGACGTCTTCGTAATAAGGATAGGGCGCCGTACGGGGAATATAGGTCAGATGCAGGGGGAGAACCTCGATCTCCACCTCTTTTTCTGTGGTTGCAAGGGCATCCTCGCGCAGATCCCAGACCTCGGAGAAGTGCCGTTGCACCGAATATCGCATGACGTTTTGCAGCTTGGTACCGGGCTGCGTTGCCGTGAAGTCGCGTCCCGTGCAGGCAAGCACCTCGCACTCGGTGCGAACCTCCGCGCACAAATAGGAGGGCTGACGCACGGTGGAAAGACTGCGGCAGGCATAGCCGACAACCTCAACGAGAATTTCATTGCCGCCGTCACGGTGATAGCCGTCCAGCTCGATTACGTCGACGCGTGCGTAGTGCAACGCGGTTCTTGCAGGTCCGAACGCGACGAACGCACCGTTGACGAATACGCGGTAGAAGCCGGCAGCAGTAACGTAGAGCTGTGCCCCTTTGATTGTGGGAAGATGGCAGTGAAAAGCCGCAAATTGGTTTAGGGCTTCGGACTTTCCTCTGGGGAAGATCGGTTTTGCTTGCAAAAACATGTCTTGATTTCCTTTCTATTTGCAAAAGTTTGAAAAAGTATGAAATGATTTTTGAAAGATTTTGATCAAATTTCAACATTTACTCCACCTATTGACAACAAGTTTCAAACATGATACAATAGGGACAACGCTCCGAGAGGCGCGGGAGGAAATCTGTTTCTCTCATTATATCATGGGACCCCGGCAGATTCAACCCTCATTCTTGCCTTTTTGGGGGATATTTTTAACGGCTTCGCCGAAAGGAAGGTTTTTTATTATGGCTATTGTAACAATCATCGGCGCGGGTATGATGGGCTCTGCGTTGGCTTTCCCCGCAAGAGAAAACGGAAACGAGGTCCGCTTGGTCGGTACACCCCTTGACCGTGAAATCATCGACACCTGTCGCAAGACCGACCGTCATCCCAAATTCAACCGCGATTTTCCCGCGGGTGTGAAGTACTATCAAATCGAAGAGATGCAGGACGCGATCAAGGGTGCCGATATGGTGATCGGCGGCGTGAGCAGCTTTGGCGTGGATTGGTTCTCCGACTACGTGCTGCCCGCACTTCCCGAAACGCTGCCCGTTCTTTCGGTTACCAAGGGCTTGATGGATACCGAGGACGGAAAGCTGTTGACCTATCCCGAATTGTGGGAGCAGAGATTGGCGGAAAAGGGACTCACCCGTTCGATCAATGCCATCGGCGGTCCCTGCACCAGCTATGAATTGGTAGCGCACGACCAAACCGAGGTTGCCTTCTGCGGCAAGGATCTGAAGACCCTGCAGATGTTCAAAAAGATCATGGCAACCGATTATTATCACATCAGCCTTTCCACCGACGTCGTTGGCATCGAGAGTGCGGTTGCGCTCAAGAACGGTTACGCGTTGGGAATTGCGTTGACCATCGGCTTGAATCAGAAGACTTTCGGTATCGACAGCGAGCTGCACTTCAACTCGCAAGCAGCGGTATTCGGTCAGGCAGTGAAGGAAATGTCGCGTCTGCTCGATTATCAGGGCGCAGGTACCTTGGATAACCTGGCGGTTGGCGCGGGTGACTTGTACGTAACCGTTTACGGCGGACGTACCCGTCTTGTGGGCATTCTGCTCGGTCGCGGCTTGAATATTGACGAAGCAAAGGCGGAGCTCAACGGTGTGACGCTGGAATCCCTGGTGGTTGCCGTTCGCGTAGCACGTGCCATTCGCAATCGCATCGCGGCAGGTGTGCTCAAGGAGGAGGACTTCCCGTTGCTTCTCCACATCGACGAGATCCTGACCGACAAAAAAGAAGTCAACATTCCTTGGGAAAGCTTTACGTTTGCGTATTGAGTTATGAACTACTGGAAGCAGAGTAAGCAAAATATATACGTCGCGGCGCATCGCGGCTGGAAAACGAAATATCCCGAAAATACCATCCCCGCATTTCAAGCGGCATTGGATTTGGGGGTCGATCAGCTTGAACTTGACGTGCGCGTGACCTATGACGATGAATTGGTGGTCATTCACGACGCAACGGTAGATCGCACGACCAACGGCACGGGTAAGGTGTGTGAAAAAACGCTTGCCGAGCTTCGTGCGCTCGACGCAGGTATCTTTATGGGCGAGGAATTTCGCGGTGTACAGATTCCCACGTTCCGTGAATTCATGGAGCTTGTCAAGGATCATCCCACCATCACGCTCGACGTCGAGTTGAAAGAATATCCAAGTCAGCCCGGCAACGAAAAACGCGCGCTTTCGGTTTGTGATCGCGTGCTGAAAATGATTGACGAATACGGCTTTACCGATCGCGTGGTGATCAATTCGTGGTCGAATGAGCTCAATGAGTATATTTTTAAAGCATACGGCAAGAAATATCGCCAGCACGTTTACTATCCGATTTCCGTGATGCGCGATAAGCCTACAATCGACCCATACTCATATGGCTTTTGCACCTGCATGTTCCGTTCGACGTTCAATGATATCAACATGGCGGATAAATACGAATTTGACCGTATGCAGCAGATGGGTCCTGAGCCTTGGGCAGGTGCCGGAGTAAAGGACGAGGAGGGCGTCGATCTGGCGATCCAAAACGGAGCGACGCTGATTACCTGCAACAATCCCGACGAGATTTTGGAGCTGTTGCGGAAAAAGGGATACCACGACTGACACCATAAGGAGAAAGCACGATGAAAACGATGACCTACCAAAAAGAGATTCCTCTGTACGGAAGCTATGACGTTGCCGTTTTGGGCGGCGGTCCCGCGGGGGTATGTGCGGCGGTTGCGGCAGCAAGACGCGGTGCAAAAACCCTCTTGGTAGAATCCAACGCTTCCTTGGGTGGGATGGCTACGGGGGCTCTGGTCGGACCGTTGATGACGGTGTATGACCGTGACGGCAACGAACCCACCGTTTGCGGTCTGTTTCGCGAGATTGTGGAACGCTTGAAAAAATACGGTGCGGTAATCGAGCCCGAATTGGTGGAAACCAAAAGCGTTTACACGTCGTTTATCGAAAAATACCATCGGCACGTGACACCGTTTGATCCCTATTATCTGGAGATCGTTTTGGATGAAATGGTGCGTGAGGCGGGGGTTGATCTGTTGTGCTACACGCGCTTTACCGATTGCATCATGGATGAAAAAACGATCAAAGCGGTGGTGCTGTCGGCTCTGGAGGGTCCGATCGCGGTGACGGCAAAGACCTATATCGATTGCACCGGTACGGCGGCGGTTGCCGAGAAGGCTGGGGTGCCGACCTACAAGGGCGACGAGAAAAGCGGTGTGCCGCAGCCCGGCACCTTGATGTTTGAAGTTGGCGGTGTGGATGAGGCGGCATATACGGCGTACGGTGAAAGACCGCCGCGCCCCGTAAAGGCGTATCGCAACGTCGAAGCGGGCAGATATACGGTCAATCACTATCATGTGTATAACGTCGATCAAGCCAACTCGCACAGTCTGACCGATGCCCACAGCGAGGCACGGTATCAGGTGTTCAAGGCATTCGACGTGCTGAAAAATGAAACGCCCGGTTTTTCCGAGGCACATCTTTTGCGGGTGGCTCCCGTTTTGGGGGTTCGTGAGAGCCGTCACATTAAGGGAGAGTATCAAATCACCGTGGAGGACGTGTCCAACGGCACGAAATTTGAGGACCGTATCGCGGTATACGGCTTTGGAATGGACGTACACGGCAGAAGCGATGCCGAAAAAGGGAACTTCAAGATTGAGGTTGCAAAGCGGTATTACGTTCCGTACCGCAGCTTGATCCCGAAGAACTGCCGCAATCTTCTGGTGGCGGGAAAGACGCTTTCCTGCATGTCCCAGGCGGTGGGCGGAATGCGTTGTATGCCCGCGGCGATGGCAATGGGTCAGGCGGCAGGCTTGGCAAGCGCGATTGCGGTAGCGGATCAGACGGAGCCGCGTGCGGTTGACGTGGAGCGTCTGCAACGCGAATTGCGCGAAAACGGCGCGATTTTGGATTAAAACGAGAGGATTTATTTGACATTATGGAGCTTGGTTGGCAAGAATTGGTTCTTTTGGCACTTATTGCCATGGGCGGTGGGTTTGTGCAGCGCGTTACAGGCTTTGGCTTGGGAATTTTCGTGATGCTTTTTTTGCCGTTTTTATTTTCTGCTCACACCGAGGCAGCGGCAATATCGACCTTGTTTTCCTGCGGTGCATCTACCTACAATGCGATTCACTATCGAAAAAAAATCCCCTTTAAAACCGTACTTCCCGCATTGATTGCCGCGCTGATCACGATTCCGATCGCCGTGATGTTTGCCAAGTACGTAAAGGCGGACGTTTTTGATATCTTGTTAGGAAGCGTGCTGATTCTGCTCAGCATCTATTTTCTGTTCTTCAATCGGCATATCAAACTAAAGCCGACGGTTCCGAACGGAATTATTGCGGGAACCTTTGGCGGAGTCCTTACCGGGCTGTTTTCCACGGGGGGACCTCCTATCGTTCTTTATCTTACCAATGCGACCGAAGATCCGATGGTATATCTGGCGGCAACGCAGTTTTATTTTGCCGTCACGGGGCTTTACGCAACCGGAACGCGTGCGGTCAACGGAATCCTTACGTGGGAGCTGCTTTTGTATGCCGCAATCGGTATGGTGGGCTGTATGAGTGGAAATCTGCTTGGAAAATGCGTGTTTGATAAGCTGAATCCCAAGAGGCTCAAGCAGATCGTCTATCTTGCGATGATCGTCAGCGGATTGTTGATGATTTTTAAAGCGATTGTAAAGTGATTGAAAATACGGGATACCGTCAACGTGGCGATATCCCGTGTTTTCCGTTTGCGCTTCTCCTTGTGCGTCCATTCAAGTTGTACGAAAAACTTGAAAGCAACGGTATGATATTTGTGTAAATAAATCTTGAAAAAGGGGTCGAATTTTGCTATAATTGTAGCAGACTTATTCGCTGTTGTCAAGGGGAATCTTTATGAAAAAGCTAACCGAGGGAAATATCTGGAAAAATTTCATACTGTTTGCGATTCCGTTGGTGCTCAGCGGTCTTTTGTCGCAGGCGTATACCACGATCGATACCGTGATCGCGGGGCATTATCTCGGTGAAGAGGGACTTGCCGCCATTGGTGCGACCTCGTCGTTTCTGACGTTTGTTATCAACCTTTTTGCCGGCTATCTGGTTGGCTTTGCCATGTACGTTGCGCGCTTGTTCGGAGAGGGCGCGTACGAGCGAATCCAACGTGCGGTTTGGGTGCATTTTCTGGTTTCTACGGTGGCTTCCTTGGTGGTCGCGGTGGCTGCCTTGTTCTTTACCGACCCCTTGCTGCGCATGCTGAATGTTCCGCAGGGAACCGCTTTTTGGCAGGATGCAAAGACCTATTTCCAAATTTATATGATCGGTCTTGCAATGTTTAACTTTGGCACCAACTGTATTTACGTTTTGGGAGGACTGGGCGACAGCGCGTTCACGTTCTATATGTCACTGCTTTCGTCGGTGCTCAATATTGCCGGAAATATCCTGACGGTTACCGTGTTGGGCATGGGTGTTGCGGGAATTGCCTGGTCTTCGGTGTTCTCGGCTTCCGTGGTGGCGGTGTTCTTTATTCTGCGCTTCAAAAGCAACTTCAAAAAGCTGTTGCCAAATGGTGGGAAGATCAAATGGAGCTTCAAAGAGAACAAGGAAGCACTTCCGTACTCGATTCCCCCGATTTTACAGCAAGCCGCGATGTACGTATCGGGCGTACTGCTCTCTCCCGTTGTCAATTCCTTGGGTGAGGCGGCAATTGCCTCTTACGTGGTCAGCATGCAGATCATGGGACTTTCCAATACCATGTATTACAATGCTTCCCGTACCGTCAGCAACTACACGGCGCAGTGCTTGGGCTCTCCTTTCGAGCGCGACGAAATGCGTCGGCGTTTGAAGCGGGGAATTGGGGTGGGTCTTGTGCAAAGCACGGCTTTGACCTTGCTGTTGTTGATTCCGTGCGTCATTTTTCCGCAGTTTACCGCATCGATCTTTTTCGAACGGGGCAGTGCAGAGGAGAGCATTGCGATGACCGTCTTTTTCCAACGGGTCTTCTTGCCGTTTTCGGTGTTTAACATCGTGAACAATTTGTTCCACGGTGTGTTCCGCGCGGTGAAAGCCAAGGGACTTTTGATTTCCTCAACCGTCTTTTCCTCTGCAATCCGCATTGCGGTAAGCTATCCGTTGACCGCCAAGTACGGATTGGACGGCTTCTGGGCAGGCATGGTGATTGCATGGATTGCCGAGGCACTTGTGCTTGGGGTGATCTACCGCATGGACTTATGGATGCCGAAAGAGATTCGATAAAAACATAAAAAAATTCAGCCCCTCGGAGAGTTCCGAGGGGCTGAATTCGTTCAGATAACGGGTTCGGGTTCTTGTTCCCATGTTTCAGGTCTATCCTCATAGGTGAAATCGGGTTCGGGCAGGGTTTCGTCTTCTCCGCGAGAGGTTGGAAGTTCGACCTCCGTGTAAGTCGGTTCCGTGGGGGTGGCTACCGGCTCGCTTGTAGAAGTCGTGCCGGTTTCGGGGGCTGCAGTGGTTGACGGTTCTGTGGTTCCATCAATCGGTACATCCCAAATGTCGTAGATGGGAGGAACTTCTCCTTCAGGTGTTTTTTCGTCAATCAGTGCCGAAATTCGATTGATTGCAGCGATACGGTCAGCACCATCTTTCAACATGCAGGTAATCGGTGCCAGTACCTCATTGGACAGGAACTGCTCGGTCATATCCAAATTCGCTACACCGACCGTAATCTGAAAGTTTCCTTTTCGGAGTATGATACTAGCGACCTCGCCCCTCTTAATAACGTATCCCACTGCGCAATCATCCACCATAAATGCGTGCAGTACATACCCACTCGATTGTGTAGTTGTTTCGGTGGTTGTAAAATAATCACCGTAAATAATTTGTGCATAAGAAGACGTATTCAACGAATTCACAAACGATTGTGGGGTAAGATTTTCAATCGCGTTACGGTATCGGACTGAGATGATAAAAGGCACGTTGGTATCTTTTGTATATGCGGAATAGGAATATCTGTTCTGCCAATAAACTCCAACCGATTTAATCACTATATTTTCAAAATTCAGAGAGGGAAATATTTCGGCAGGATCCAGGAAACAATTGTCTACCATTTGATACAGGGGAAACTCTCCGTCTACCGGTGCCGATTGATACAAAGCAAGATCGGTAGAACCTGTCAAATAGTAGGTTTTAAAATCTTGTACGGAAAAAAATGCATAGGTGCTCAGCATGGGTTCAAGCGGAGATTGATTCGTGCTACTTGTTATGGGATCAATGGACGGGGTGGACTCGGTAGAAGACTCGGGTTCCGGTCCATCCTCCGGTGCTACCGTAGGATCATCACTCGGTGCAGCTGTGGGATCATCACTCGATGCTACCGTCGGGTCGTCACTTGTTTGCGGCAACGGCTCATCGGGCTGCTGATTACAAGATGCCAGCAAAGACAAGCATAAAATAAGTGTCAATAGAACGGTTAATAGGCGTTTCATTGTAGATTCCTCCTTGTTTGATGATAATTAAAAAACGCATAAAGACACAGGGATTCTCCCGACGTCTTTATGCGCAATTGTTATGGTCAAATGATCCTTTCGAGCTACCCTCGGTGCCCGAAAGAACAACTCGGCAACAACGTTTTGCGTAGTGTTGTCGGGGTTGCTTTTTGGGTCAAGGCTTCTTTCAATTACATTGTAGCATATCCAATCTGTTTTTGCAAGAGAAAATTTGAAAAACAGCAAAAAAATCATTCGACATTTTTCGACGTTTCCGGAGGAACCGTTGGGTTATCCCGGGCGTTACTTACGCCTCGCTGAACTGATCCTTGCCGACACCGCACAAGGGGCAAACAAAATCCTCGGGCAGATCCTCGAATTTCGTGCCGGCAGCGATTCCGTTTTCGGGATCGCCAACTGCTTCGTCGTATTCCCAGCCACAAACGTCACATACATATTTTTTCATGGTTTGTACCTCACTTTTTTTATATTTCTATTTTGTGTTGTTATGTCGTAGTAATATTTTAGAGTACCAAGGAGGGTGCCGTGTAAACTCTTGCGGCAAGCTCCTGATTCAGCATATACAGGCTCTTGGGGTCAGCACCAAACAGCTCCATTTTGGAGATCATATCGGTTGCGTTGGTTTCTTCCTCACCCTGTTCCTTTACGAACCAGTCAAGGAACTGCATGGTACGAAAATCACGCACGTCATATGCCGCACCGTAAATGTCGTTGATCAGCGACGTTACGTATTGCTCATGTTCAAGTCCTGCTTTCAGGACGTCCATGTGGCTTGTAAAGGTTTTCTCGGGCTTTGCAATTGCCTCCAACGTGACGGGGACGTTTTCATTTTGTAGGTAGGTGTAGAAGAGGATTGCATGATCACGCTCCTCCTGAGCCTGTACCATATACCAGTTGGCAAAGCCATCCAATCCCTGTGCTTTGAAGTAGTTGGAAAAATCCAGATACAGATATGCGGAATAAAATTCCTTGTTGATTTGTTGATTCAAAAGCTTGTGTACTTTTTCGTTTAACATGATACGATACTCCTTTTCGAATTATTTAATGGGTTCAAAATCAGCCGCGCCGTGCTTGCAAAGCGGGCAGACGAAGTCCTCGGGCAGGGGATCTCCCTCGTAGACGTAGCCGCAGATCTTGCAGACGTAGCCCTTTTTGCCCTCGGTTTGAGGCTTCGGCTTGACGTTGCTTTGGTAGTAGGAGTAGGTCATGGTTTCCTTATCCGAGATTACTCTTGCCTCGGTGACGGCACAGATGAACATTCCGTGTGTGTCAAGGTCAACGTACTGCTCGACCTTCAGCGACATAAAGGCATTGATATAGCGCGGGAGGAAGACCAGCCCGTTGTCCGAGCGAAGCGGTGTGCAATCGGCAAATTTGTCAACGCTTCTGCCGCTGGCGAAGCCGAATTTTTCAAAGACCGAGAAAGGAGCCTCGACCGTAAGGCAGTTGATATTGAGAATGCCGGTTTGCTTGATTACGTGGTGCGAATAATTTTCTTTGTTGATGGTCACGGCAATTCTGTTGGGGGTACTGGTGACCTGCGTGACGGTGTTGACGATCAAGCCGTTGTCTTTCTTGCCGTCGTTGGAGGTGACCACGTAAAGCCCGTATCCGATGCGGAAGAGTGCCGTGAGATCGTTTTTGTTGGCGGTTTCGTCCCGACGCGCCAGATATTCGCGGCAAAGCTCCTCGGTCAGTGCTTCAAGCTGCTTTTTACTGTCGTCGTTGAGCGCGGAGAGAATGCGAACCGTGGTGTCGGTAAAGGTAAGATTCTTGCTCTTTTCCAGCATGCCGCGCATGACCTTTGCAGCAAGAGGTGCCCAGCTTCCGTTTTCGATCAGGGCAACGGTGCGGTTGGAGAAGTTACGCTCGGTGAGATGGTCGATAAAGCTGCGCATAAAGGGGAAAATATCGGCATTGTAGGTTGTGGTAGCCAATACCAGCTTGCTGTATCGGAAAGCATCGGCAACCGCCTGCGAGAGGTCGCATCTTGCAAGATCGTGCAAGACGACGGCAGGGCAGCCGTTTGCCTTGAGCTTGTCGGCAAACTGCAGAACCGCCTTTTTGGTATTGCCGTAAACCGAGGTATAGGCAATCACGATGCCCTCCTCCTCGGACCGGTAGCTTGACCAGGTGTCGTACAGATTCAAATAGTAGCCGAGATTTTCGGTCAACACGGGTCCGTGCAGGGGGCAGATGGTTTGAATGTCCAAGCCTGCCGCCTTTTTCAGGAGTGCCTGCACCTGTGCCCCGTATTTTCCAACGATGCCGATGAAGTATCTGCGTGCCTCGTCTGCCCAGGGCTCGTCGGTATCGGGCGTGCCGAATTTACCGAAGCCGTCGGCAGAGAAGAGAACCTTGTCGGTGCTGTCGTAGGTGACGATCACCTCGGGCCAGTGAACCATGGGAGCCGTGACGAAGGTGAGCTGATGCTTTCCGAGCGACAGCGTATCTCCCTCGCCAACCACCAGGCGGTTGTCCGAAAAATCGGTTCCGAAGAAGTTTTGCATCATGGCAAACGCCTTTGCGGAGGATACGATTTTGGCGGTGGGATAGGTCTTCAGGAAATTCTGAATGTTCGCCGAATGGTCGGGCTCCATGTGCTGAATGATGAGGTAGTCGGGCTTGCGGCTCCCCAACGCGTTTTGCAGATTGTCAAGCCACTGATGCGTGAAATTCGCGTCTACGGTGTCCATGACAGCGATTTTTTCGTCGAGAATGACGTAGGAGTTGTAGGAGATGCCGTTGGGAACCGCGTACTGTCCCTCAAAGAGGTCTGTGGTACGGTCATTGACTCCTACGTATTGGATGTCGTTCGAGATTTTCATTTTTACTACCCCTTATGTTGTAATTTTATACTTCTAAAATGTTGCCGTTGGTGGAAATGGTGATAACCTGCCATGGGAGAAACTTTCCGCTTGCCTGCAGAGCGCGTTTGACAGCATTTTCAAGTCCTCCGCAGCATGGAACCTCCATGCGAACGATCTTTACACTTTTGATTTGATTATTGGTGAGGATTGCCGTCAGCTTTTCGGTGTAATCCCCCTCGTCCAGTTTGGGACAACCGATCAATGTAATATGATTTCTCATGAAATCGCTGTGAAAGTTTCCGTAAGCATATGCGGTACAGTCGGCGGCAATCAACAGATTGGCACCGTTGAAATAGGGTGCATTGACGGGAACCAGCTTGATCTGACAGGGCCATTGTAACAGTTGGCTGGGAGTTGCAACGGATTTTCCGATTGGTGTATTGCGTTTGATCACTTTTGCCTGTGTGCCGGGGCACCCACAGGGCAGATGGGATTCTGTATTCTGTTTTTTTGCGATTTGAACGGCTTGCTCGTTATAAGCAGGTGCTTCGCGTTCTTCGAAGCGAATGGCATCGGTGGGGCATGCGGGGAGACAGTCTCCCAGCCCGTCGCAAAAATCTTCGCGGGTGAGCTTTGCTTTTCCGTTGATGATTTCGATCGCACCCTCGTGGCATGCGGCTGCGCAAGCCCCACAGCCGTTACAGAGTGCTTCGTTGATGCGGATTATTTTTCTAAGCATAGTTTACTCCGTTTTTTATGAATTTAGCCTTGACTTGCTGTTCTTATTGTAGTATAATTGAGCCGAAAAATCTGTTGAATTTTCAACAAAAGGAGAAAAAATGAAAAAATATTTAAACATTTTGAAGCAATGTCGGATTTTTTCCTCAATTGGGGAAGAGGATCTTCTGCGGATGCTGACCTGTTTCGGGGCAAAAATAGAAACCTTCGATAAAAAATATACCATTTTTGCAGAGGGCACGCAAGCCAAATACATGGGGATTCTTCTGTCGGGAGAGGCGCAAACGGTACAGTTTGATTATTACGGCAATAAAAGTATTTTGAGCAATATTGCTCCCGGAGAAATGTTTGCCGAGGCATTCGCTTGTGCCGCCGTGGATTCCTTGCCGGTGGCTGTGATTGCAACCGAGCAGAGTGACGTGATGTTCGTTCCGTGCGATCATATTTTACACACCTGCAATAACCAATGCGGATTTCATCAGCAATTGATTTATAATTTGGTCAAGGAGCTTGCCGAGAAGACGATCCGTTTTCATCAAAAGGTGGAGGTGACGGGAAAGCGCACCACCAGAGAGAAGCTGCTCACCTATCTTTCGCTTGAGTCCAAGCGAGCGCAAAGCACCGTGGTTGAGATCCCCTTTGACCGTCAGGAGCTGGCAGATTATTTGGAGGTCGATCGCAGCGGACTTTCCGCCGAGATCAGCAAGCTGAAAAAAGAGGGACTCATCGATTGCAAAAAAAATCGGTTTGAGTTGTTGTAAAATTATGAAAAAGAAAACGGTCTGTATCAAGCGCATTTTCTGCGCACGGTACAGACCGTTTTGACGTAAAATATGTGTGATTTTGGTCTTTTGGGGAATTAGTAATTTAAGAAGCCCAAGTCCTCTGCACAAAGCCCTATAGGGGATAGATCGTTGTCCAAGTACGTGCAAAGCAATGCCATCATTGAAGAAGCTAATTTTCGAATGGAGGTGATAAGGGAGGAATAAGACGTATTCACATAATTGTATCCCACTAAGGAATTATTGTTGTACGTGGTAGCGTAGAGAGTGCCGGTCATAAAATATCCCGAGTGATCGTAGTAATCCCAGGAGTAAATACCGTCTACCTCGTCAATAACAACGGTTACCAAATATTCCGCATTGGAGAAAAGGGTGATCTGGATTTCATCGTCCGCCGCAAAGTAATATGCCTTTCTTGTATAGATTGTGCCGCTGCTCGCGATGTTCGTACCCAATATGACCGTGTATTTTTGATCTTCGGTATCGTAGGTTCCGTTTTCTATGATATAGGCTTTCATCTTTAGGAACGGATCACATTCCTTTTCGTAAAATTCGGGAAGTGTGAGAGGTGTTCCATAGGTTAAATTGTTTAGTTCCTTGGTAGAAACCGCAAAGTTCAGGTTTTGTGCATTGACCAGCGTCCATGAGTTGATGCCAATAATCTCACCATAGGAATTGACCAAAGGACCGCCCGAATTTCCACTTGAAATTGCAGCGTCATGCTGTACGCAGAATACACCGTCGATTTGTTGTAGTTCGCGAGTGATGATGCCCTGCGAAAAGGTGGCGGTCAATCCCTTGGAGCTACCAAACGCATATACGTTTTTTCCAACGGCGTGAGCCTCGTTGCAGAGGGGAAGCGTCGAAAGCCCCGTTGCGTTGATTTTCAGAACGGCCAAGTCGATCGTTTTGTCGTAAGCCAAAACTTTCTCGATAGTATAATCAATTTCGTTGATGGTAATCTTTGCGGAGAAAGCATCTTCAATTACGTGATAGTTGGTAATGATCTTTCCGTCACTGCTGTATACGAAGCCGCTGCCCAATGCCAATTCACTGCCGTTTTTTCCGTAGGTGATAATTTCTCCCGAAGATTGTTTTATCAAATTATAAAGCTGTTCCGGGGTATATTCGGGGAATGCATAGGATTCTTCATAGAACGCATCGCAATTTTTACAACTATATTTTTTTGTGCCGTGACTTTGGCAGGTTGCCTGCTTGGTAATGGTTTCGGTATATTCATGTGCTAAGGGAGAACCGTCTGTTAAAGCGCATATCGCACAGGTTTTCGGCGTTGTACAGGTAGCATCGTTCCAAGTATGACCCAATGCTGCACCGTCTGTGACATTGCAAACCGAGCAGGTTTTTGGAAGCGTACAGGTAGCATCGTTCCAAGTATGACCCAATGCTGCACCGTCTGTGATATTGCAAACCGAGCAGGTTTTTGGAAGCGTACAGGTAGCATCATTCCAAGTGTGCCCCAAAGCATTGCCCTCTGTCAGATCACACTTTGAACAGATTTTGGCATTTGTACAGCTTGCCTCTTGCCAGTTGTGCTCACATTCCTTGTCACATCCCGAGAACAAACAAATACCTATCAGCAAAAGAGCAACAAAAATAATTCTTTTCATGTTGATATACCTCCTTTTCTTGTTGCAGCCCTATTATACCGCAAAATGCGGTAAATGTCAATACCGCATTTTGCAGTATTGTATAATAAAATAAAAAATCAACTGTGAGGAGGGAAGATGCCGTTGTACCGCAGAATCCGTGATCTGCGTGAGGATCATGATCTTACGCAAAAGCAGATGGCAGAGGCCCTGCATTGTTCTCAACAGGTTTACAGCAATTATGAATTGGGACAGCGCGATATTCCCACCGACATTTTGATTAAGCTGTCGGCATTCTACCGCGTTTCGGTGGACTATATTCTCGGCATCAGTGACATACCCGATATTCGATACTAAAAAAGCGAACTGCACGCGGCAGTTCGCTTTTTGTATATTTGTGTTGTAATCAATATCCAACCTGTTCCCAGCAATCAAAGGGAGCAGCAAGCTCTTCGCTGACGTAGACCTGGGTCTTCATAAGCTGGAGCATGGAGCTGGGTACGAGAGGCGTTACCGGTCCGTGCAGAACCAAACGGGAGGTCATTCTCTGCCAAGAAGAGAAGGTGTTGTTGGTGAGCAGTGCGTGAACCTCGATTCTCTCTCGCGCGTTCTTCACGTCGTACGGGCCAATGGTAGCCGCGCAAGGAGGAACGTCCGCAATGTAACCCGACTGACCGAATACACCGTGCAGGGAGTTCTGTGCAACCGTGAGAGGATGGAGCTTGACAACCTTTGCCTTCTGATCGAAGTAGGGATCGTCCAGACCCGTGATGATCTTCTTACCCTGCGTAAATTCGGGAACGGGATCGATGAACGCCATGTGACCGGTCCATCCGGGAGAGGAGGAGCAGATATCAGCACCGCCCTCACCGCAATCGGTGATCATGTCGGAGTAGTATGCGATATTCTTGTTGGTGGGGTAGTGTACGTTTTCCATGGGCATTCTCAGCTTGGGATCGATCTGGTATACCAGATACTTGAGCATGGAGTGAGCAAAGCCCGCCTTGTAGGTTTCGGGAGCAATGTTGCCCGCGTCGTCAGCCCATTCGTCCATTGCGAAGATGTGAACCTTGGAGCAATCTACCTTGAAGTAGTTGATCAGCTGTGCCAAGGGAATGTAGGTTTCGGGCTCGGGGTTGCCGAGAATCAGGGTGATCTTCTTGCCGTTTTCAGATGCTTCCTTGATGCGGGAGAAGAGGGTTGCGATCAGAACGGGATGCGGGTTCTGCATGACCTTGATGTTAAAATCGGGGTTTGCATGCTTTTCAAGATCCTTTCCGCTGATCTTGCGAAGACGCTCGCAGACTTCTCTGTCCTGAAAGGGGACGTACTCGGCGCACTTAAAATCAAACGAAGTTGCGGGATCGGTAATGATGTCTTTCATTGTTTGTATCTCCTTTTTTTATAATTTTATAGGGGTGTGGGGTTTTATTTGACGCGATTTCCGCCAAGGTAAACCTGCAGGACGGAAAACTCGGGGTCAACAACCAAAAGATTTGCAACGTTTCCTTTTTTGATGCATCCGCGGTCGGAAAGCCCCAGAAGCGTTGCGGGGTTGGTGGAAGCATACTTGAAAACCTGACAGAGCGATGCACCCGTGTGGGTCATCATATTGCGGCAGGGACCGTCAAGGATCATCTTACTGCCCGCGATCTCGCCCGCGAAATCAAAGTTGATGTCGTCAGCCCCCGCGTAAAGGTCACCGTCGGGGATCGGACCGTGCTCGACAAACGCATCGGCAATCAGGATGATGCGATCGTCGCCCTTGATTTTTTTGATCAGACGAAGCATATAAGGATCTACGTGAATACCCACCTTGTCGCAGATCAGCTCGGTGTAGATTGAATCGTTATAAAGTGCGGTTTCGTCCACGCAGGCACTGCGGCATTCGGGGTAGCGGTGGAGCGTACCCGTTGCGTTGGTGTGGTGGGTTGCCAGCTTCAAGCCGTAGGGCATCAGCCTTTCAATGTCACCGGGCTCTGCCTCGCTGTGTGCAACCGAAAAGATCGCGCGAGGGTTCTTTTCCTTGACGTACTGTACGAATTCCTCGATATTTTCGCGTTCGGGCGCAAGACACCAAACACGCGCCAGATCATACGCGGCATCCACTACGGGTTGAAAGCGTTCTTTTGAAACGGGATCGCGCCACGGGTTTTGCTCGCGGTTACAGCCGTAATCGGGGTTGAGATAGGGGGCTTCCATATAAAGACCGATGATGTTATTTGCCTTTCCCGAAGTCATCGCCTCTCGGATGGTTGCAACCTGCTCAACCAGCTGTTCTGCGGTTGCACTGAAATACAAGGCGGGCATCACGTCGGTGACGCCGTGCGAAAGCAGCGTTGCGGATGCGCGAATTGGGTCCTCGGTGAAGAACACCTCCCCGTCGGCATGCGTATGAATATCGATGAGTCCCGGCCCCACGTACGCGCCCTGCAGGTCGGTGACCTCCATACCGTCCGTATCGATTTTGGTTCCGAAATCGGCGATCCTTCCGTTTTCAATCACGAGCGTAGCCTTTCGGATGATGTGATCGGGCATCACCAGATTGGCATTGATCAGCGCTTTTTTCATATCCGTTCTCCTTTGCCGCCGTCAAGTGACCGCTTTTTATGTGTTTCGTTTCTGTTTCGATTTATATTTTAACACAACCAAAAGAAAAAGTCAATAGCAAAATGATTTTTTCTGCGGATTCCCATGAATTGGATGGGGATCAAAAAAGCACGCAAGTACCGATGTGTGTCGGACACTTGCGTGCTGATTGTGCTTCTGTACGCAGATGCGTTAAAGCTTTAGAATTTGGGAAACTCTTTGCTTGAACAGTACCAGATCAAATTCGGGGTGGATGTCCTCCTCCAAAACCGAGAAGCGGTCGATCATCTCGTCCAAAGCCGCGGTTGCCGATTCGGATTCCTCTTTTGCATAGTGCAGGTAAATCGTTGCCAGCCGTGTGACGTACTCGGTGTGAACCTCCAAAAGTCGCCAGGAGCGTGCGTGGCAAGGGTCTGCGGCATTCAGGTTTTTCCGCACCGTCGGCAAAAAGCCTTCTGCAATTGCAGCAACGCTTTCCAAGCGTTCGATGGCTTCGGGGTTGCGCTTGATGCCGCAGGTGCGGACGGTCGTTTCTCCCACACCGGTGTCTTGTAAAACGATGCTGTCACGCAGACGGAAAGATTGCGGATCAAAGGTTTTACTGATCGTTTCCAGGTATGTCTGTGCCGCTTCGGCATCCGTGCCGAAAGCATCGCGGAAGTAGTCCTTGATGTAGTCCTCTGTGGAAAGCTGCATATCGAATTGCATTTCGCCAAGCAGCGAGAGAGGAAGTCCCGTGGGGAAGAAGGAGCGTTGCGTTTGGTCGCTCATGATGCCGTTGAAGCCCGTGCTTTTCATCATTCCGAGATCGGATGCGATTGCGCGAGTCAGGTCCATATAGCCGGGATCGAGGAAGTGTCCCGTGTAGAAATAGTAGTCAAACAAGAACGAAGGACCTTGGAAAGTTTTTCTCCATTCGTCCAGGAAGGAGAGCGAGAGAGCAAAGCTGCCCTTGATGTTGTATTGGTTGCGCACGAAGGGCGGGATCGGATCGCGGCTTCGTTCGCTCGTCCTTTTGGAGGGGTAGTGACCCGTGTTTGCGGAGGTGAGAATGAAGCGATCGGGGTTTGTGAATTTTTCACGTTCGGGTGCCCAGTTTGTATCGGTGTATGCGATGAAAACGATGCGCGTGTCGATCTTTTTTGCGGTCAAGGCGGCATCCAGCTCGTTGAGCAGAATGACGTAGAAATCGCTGGGGATCATTTCTCGACAGCCCTCGCATTCGCAGTGGTTATTGACCGAATCGGCAAGCCAAACGTGCAAAAAATCAATGTGCGGCTTGCGTTCCAGATAACTGACCAAAAAGTCAACCTGCTTTTTGCGCACCTCGGGGCGCGAGTAACACATCTGGGTGAAGTTGGGCGAATTTTTGTACAGCTTACGCTCCCCCTTTACCAAGGCGACGTCCTGCCGTGCTTCCTCGGACAAAACGTAGGGATCGTTGCGCGTTTTGTAATGGATTCCGTAGGGCTCCATCTGATAGCCGTGTCCCAACGCATGGAGCTGAAGACCGCATTTTTTGATGACGGCTTCTAACTTCGGGATCATTTCGCCGATCTCTTCAAAGGATACGTTTTCGTCCTTGCGAACGGTATTCACCTCGTGCTTGTACCAGCGGCTCATGTAGTTATAGGGAACGATCTGCTCCATCATAAAGAGGTTCATGTTCACCTTGGGCAGCCAAAGGATGGTATCGCGCACGTGCTCAAAGCTGACCGCACCTTCAATACATTGACCGCGAAACGGGAAATCGGCTTTTTTGCGGTATCGGAACGAATGCGCGCCCATCGGCTTTTGCGGGATGTATTCGCCGTCTGCTCCTGCGCGAACCCAGCGGCAACCTGCCGATTTGAGAAAGGTGTAAACGCCCATCAACACGCTGCGTTCGTTGCTTCCCGCAATATAACCGCGCATATTCTGAACGTCAATTTCGATGATATCGTCGATGACGGGATCGCAAGGCTCTTCAAAGGAACGTCCGAGCGTATCCAGCGTTGCCAATGTAATGCCGTCGGATGCGGGATCGGTTGCTTCCTCAATCACGAGCGAGGAATCCATCTGTTTCAGGTATTTGCAAAGCTCCTCTTTTGCGTACGAGAGGGTTTCGGATTGCTTCGGAAGTGAAATGCGCATTTTGAATTCTCCTTTTTTAACGAGTGATCGTTGGGGTGAGCTTGCATCTCCGTTATTGGGTCAAAAATGCAACCTGATTGGGTTGAAGCGTAAAGCGTTGGGCACAGAGGTCGGTTTCGGTGAGCAAATGCTCGCGGTCAATCAAAGAAACCGTCCAGCTGCCATCGACGTTGACCGTCAATTCGCGCGCTTCCCGGGCGGTATTGACGATCATAATCGCTTTTTTCTCTCCGTCTGTTGCGGCAAGTGTATAGATTTCCTTATCGTCGGTGCTTGAAGCAACCTGCGTGCCGAGCGTGTAAAGCTCGCCGAACGCAAGGAACGAGTAGTAGGTACAAACCGGTTGGTAGGTAAGGGGTGCGAACAAGCCGCCGAAAGCGGATGCCTGCAGACGCGAATCGTAGTAGCACAGCATATCGGTGTGTGCGTTCTGCATCGCGCACATCATGGCGGCAACCGAGGCAGAGGCAAGCGACGTACCGAATTTATCGTTGCCGTTTGCATTGTTCCACTCGTTCAAATGGGTTTCCAAATTTCCGTAGCCGTATTCGGTCAGGGTTCTGTGCAAAAAGTCGTCCATGACGAGCGTTCTTTCCACGGTGGAGTAGGAGTGCCAAGAAAAGAAATCGATGGGAGAATGATGCTCTTTGATATAAGCAAGAAAGCCATGCAGAAATTCTACGTGGAATCTGTAGCGTTTTACTTTGGCTTCATCCCACGGACGGCGGGGAATATCGTAGCCGAATTTTTCGGGTTCAAACGCAATGATTCCAAAGCCGCAGGAGCCGTAGCCGCCCACTTTGATGGTGTCGCCAAAGCAAGCCTTGAGATGCTTTGCGGTCACGTCGTATAATTCAAAATATTGCTCGGGGGTACCCGTCCACATCTGATTGTCCTGCGGTGTCGGGCCGTTTTCGGGCTCGTTCCAGATTTCCCAGTATTCGATGCCGTAGCGGTAGCCGTTTGCCCAGCCCTCGTTGTAGTGACGGATGACGTGCTCGCAGATGCGTGCCCATTTAGAGAAGTCCTTGGGCGGATGAATGCGGTATGCCTTGATGTGCATTTGGTTTTCAATGGTCACGCCGAGGCGGAAGATCGGCTTCAGATCATATTCTGCCATAGCTTCCAGGAGAACGTCGGTGAACGCAAAATCATAGGACGCGGGGTCGGTTTCGTCGGCATCAAAGTCGCGGAAAATGTTGGGGATATCTACAAAACGAAAGCCGCCGTACAGCCCGCCCACGTCGTGCAAGCGCGAAAAGGGAACGTGTGCACTTTGCAGATGCCGCATATGCGAAAAATCAAACGAGAGAAATCCACCTGCGAAAGGGGGCTGCCCCATAGCGTGCATGGTTTTGATCTTTTTCAAGGGTTGGTTGAAATCAATTTGGATCTGTGTCATATCGGATTCTCCTTTTTTTGTAGTAGAATCATTATAACACGGTGTTTTTCGAAAGTCAATGCAAAAAAGTACGAAACATTTTCGTCTTCAGATGGGCATGGTTTAAGCGAGGATTTGTTTCAAGTCTATGTCCGCCAAGAACAGCGCGGCATAGCTCATGGTGAGGTGGAACAGTGAGGTATTCCACTTGGTGTCCATGCCCCAGCTTTCAAAGGTTGAGGTAGCACCCTCGCGAAGCATCCGTTTCCACGCACCGTCGTTCAAAAGTGCTGTGCGTAAGCGCTCCTTTTCACCGTCGCGAGAGAACCCGCAAAGCATTGGGAAGGTGCAAAACATCGAAAGTGAATTGATGCCGTGTGGATCGAAAAGTGAGAGAATCGCTTGGCGGCAGTCTTCTGACGGATAAAGCCCAAAGCCGTATACAAAGCTGTTTCCCACAAGACTTACGTGTTCGGTATGCTCACCGTCACGGAACAGCAAGCGTGCGGGATTGTAAAAGGTTTTGTAAAAGGCTTCCAAAAGAGGTGCTTCCTCTCGGTAGATCGGCTGATCCAATATTTTTGCCATTTTGTTAACCGTTTGAATGGCATGCAGGTAATAGGCGTTGATGGCAACGTGTGACTCGCGGCAGATCTCTCCCTGTGAAAGATCGACGTCATAGCCGTGTCGGAAATTTGCGGGCCATTCGACCACGCACCATTTGTCCAGATTGCGCAACAGCCCGTCGGTTTCGTACGATCGGCGGTAGGCCTGCAGTAGCTTGACCGATTGGTCGTAATTTTCTTTCAGGTAATTGATGTCGTTGGTGTAACGGTAATGCCAAAGGACGGTATCGATCAGAATGAGGGGGAATTCTGCGATCTCCTGCATGAAAGAGCAATCCATACAGGTCAGCAGGGTATCGGTGATACGCGAGGTCGAAAAGGCATCGTCGATCAGCTTGCGCAGCATCGAATCATCACTCGTTAAGATCAGATTGGTCAGAGCCGTGTAACAGCCATCGCCCAGATAAAATCCCTTTTCGCGATCCATGCAGTCTTGAATGACCTCCTGGACTCCGTATTTTTGCGTGTGGATACACAGATCCCAAATGCGAAGCAGCTCGGGATTGTCGGCATATTCCGATTTTAGATGCGTTTGCAAGGAAAACGGATAGTGACGTGCATGGAGTGAAACCTCGAAAACCTCGGCGGTTGCGGGAAGAGTCAGCTCGGCATAACGAAAGGCTTTATAATCAAACCAATCCAAACGGTCGGTTTCGCCCGAAAGAATCCAATCTTCTTCATATTTGCAGTTGGCGCGAAGTTCAAAACGAAGGGTGCCGTCGTTGTTTAATTCCTGCCCGCAACGGATTTGGATACGGTCCTTGTTGTTTCCCTTTGCGGTTATGGAAAGATAGCCGACATAGTTGGCACCAAAATCATACAAGACGCTGTCACCGCATTTTCGGATGCTCCGCGGGGGAATTGTTTCAAAGGTCAGCATTTTGCTTTTTTGCGGCAGAAGCGTGTGATCGGCAAAGCGGCAAATGCTCGCGGGGACCCAACAGGAGTCATCGAAGTCGGGCTGTTCGAAGCCTACCTCCGGTGCATTTGAATCGTAACGCTCCAAAAATTGTGTTTGATGCTTTCCCGTAACGCCAAGCTCACTGTAGGCGGTATGAGATGCAACACAGAAGTTTTCGTCGGAGGACACCACCGTATCTCCGTCGATGACCAGATCACAGATCATCCCGTGGCGCAGGTCACCGCTTTGCCATACACGGTTGATCAAGCCTTGATAGAGCGTGTGTACTGCGATCAGATTTTCTCCGTCCTTTAAAAAATCGGTCAGATCGATTTCGTTGTAGTTGTAGCGGAAATGATAGGACGGGGCAGGGCCTTGTCCCGCAAATTTTCCGTTGACGTACAGCTTGTAATAATCGTCTGCTGAAATATAAAGCTTTGCGCAGGAAAAATGACGATTCAAGGAAAAGGTTTTTCGAAATAAGACGTGTTGGTTGCGATGTGCCGAGCAATCCAATGCGACTCTTTCCAGCTGCCGATAAAAGACGTTGCGCGGAGAGAGGCTTGCCAGCTCTTGATTGGATATCCAAGCTCCTTGAAATTGATGCTCCATGTCGGTACCCCTTTCTGATCGAAGTTGCTTTAGTATAGCATAAATGAATCTGACTGTCAAGCCTTTTGACGTATGTGGGATGTGTATATGTTCCGCATCGATTTCTTGAAATTTCCAATCAAAAAGCCGATACGGAAACGTCCCGTATCGGCTTGTAAATTCAAATCGGATTACATGAGCTGACGGATCAGACCCTTGATATCCTCCAAGGATGCCTCCTTGGGGTTACCGGGTGCGCAGGCATCGGCATACGCGGATTCTGCAAGGAACTGGATGTCCTCTTCCTTGAGAGCTGCAAGCTTGGTGGGAATGCCCACGTCGATGCTCAGCTGACGAACCGCGTCAACGGCAGCCTTGCGGTAGGTTGCCTGATCCATGCCGGTGGTGTCAACGCCCATTGCCTCGGCAATTGCGCGGTACTTCTCGCCCGTGCAATCTGCATTGTATGCCATTACGATGGGGAGCATCATTGCGCATGCAACACCGTGAGGCGTGTCGTAAACCGCGCCCAGCGTGTGTGCAACCGAGTGTGCAATGCCAAGACCGACGTTGGAGAATGCCATGCCGGTAACGAACTGACCGAGAGCCATGCCCTCGCGTCCCTCGGGATCGTTTTCAACCGCGCCGCGCAGACTCTTTGCGATCAGGCGGATTGCTTCCAGGTTCAAACAGTCGGGAAGAGCCCAAGCCGCACGGGTGGTGTAGCCCTCGATTGCGTGGGTCAGCGCATCCATACCGGTAGCGGCGGTGAGTCCCTTGGGCATGGTTGCCATCATGTCGGGATCGACCACGGCAACGTCGGGAATATCGTTTACGTCTACGCAAACGAACTTGCGCTTGCGCTCTACGTCGGTGATAACGTAGTTGATGGTTGCCTCAGCCGCAGTACCTGCGGTGGTGGGAACGGCGATGGTGTAAACGGTACGGTTCTTAGTGGGGGCGACACCCTCCAGGGAGCGCACGTCTGCGAATTCGGGGTTATTGATGATGATACCGATTGCCTTTGCGGTGTCCATGGAGGAGCCGCCGCCGATGGCGATCATGTAGTCGGCACCCGATGCCTTGTATGCCGCAACACCGTTTTGTACGTTTTCAATGGTGGGGTTGGGCTTGATATCCGAGTAGATTTCGTATGCCATACCGTTCTTGTCCAAAATATCGGTCACCTTTGCGGTAACACCGAACTTAACGAGATCGGGGTCGGTTGCGATAAATGCTTTTTTAAAGCCTTTGGCTGCAACGATTGCGGGGATTTCCAGAATTGCGCCCTTTCCGTGATAGGAAACGGCATTGGATATAAAACGATTTGCCATGATTAAATTCTCCTAAAGCATGAATTTGGCTTTGCTTGCCGATTTCATTGTACCATACTTTTTCACGGATTGCAAGAGATTTTTTTCAAAGGAACGTAAAAAAGATCGATTCCGTGAGAACCGATCTTTTTTCTTTCTTGAAATTCATTCACAAACGGTTTAAAAAACGCGCTTTTTGGGGGGTTAAGCCGTGCAGTTTTGCGCACCGTATACGATTTGTCCGTCCACCACGGTTATGTACGCATCGGCTCCGATGGTGGTCAAGGGGTCGTTATTCCAAATGACGACGTCACCGTCCTTGCCAAGCTCCAAGCTTCCCACGCGGTCGCCGATTCCGGTTTGACGGGCTGGGTTGATCGTGATTGCGCGCCATGCCTCGTCGTAAGGAAGTCCCGCGTTCATCGCAAGAGCCGCGCACAGAGTAAGACGCTCCAACGGTGTTACGGGAGCATCGGTGATGATACTGATCGGTACACCGGCTTTGTGGAGATCACCGGGGGTTGCAAAGGTCTTGTTTGCCAGCTCGATTTTCGATTTGCTTCCAAAGGAGGGACCCACAAAAGCGGGGTAGCCCTCTTTTGCCAGATCCTCTGCGATCAACGAGCCCTCGGTGCAGTGGTCGAGCGTCAGATTGACGTCAAATTCCTTGGCAATGCGAATCGCCGTAAAAATGTCGTCCGCCTGATGTGCGTGCGCCTTCAGGGGGATCTCCTTTTTCAAAACGGGGATCATTGCCTCCAGCTTCATGTCAAATGCCGGCTCTTTTCCTTTTTCCTTGTCTGCAAGATAGCGGTTTGCCTTAAACAGCAATTCACGCAGCATTGCGGCGGTTGCCATGCGGGTGACGGGAGCCTTTCCGCTTTGTCCAAAGAAGCCTTTCGGATTTTCTCCGAAGGCACACTTCATGGCAACGGGGTTTTTGATGACCATATCGTCCACGCGCTTTCCAACCAGCTTGATGGCTGCAAAGGTTCCGCCTACAACATTGGCACTGCCGGGTCCCGTGCAAGCCGAGGTAACGCCGTGCTGAATTGCCAGCGAAAAGGTTTCGTCAATGGGGTTGATGCCGTCAATGGCGCGCATTTGCGGTGTAATGGGATCGGATTTTTCGTTGGAATCCGCACCCTCCCAGCGCATTTTCGAGGTACTGACGCCGATGTGGCAGTGTGCCTCCACGCAGCCGGGTGTTACCAACCGTCCCTCGGCATCAATTACCGTCATGCCGTCGATTTCCGGGACGTTCGTACCAACGTACGCAATTTTTCCGTTGTCATCGATCAGCACACAGCCGTTTTCAAGGTCTTCGCCTGCCATGGTTTTGATGGTTCCGTTTTTGATCAGAAGCATTTTTCGTTCCTTTTTCCTTTCGTTTTTTAGTGGGTACGGTTATATTTCGTAGCAGCCGTACGCTTCCAGCACGCATTTTCCAAGCTCGTAAAGATAGCGTTCAAAGGCGCGGCGAAGATCAAGCGGTGCGTTGGCAAGCCGAGTGTCGCGCGTATAGGGACGACGCTTGTCGGCAGGCAAGAAAAATTTACCTACCTCAAAGGTGAAATATCCGTCGTATCCGATGTCGAGCAGTCCGTTCATGACGGAATCCAAATTCATGGTTCCGAGGAACGGCACCAGGTGAGAGTCCTTGTCACCCAAATTGTCTTGTACGTGCAGTGCACGGACGTGAGTGCCGAGCAGACGCAACGCTTCGTCCTGAGGCATATCCTGCATATTGGCATGACCCGTGTCCCAAACGGCATGGAAGAGGGGATGATTGATGGATTCCACCATTGCCAAAAGATCGGGCGCATTGTCGATCCAATACAGATTCGGAATACACATCTTGTTGAAGTTTTCCACCAAAATGTTGACCCCGTATTTTTCAGCCGCTTCCAACAGCGGCATGTAAAACTCCTTGTTTTTGGCAAAGGTCTGCTCGACGGAGATGCCGCGCAGATAGCCCGAATGCACCACAAGGTTTGGAATTCCCCATGCACCGCAGGCATCGATACAACGGATGGTATCCTTGATAAATTGCGCGTTGTCGTCTGCAATCGGGTCACCCATCGGGGAGTGCGCCTGGATCATTTTGATGCCGATTTCCCGGGCGGCAAGAGAAATCTCTTCGAAATGTTTTTCATAGTCAGCAGAAAAAACACCGGTTCTTTGGCTGTAATCGCATCCGAAATTGTAATCGGCATAATGGAAGCCCGCTTCTCGGAGCAATTCCAAAGACTTGGCTTGAGAACCCGTATATCCGTAAAAATCACCTGTTGTTGATGCAAGCTTCATAGTGCCTCTCCTATATTTGTAACCGATTGTATGGAACTGTCAGTTCTTCAAATTTCGTCGATCTTAATCAAATTGGTATTTCCCGAGTGACCGGTGGTATCTCCGCCCGTGATAACGATCTTATCCTTTTTGGTCAACCCCAGCTCCTTGGAGGCGATCTTTTTGGCGGTATAAAACAAGACGTCGGTAGAGGTAAAGGTTTCACACATCGCGGGAGTGACGCCCCAGGAAAGCGCCAGCTTTCTCCAGGTTTTTTCGTTGGTTGTAAGACCGATAATCTCAACGGGAGCGCGGAAACGGGAAACCATTCTTGCCGTCATACCCGAAAGAGAGCACGCCACGATTGCTTTTGCATTGATGTCGATTGCCATTCCGCAGGTTGAATGGGAAACGGCGGTGTTGCCCGAAAAGGAGCGGATGGCAACGCAGTCGGAATCCACCTCCCAGGTTATATCAGCATTTGAAAGACGGTTGTGATGTTCTCCGTCAAATCCAAGATGAAGCGGCAGAATATCTCCGCAAAAAGATGTGATAGCGTTTTTAGAGAGCGTTAAAGACATCACTTTCCTCCTAACATGTTTTGTACACCGCAATTATAACAGATTTTTTTCGACTTGTAAAGGCGAAACAAAAAAGTTTTTCGCAACTACCGGTGTGGCGTATGGATCAGTATCCTCGCCTGTGGCGGTTCGCCTTTACAAACGCAAAGGAATTAGATATATCCCCGATCCGCTACCGTAATCGGGAAAATACGTCATATCTTTCCGATCAAAAAAGAACCGACCTATGTAGGCCGGTTCCTTTTATTGAGGGGTGTGTCCTCAAGTTTGTCACGTATTCTAAAAAGTCAAGTAAAATTAAAGTTTATTAAAATTTTGAAACTTTTTTAAGTCTTTCGTTAAAGTCTTTTACCTTATCCTCGTATGCCTTAGCTAATGGACGATATTTTGCGTATTTTACATCAAATGTAAGTGACTTATAAATCAAATACATAAGATACAGGGGAGCACCGATCCATGTAATAATCAACAGCATAGGCAACAATCTACGATTATTACTCAACATAACCAGGAACCTTAACGATGGATTGAAATATGAAGGGACAATTTTGCTTCCAAAACTTTCTTCTGCTTCACATAAGAAATCTTCTACTTCTTTCACTAACTTCAAGTAACCTTCCATATCGGTTATTTGGTCCTTAGGGACTTTGATCCTGTTTCCGTACGTTGTATGTGTTGATGTTGTTGTCTGCTTTTCTTTTATATTATAGGTTGTTGCCGAAGTTTTTTCAAGATAATA
Source organism: Oscillospiraceae bacterium (assembly GCA_015064155.1). Lineage (GTDB taxonomy): Bacteria > Bacillota > Clostridia > Oscillospirales > CAG-272 > UMGS1865. The sequence continues at coordinate 1,114 of SVST01000018.1, read as the reverse complement.
TTCTCCGGTGTTTGTTGTTTCTACATTATTACTGGTCACATAGCCACAGCTTTTCCAACCCATCATTTTATACATTCTTCGCCACTCATAGCTCCAAAGAGTTGCGTAATGCCATCTTTGAGTGGGCACAAGCTTATATAAATATTTGTCTTCTTCCTCTTCCTTTTTTCTCTCCTTAGCTTCTCTGCGTTCTTCTTTTTCCTGTTCGGGACTCTTCAAAGTATACTTGATATCGTTCCAATCTGCGGCCATAATTGTAAACCCCTTTCAAAAGCATAAATTTAATAGTAATTAGAAATCAAAATTTCACTTATTGTGTCTGGATTTTGAAATCCAAGTATATTATAACCTATTTCAGGTTAAAAGTCAATACCCTAAATCAGATTAATTTATATTTTTTTTGTAAAACATTTAATGGGGGCCTTTATGAAATACCATAGAATACGTGATTTAAGAGAAGATAAGGATATGAATCAAACTCAAATTGCAAAAATACTTGATATGTCACAAACAGGATACTCGAAATATGAAACCGGGGAAAATGACATTCCCACCACAATACTCATTAAGCTTGCTCGATTTTATAATACAAGTATAGATTATTTACTTGGTGAGACCGACAATCCCCAAAGGTACAGATAACACGATATTGAAAAGGCGAGACACTTTTGTTTATAATGTGTCCCGCCCTTTATTCGTTTTTCGATACTTGCACCACCCACCGTCTCGGGAGGGATGCTTGCTCCTTCCGTTATCTGGGTGACGTCCGCACCGGTCGCATAGTCGTAGCTTATCGCCTGCGTTTGCTCGGCGCTGTCGGTTCGCGTCAGCGAGCGACGGCTCCAAAACGAAAAGCACCCCGATCGGGGTGCTTCGGCGGCAAGGCGAACCGGATCCCGCTACGCCTTTGGCGTCGGTGCCGGGTGGCGCCTCCAAAAAGAGCAGGACACGCAACGCGTGTCCTGCTCTTTTTGAGGCGTGTTGACAAAAAAGATGCCTTATTCTTTTTCGTCTTTTTCTAAATCTTGATATAATTTTAAGTAGAAATCAAGCATTTTGTTTATTGTTTTTTCTCGTTCTAAAACAATTTCACGAATTGCCTTGATCTTTTCCA
>SVST01000001.1 GCA_015064155.1 Oscillospiraceae bacterium | reverse complement strand
GTCTTCCCTGCCATTCGAGATTCGCCCCGTTATACCAAACGGTTCCATTCTTTTGTCCCCAAATGGTTGGGTTTCCTATCCGATCGTATTCGATGGTATTGGAATCAATACCCGTCAGCAGATCGCCGCACGTGGAATTTCCGTAGGTGTAGTTTTGCGGCTTGTCCCCGGGGGCTTCCCCGTCAGGTCAGCGACCTGACGGGGGAAGATGCAGAGAAGCATTCTCATATGTTCCTTTAATGGTTTGTCTAATACCATACTCCTTTGAATTCAAAAAAATCATTTACGCGATTTCAATATTTTGTCCAACCGAAACATTACAGCACTCGGCAAATGATTTTTTAGGGCTAATAGATTTTTGTTCGTCATTTTTATTTTAATTAACTCATCAGTATTTTTTAAAGCATTAACATTGCTTAGATCTACTGAACTTAATTTTTGTTTTGAGAATACAATAAATTCAATCTTTCTACCGAAATGAGAATAGTGTGCTAAATAAATGCTGTATTGATGGTAAGGTATCAAACGTTTCTTTTTGAACCCAGTTTTTAACTCATAGCCTTTTTCTGTAAAACTAATATAGGTAAACCAGCGAGGCCAACAAAGAAAAGCCGCGCCTACCATCGCCAATGCAATTACTAAAAATGTAACACATATTTGAATCTTTTCAGATTCTGAATTCTTTGTATTATAATTCCAACAATAAAATATGGCGACAAAACATAGCAACTCACACAAAAGAACATAAAAAACACCTGCTAAAAGCAACGATTTGTTTAAAAAAATTCGTTTTTTCATCTTAAAGCTGTTAGTTCCTCCGAAAACAAAATTTGACCTCCAGCAGTTGCACCATACAAACCAAATTCAACTAAAAGATTTTTTGTAATGTTTTTCACTACATCTTTAGTAGATTTAAATACAACTCCACCCGCTATGCTCCTAGTTGTATTGGCTAAAACAGTGCTTTGGGCATTGGCAACCATATTTTTTATCAATGACCCCGTTGCTTTAACTGTAGATCCTCCTGCCACTCCAAAGGATAGTACATTAAACGCAGCCCCAAGCGTAGCTTCTTGAATCAATTGATTTGGATCTATCTCTCGCCCGTTCACCGTTTCTGTTGCACAATAGTTCAAACTGCTTGACAATGCACCACCTACTGCAGCAATTGCAATCCCCCCTAAACCACCAGTGGCAACTGCAATATCAACTGCAAGACCAGCGATTGCACCTGTAGCAGCTCCAATGCTAATTCCCGCTAGAATATTATCGCCTTTAACAGCAGCGGAAATTCCACCAACTATAGCTCCACCAATTGCACCAATAATTGTTCCAAGAAAGGTTCCTTGCGGATCCTCATAAGATACAGGATTGTTCGAGCAATATGCAAACAAATTATATCCCTGCAAATCCCCATTTGCACCCAAATAGGAAATGGCATCTGCATTGATGAAACGTCCCCAAGCGGGATTATAATATCTGCTTTGGAGATAATACAGCCCGGTTTCGACATCGTAGTAGTATCCGCGATAACGGAATGGATTATACGTGTTTACAATCGCTTTCTCTGTGTCGCTGCCACTTGCCGTAACCGTGAAGTTGCCCCACGCGTCGTAGGTATACGTGCCGATTTTGGCGCCGCTTGCGTTGTAGATTGCAACGATGTCACCTTGCAAGTTTTTCTCGAAGAAGTATTCATCGAATACTCCTTCTGCTTGCGAGCTAGTGCGCATCTTCATGCCGATTGGAGAACCTGTTTCATCGTAGATATACAGGATCAGAATTGTCCTGTTGTATATCCACTCTCCGACAATCTTGCTACCATCGAGGATATACTCGTGATCGATTCCATCTTGCTCTTTGTAGGTGCGGATTCCCTCGTCGTTGTACTTGAAGTAAACGGGATAGTACATCTCCCCGCTTCCATTATCGTACTCGGTGAACGGATGATACTTTTGCAGCTCACGTCCTTGCCATTCAAGTAGCGCACCGTTGAACCAAATACCGTCCTCGTTCTTCTGTCCCCAAATCGTCGGGTTGCCGATCTTGTCATATTCGATCGAATCCGAGCCCACTTTGGTCAACAAGTCGCCCCAAGTAGCATTGCCGTAGGTATAGTTTTGTCTTAAGGGGCTTCCCCGTCAGGTCAATGACCTGACGGGGAGTGGTGGCACAGGGGAGCGTCATCTGTGTTCTTTAAAAATTTTTTAATAGCATTCTTGCAGAGAAACGAATCGTTTCGTCATCTGAATTAGCGACTATGGAATTTAACACATGGATGGTTTCATTCATATAAACATTGAACTGTAAACACGTTGAAGCTGCATTTATTTTCACTCGATCATCCTCGTGAGATAGCAATAAATTTAATATCTCCAAATTGCCTGTTTCTTTGATTTTAGCTTGTAATTCTTTAATTTTTTTTGAAGCCTTATTATGAACCTTGACTTTCGCTTTATCTAAATAATCACTTTTCGTACATTGTTGCAAAGACAATTCTACAAACAAATCATAATAATTTTTCATTATCCACACCTCACTTTAATGCATCAAGAACATCAAGCCCAAACTGATACTGGAAGCTAAAACTTTGTCCAGCAAGCCAATTACGTACCGACTTTCCCTCAGTAAAAATCTGTATGCTGGAATAATAGCCACTTATTGCTCGATGTGTATTTTTGTCAATCGCTACAATATTATTTGTGTTCTGAATCATTTGAGAACTAAATCCCGATTTTGAAACTTGACATTGTTCTACAATATGATGCCATTCATTGCCTTCCCCAGGAGAACCAATATAATTTTTCAACTGTTTATAGGAGTCAAATCCTTTTCCCGCATCACTAAAGGCATCTACTACATTAGCCCCCGCCCTTGTCGCATCAGCGATATCGTCAACAGTGTCTGCTGCTCGACAAAAGTCAACGACATCATCGGCTTTAGAAAGCGCATCTACAGCCAGTCCACCACCGGTTGCAAACGGGATAACCAAGCATGCAACGTCTGCCGCCAAGCCTACCCACGCCCATGGGTCATCCGGATTGGTGCATACGTCGTATATGCTGAATCCAAGCGAAACTACATCAAAAATGGTGTCAATGATGTATCCACTGTCATCCTTGTGCACCACAGGGCTATTGCTGCAATATGCAAACAGATTGTATCCAATCAGATCTCCGTTCGCATTGATCGCACCATCCGCATTGATGAAACGTCCCCATGCAGGATTATAATATCTGCTTTGGAGATAATACAACCCGGTTTCAACGTCGTAATAGTATCCTCTGTATCTGAACGGATTATATGTCCTTACAACATTGCTTTCGGCGGCTATATTGGTTGACGTTGTTGTAACAGTGCAATTTCCCCAAGCATCATACGTATAGGTGCCAATCTTTTCACCCTCGGAGTTGTAAACTGCAACAATATCACCTTGCAAGTTTTTCTCAAAGAAGTATTCATCGAATACGCCTTTTGTTTGACTTGCAGTGCGCATTTTCATGCCGATCGGACTGCCAACTTCATCGTAAATGTAGAGGATTAAGATCGTCCGATTATAAATCCACTCGCCGATGATTCTGCTACCATCGAGGATATACTCGTGATCGATGCCATCTTGCTCTTTGTAGGTGCGGATTCCCTCGTCGTTGTACTTGAAGTAAACGGGATAGGACATGGAACCCGAGCCATCGTCGTACTCATAAAAGGACTGATAGCTTTGCAGTTCTCTGCCCTGCCATTCAAGCAGTGCACCGTTGAACCAAATACCGTCCTCGTTTTTCTGTCCCCAAATCGTCGGGTTTCCGATGCGATCGTATTCGATCGAATCGGAGCCAACACCTGTCAGCAGATCTCCCCAGGTTGCGTTGCCGTAGCTGTAGGTTTGCCTTAAGGGGCTTCCCCGTCAGGTCAACGACCTGACGGGGTTAACAAAAGGGAGCGTTACCTGTGTTCTTTACAAATGAATTCCAAAAAATTCGTTGTTAGAAACCAAATGCACTTTTAATACTTCCGCAAGAGTGTGTAGTACCCTATTATCGCTCCACCAAAAAAACGGATTTTTAAAGATCCAAAATCTTGCATTTTTGTCCCAAATTTGTGGTTCTATTGAAGAAACATCAATTTCTTTTTCACACAACTCTTCACGTACTGTACTAAATCTAGAAGAGTACCAAAAATCAATCCCCCTTTGAATTTCAATATAGATGGTAAAACAACCACTATCATTATAAAAACTATGTGTTTGTACTATCCAATTGCCTCCATAACAGTTAGCAAACTCTTGATACCTATAGGAAAGATTAAAATCCTTCCTAAGGAAATCAAACAATTCCTCTATATTCATAAAAAACTCCTCAAAAATAGTAATTAATTGGTAACTTCCAAATGTTGCGAGTTTCCCACAAACCTAAAACAACCCTTTCTGTTCCGTACCATAATCCTCTACCTTTTGTTGTTACTGAAAGCCCTATATCAATTACTGTATACCCCTGTCGTAGTTTCCCCAAAAGCCACCTGCCGTTATGAAACATTGAATAGCCATTATGGGCGATTTTTTTTATTCCCGTAGCAGTCCTATCATACCCTTTCCACACTTTATACAAATTGTCTGCTTTACCAATGAGTTTCGCGGTGTTTGTAACTCTGTCCATCTTTCGCCCAACCATCGTAACTTTTGCTATATCTTGAATATTATCAACTTTGTTGATTGCATTTGCAACATCCAAGGCATTGTCAATTTTGTTTCCTGCTTTAATTACTTGACCTACTCCACTTGGCACAAACGGAACCACGGCAAACACGACATCAACACCCAACGCTACCCAATTTTTCCAATCTCCTGGATCATTAATAACATCAACTACACTCCAAATAAGGAATCCAATATCTAAAACATAATCCCAAAATTGACCATCGCTGTCAATTCTTACAACTGGATTATTGTCACAATAGGCAAACAGATTTTTATCGGTTAAATCAAAAGGTGTCGCTTGCATTACGACCCAGTGATCAACATTAATGAATCTTCCCCAAGTGGGATTGTAATAACGGCTTTGCAGATAATAGAGCCCGGTTTCAACGTCGTAATAGTATCCTCTGTATCTGAACGGATTATATGTCCTTACAACATTGCTTTCGGCGGCTATATTGGTTGACGTTGTTGTAACGGTAAAGTTACCCCAAGCATCGTAGGTGTAGGTTCCAATTTTTTCGCCCTCGGAGTTGTAAACCGCAACGATATCGCCTTGCAAGTTTTTCTCGAAGAAGTATTCATCGAATACGCCTTTTGTTTGACTTGCAGTGCGCATTTTCATGCCGATCGGACTGCCAACTTCATCGTAAATGTAGAGGATTAAGATCGTCCGATTATGAATCCACTCTCCGACAATCTTGCTACCATCGAGGATATACTCGTGATCTTCGCTATCCTGTACTTTGCGGGTTCGAATGCCCTCATCGTTGTATTCAAACTGTACGGGATAGTACATATCCCCCATCCCGTCGTCGTACTCGTTGAACGGCTGGAAAGTTTGCAACTGCCGCCCTTGCCACTCGAGAATCGCACCATTGTACCAGATGTTATCCTCGTTCTTTTGTCCCCAAATTGTCGGATTTCCGATTTCGTCATACTCGATCGAATCCGAGCCTATTTCGGTCAGCAAATCGCCCCAGGTAGCATTGTCGTAAATATAATTTTTCGTAGAAATCGGATAACCGAGTTCTCCGCAAGTGAATTCATATACCTGTTTACGCAAAAGGTTGCCTGCCGAATCATAATCGTAGGTATACGACGCATTTTTCGGGCGGTTATCTTCGCGAACCAAAAGCCCTTGCAAATCATACGTATAGCGATACAAAGTGATTTGATCGACATTAAAACTATACATTGGAGTGCCATCGGTAATTCTTGTGATATTCCCGTTTGCATCATACACAAACCCATATTTGGTGGTGGTAGTGGTTGTTGTGTTGTTGGTAGGATCGTGTTCTTCTATTTGCACCGTCAATTTCGAAACAAGTGCCGTTTGGTTGTCGCCTACCGTTTGGTATTCGTATTGCTGACTGCTTTGATGCACCGTGTTTCCGCTTTGCGCAAAGTTCCAGCTTCTTTCGGTCGTCATTCCAAACGAATTGTATGCCAGCGACATCGTGCCCGTAAGCCCCGCATTGTCAGCAAACGTGAGCGTTTCTAAATTACCTGTGGCATTGCTGTAACCAAACGTGTAAGCCTGCTGTGCCAAAGCCGACTTATCCAACGTACCATACTTATATTGTGCCTGATACGAGATCTTGCGCACGCGCGAATCTTCGTCGTATTTCACGTGGGAATCATAGCACGTTTTATAAGTTTGGGTGTCGTATACTTGCGAGCCGACAAAACGTCCCGTCATGTCGTAATCAAACACCGTGACTTCGCCGCTTTCGTGGTCTTCCACCGAAAACAGATTGCCAAGGCTGTTGTAGGTGTAGGTGTACGCGGTTTGGGCTTGTCCTTTGGGGCTTCCCCGTCAGGTCAGTGACCTGACGGGGGCAGGATCACAGAGAACTGTCACCTGTGTTCTTGGTCATTTAAGAAGATTTTCTCCTATAAAAACCTCACGTGTTTCATATTCGATATCACATCCAACCCCAATCGCATCCGGATATTTCATACCAAATGAAAAGAAGCCAATAGCCATATTTATATCAATATAGAACTCCTGATCCAAGATAAAAAATTTTTTTCTATTGATTCCACCCGGAGCATCAACAAATAATGAACCCGTCACACTCACATCAACATCATCTCTGATAATTGTCCCATCGGTAGGATTCAATATATACGTGATGTCGTCATATACAATTACCACTTTCTCATCATTTTGCCAATCCACCGTGGAACCCAAAGCCTTCATAATCGCCAAAAACGGAAGTTCATACTCATAGAGTTCCTCGTTGAAATAGTTGCGCTCCGAAAGCAATTCTACCCCTTTTACATAAACCCTAGCATTGTTTTCGTACAAGCTCGGATCGGTTGTTGTGGATGGATCTGTCGTCGGTTCCGTAGTTGGATCTGCGGTTGGATCCGTGATGGGGTCTGTCACATCGGGCGGTGTTTGGTTGTTACAGCCCACGCATCCAACCATAAATAGCAGAAGAATAGTAAGAATCATAAATCGTTTCATAAAATAGACTCCTTTCTGTTTTTTGTTTTCAGAGGAAATCCTCTCTCTGCCCCCGTCAGGTCAGCGACCTGACGGGGGTAACACAAGGGAGCGTTACCTGTGCCTTCTGTGTCTTTGTCCCTCAACTATACTTTCTCAAATAGTATAACATAAACGCACCGTATACCGAAGTTGCTACCCCAAACAAAAGACAAAAAATTGCTCCAATCAGCCAAAAGATTTTATTTTCCCCCAAGATGCTTGTCAATATACCAACAACCGAACTAACCGATATGACAATTGAAAACAACAGCCCCGTAGTCAAAGGTTTCACCTTTTGAGGAGAATCGCTTAAGCGGTTCAATAATATGCGAAAGACGAAACCCGCGACAAACAATAATCCAACTGTTAGCACTGTAACAAAAAACTGCGTTAAAACAGAATTATGTGGGCTATGCACCACATCAACCGTCATCCCATATCCCACAACACCAAACGTAAAAAACAGAACAAGGGATCTTTTTTCTTTTGACGAAAACTGTACAATCCATAGCACAAAGATCGTAACCACAATCAGCGCTGATAAAAAGGCTGAAAACCATGCTTTTTTCAAAAACAGTCTTCCGGATGCAACACCTGCCATCAGTTCAAACAGAACAAGATAAAGAGGAGAACTCAAGTGTTTTACACCGTCAGTCTTTCTGAATCGATCTATTAAGATTTCGACGTTTTTAGGAATCATTATTGCACCCCCCCTTTCACAATCGGTTTGAGCGGTTTTTCAATCAAATAAGAATAACCAATGCTTGCACCTGCAGCCCCCGCAATTCCTCCGACCGTGGTTCCAACCCCAGGTGATATCATCGTTCCTAAAGAACTGCCAAGAACCGCCCCATGCTTTCTTTTTTGAAATAAAACCGTCAAGTAGAAATTCCCTACTTCTACTTTTATTATAGTATATTTCTGCAATTCTGTCAAGCAAATTGCATAGAAATCTTTTATTCTATGTGCTTTTATAGGTTAAAACATACAAATTCTTGTTGATTGGGTTGTAAGAAGTGCCCGTGGACATATCACAACAACAAGGTTGTTCCCGCATAAAAATTCCCCTCTACTATTTATAACAACTCAAAATCACTTTTTGTGACATCTTTTTTTAATTTTTTCTTTTTTTCTGCTTTTTCAACAAAAAAACTTCCTGAGTTTGTAAAAAAAAACGAATTTGCCCCTGCGTTTTATCCAAAAAGCGCAGGGGCTCGGTTATTATTTTGTCAAAACGCTTATGGATCAAGCGTCATTTCACACTCTCGGCAAGCGCAATCAATTGATCTTTTCCATAAACCTCAGTCATAATTTGATATCTGTATTCTCCGTCAGTCCATTCGATAATAACCAACGGCTCGTCCCGATACTCAATCAAAACACCCCTTTGCTCATTCACTTGAACATCTGTAATCTGTGCTTCTGTATCATCATATCCACGTTGAACAGTTATCAATTTCTGTGAATACGAGAAAATATACTCTTGGTTCAAATAATAATCAATGGTTAAATTAACCTTAGAATCCCGTACTATATCTTCATACACCCCTTGCGGCAATGCGGTTGGCTTGCGGATCACTTCAATTTGTGTGGGAGGCGGATTGGGAACTTCGTTTTGATGGCAGGAAACAAAGAATGAAATACATGACAGCAGAATCATAACACAAAGAACAAATACAATTTTACCGATTCGTTTCATGAACAAAAACACTCCTCTTTCAAATCTCAAAATCAATTGGTATTGCGGAAAGATACTCTCCGTTTTTTTCATAAATCATCTCACACTCTCGGCAAGCGCAATCAATTGATCTTTTCCATAAACCTCGGACATAAGTTCGTATCTATATTCTCCGTCGGTCCACTCGATAAATTTTATTGGATTATTTTGATATTCGATCAATATTCCACAGTGTCCATTCAAAACAATCTCTGTAATGCTTGTGTTTACGTTGTCATACTTTACTTGTGTATTCATTAATTTTTGCGAATACGACAAAACAAATTCATCATCCAGATAATAATCAATTGTTAAGCCTGTCTCGGAATCCATCAAAATATCCTCATATACCCCCGGCGGCAGCGCGGTGGGCTTGCGTTTCACCTCAATTTGTGCGGGAGGCGGATTGGGAACTTCGTTTTGATGGCAGGAAACAAAGAATGAAATACATGACAGCAGAATCATAACACAAAGAACAAATACAATTTTACCGATTCGTTTCATGAACAAAAACACTCCTCTTTCAAATCTCAAAATCAATTGGTATTGCGGAAAGATGCTCTCCGCTTTTTTTCATAAATCATCTCACACTCTCGGCGAGCGCAATCAATTGATCTTTTCCATAAACCTCGGACATAATTTGATATCTGTATTCACCGTCGGTCCATTCGATAATTTTCACCGAATTATTCTGATATTCAATTAATATACCCTCGTGATTGCTAACCGAAACATCCGTAATAATTGCAGTTATGTCGCCATAACCCTGCTGACGTTCTATTAAACCTTGCGAATACGACAATATGTATTCCTCGTTCAGGTAATAATCAATTATAAAATTAGCTCGTCCGTCTCTTACGACATCCTCATATACCCCCTGCGGCAGCGCGGTGGGCTTACGCTTTACCTCGATTTGCGTGGGGGGCTTGGGAAGCTCGGTAGCAGGCGGCTCTGTAACAGAGGTGTCCGGCACATCCGACACACTTGTATCGGATGGCTCAGCGCTTGTATCAGTGGGTAACGCTGTTCCCGCATCGGTTTGTGCGGGCGGGGTCAAGCCGGGATCGTTTCCATTATTGGGTTGGAACGATACCTTGAAATGGTCGTCTTGCCACTCCACAAAGGCTTTGAAAACAGCTTCTCGAACGGCGGGAATACAGCCAACCGCCAATGCGGCAAGCAGAATCAGCACCAGCAATGCAACCGCAACGCGTACCGCAAGCCTCTTCATCTTTTGCAGCATTGGGCGGTGTCGGTATTTGCGAATCACCCAAGCCCGTTTGCGATAATAGGTCGCGTCAAACTGCACCGCGCTCGTATCCAACGATTCAAAGCGATTCGCTTCCTTTTGCAAATATCCGCTTGCGGCAATTGCGATCAAATGATCGATTTTTTCATATCGGTTACCGTTCATAAAGCGTTTTCCCTCCCTTCTCCAGTAGTTGCTTTCGACCTCTCACCATGCGCTGTCTTGCGCTCTCCTCCGTGATTCCCAAAAGTGTGGCAATTTGCGCATAATCCAGCCCTTGGCTTTTCAAAAGGAGCACGCTGCGGTATCGCTCGTCCAATTCCCCGATCAGCGTTTGGATGTATTGGCAGGTTTCTTCGCTGATTACGATTTTTTGAACATCTGCTGCTTCATCGGGAAGGTTTTCCACCTCCTCGTATTCTCCGTTCTCACGGTCGGTTGAAAGCTGCACATAGCGGCGTCTTCTTGCTTTCTGCTTGTACAGATTCAAGGCATGGTTGCGGCAGGTGACCAAAACCAAGCCGCCAAGAGACCCCATATCCTGTGCCGCCTTGAAATCCAGCAAAGCATCGATGATCTTTTCCACCGTTTCATGAACGCAATCCTGCGCATCCTCATGATGCTTCAGAATATCAAATGCCTCCACGTACATCTTTTTTTCATACGTCCTGTATATCCAATCCACAAAGGAGCGGTCTTGCTCGTCTTCTATCGCCAGAATAATCGCTAACAATTTGAGTGCCTCCAAAAAAGGTTGTTTTTATTAGCATACCACATCATTTCCCGTTTGTCAACAAAGACGCTCAAAACGGAAAAAGATTTGTTCCGTTTTCGCGGTTGATTCTTTTTTGAATGACAAAAGCACGAAAAGTCTTGCTTTGAAGGCCTTCGTTTTGCTTGACAAGCACGGTCGATTGTGCTATAATGAACTCGAAAAATCCTTTTAAGGAGTGCTTCGATGAAATCTAACTTTACAGTGATTGAAAATGCCAATCTCGTGCTGGAAACAGGCATCCTTTGGGACGGTGTGATGGTCATTCAAAACGATCGCATCGTCGATTTCGGCGCTCGCTCGACGGTCGAAATTCCGAGTGGAGTCACACGTTATGACGCACACGGAGCCTATGTCGGTCCCGGCTTTATCGATCTTCACGTGCATGGTGGAAACGGCTTTTCCACCTGCTCCGAGCCCGTAAAAGCGGCAGATTTCTTTCTCCGTCATGGGGCGACCTCGATTCTTGCCACTCCCGATTATTCCATGCCGCTTGCCACGTTTCTTGATTCTATCCGAACCATCAAGGCAGCGATTCCCACAGCAAAAACGATCCGCGGAATGTATCTTGAGGGTCCCTATATGAATCCCAATTACGGCTGTAACGCGCACATCAACCCGTGGAGACATCCGATTGATCCCGCAGAATTCAAGCAACTGGTTGACGAAGCGGGCGACCTTGCAACCGTTTGGGCAATCGCCCCCGAGCGCGAGGGTCTGCTTCCCTTTTTGAAATATGCAAGACAGGTCAACCCCAACACCTTGTTTGCCGTGGGACATAGCGAAGCGCGCCCCGATCAGATTCGCGCGTTGGGTACCGCTTTCAAGCCAAGATTGCAAACGCACTCCATGAACGCAACGGGTCGCCAGCCCGTTGGCGGCGGTCTGCGCGGCTACGGTCCCGACGAGTACGCATGGCAGGAGCCGGACGTTTACACCGAGATGATCAGCGATTCGCTTGCCGTGCACGTTCATCCCGATATGCAACGCCTGTTGCTTCACACAAAAGGACTGCACCGTGTGGTGCTCATCACCGATTCCACGGTGTTTGCCGGGTCTCCCCCACCTCAATACGCGCACGTCACCGATTTGAACTTCGATGCGCACGGTGGCATTGCGGGCAGCCGCATTACGATGGATCAAGCCTGTCGAAACGTCATGACGCACACCAATTGCGGCATTGCGCAGGCATTCATCATGGCATCTCTCAACCCGGCACGCGCAATCGGAATCGACCGCGAGCGTGGCTCGATTGAGTGCGGAAAGATTGCCGACCTTGTATTTGTAAACGACCGCTTCGACGTCAAGGACGTTATGCTCGGCGGTAAAATCTGCAAATTTGATTAAAAAAGGAGAATCATCATGAACCGTCTTCAAGCAGGCTTTGCCTCTGTCAATATCAATCCCCCGCTCGGCATCGGTGTCAGCGGGTATTACGTACCGCGCTTTGCGAAGGGCATCCTTGACGATCTGGAGGTTGGCGCTCTCGTGCTGATCTGCGGTGAGAAAAAAATCGCCATGATTTCGGTGGACGCTTGCGGTGTTGACGCGGAGCTGATCGAACAATATTCCGCCTCGATCGAGCGCGCAACCGGGATTCCCGCGCAAAACGTATTCCTTTCCGCTACACACTCTCACACCGGAGGTCTGTTGGTTCCAACCGAGGCTTTTGCGGCCGATGAGGAAATGATCCACCGCTATGCGGCATTTGTCGGTGAGCGCATTACCGACGCGGTTACGCTGGCGCTTGCCGATGCAAAGCCCGCAAAAATGGGATATATTTACGGCTATGCCCCCGAACGCGTGGCATACATCCGCCGTTATAAAATGAAGGACGGCTCCACTTGGACCTGTCCCCCAATCAACGACCCCAATATCGATCATCCCATCGGTACGCTTGACCAACGAGTCAACGTTTTGCGATTTGATCGTGAGGGAGCACCTTCGATCGTGCTGGTCAACTACGGACTGCATGCCGATACCATCAACGGCGAGCTCTTGTCTCCCGACTGGCCCGGCTGGATGCGCAAAACGCTGGACAAAGCACTGGACGGTGTCAAATGCATTTTCTTCAACGGTGCCGAGGGTGACGTGGGAAGCACGAACGTTCATCCCGCAGGCGGCGATATGAACGACACCGAAATCAGCTTTGATAACGAAATGAAAAGCCCCGGTATGGCACGATTTGTCGGTCGCGCAATCGCAGGCACGGTTTTGCAGGTTTATGACAAGGTCTGCTACGTTGACGTGGACGAGATCGATATTCTGCGCCGCAAGTTACCGGTTGCGGCAAATCTGCCCACTCCCGAGGATCTGCCCCGCGCGCACGAATACAAAGATTTGCACGATGCGGGACGCGACGATTTGATTCCCTACACAGCAATGGAACTGACCACAGTGGTTGCGGAAGCGCTTCGGATGTGCCGTCTGGAAAATGGTCCGAAGGAATTTTTGTTGGATCTGACGGCAGTCAAAATTGGAAACGTCGCGCTTCTCGGGATTCCCGGTGAACCCTTCACCGATATCGGTGTTGGCATCAAGGAAGCCGCGGGCTGGGATTTGATTCTTCCCTGTGCTCTGACCAACGGAAACGAAGGCTACTTCCCGATGCAATCGGCATACGACGAGGGCGGATATGAGGCACGCACCTCTCCTTATCGCGCGGGTGTTGCGGAAAACATCATCCGCGGCGGCAAAGCAATGCTGGATGAGTTGAAAAACAACTGATCTTGCCCCAATTCAAAAAACACCCAATCAACAAAAAAGCGATTGCTCTTTATCAAACGGTATCGAGCAATCGCCTTTTCTAATCTAATAAACATCTCAAAACATCTCTGACAATCTTTTCAATTGCCCAATCGCAACCGAAAACCGACAAAAATTCTCATATCCCCTTGCATTCGACGGCAATTTAGTTTATAATAAAATAAAAGATGTTTTCAAAAAGTCCTTGTATTTGAGATAAGGAGAAATCGATCATGCAACCAAACATTGAAGAAGTCAAACGGGCACTGACCGAAAAGCCGCTGTTTGCGACCTCAGCCGAGCGCTTTTTGATCTTGGACAGGATCAAATCCTCATATCGGGAGCTCCCCCAGCCATTGCGCTTTTCGAAAACCCTTTCAACGCTGCTTTCCGAAGTTTCAACTCCGCTTGCATCTTATGACCTGATTGCGGGTAGATGCGTGGATCGCGAGCTGAGCGACTCGGAAGAAGCGCAATTTCAGGCATTTATCAAACACCCGGATCATCCCTCAAAGCTGACCTTTCTCGCGTCGGGACACTGCACCTATTCTTGGGATGCCGTGGTGGAATACGGCTTGCCCGGACTGAAGCAACAATCGCTGGAGTCCATGCAACTTGCCGACTCCGAGGAAAAAAAGCAATTTTTTGTTGCAATGGTTGAAATATACGATGCCATTTCCGACTATGCGCTTCGCTATGCAAAAGCGGCAAAGGCACGCGGCATGGACGAGCTTGCCGACAATCTGCAAAAAGCCGCCACTCAAAAGCCGGATTCCTTTGCAGTGGCACTTCAGCTTTTGTGGCTGATTACGCTAATCAACTGCGCCTATATTTCCGAGAACCCCACCCTGACGGTTGGCAGACTTGACCGCATCCTGTATCCCCTTTATCGAGCCGATTTGGAAAGCGGACGTCTGTCGCGCGAGCGCGCAAAGGAATACATCACCGACTACTATTGCAAGCACAATCTGATTATGGGCAGAGGCGAGCATCAGGTTGGAGATGAAACCAACAGCACAACCTTCAAGCGCATCACCAATTTTGACGCGCCGCAGTATTTACTGCTTGCAGGAACCGATGAGGAAGGTAATCTTGTGGCAAACGAATTAACAGAGCTATTTGCCGAATGCATCGTTCCGGAGTTCAAAAATCCCGTAATCGTAGTGCGTTACGTCAAGGATATGGACCGTTCCGCTCCCACGCTCTGGCGCACACTCTGCGATCGTGCCTTATCAAGCGCGTCGATGATGTTTTACAACGATTCAAACGTCTTATCTGCCTTTGAGCGAATTGGACTGCCCAAAGAGGACGCGCAAAAATACGCGCATTTCGGTTGCAACTGGTGTTCCCCCGGAGACAATGCCGCATGGATGCTCAGTTCTCCCAAAAGCAGGCACTATAATACCTATCGTTCGGAAGAAGAACGACAAAAGCTTTCTATTGTCTATATGCGCACGAACACCGCGCACGGATGGCCCGAGGATTTTCTCAATATTATGCGAGAATTGTCACATGCCGACCGTCCTGTGACAATTGAGGACTTTTACACGCGCTTTTTGGACACGATGGGAGATTTTATAGACCGTAAGCTGGAGCACAATTCGCTGGAACTGGCGGTGCGCAAAAGAAAGCCTTCCTCCGTGATGTCTTTCAGCGATTGCTTTTTGAGAGACTCTGTCAGAAAAGGCGAGTGCTTCTCGGCAAGCGCGAAATACCATTTTCAATTGCAATCCTTCCAAATGTTCGGAACGGTTGTGGATTGCTTCATTGCCGTTGATCAACTGGTGATGATCGAAAAGAAACTGACACTGAAGGAGCTTCTGTGCGCGGTCGATGCCAATTTTGAAGGCTATCCCCACGTTTTGGCACTTTGCAGAAACGCCGATAAATACGGCATGGATACTCCGCTTTCGAATTATCACGTCAAGCGTCTTTCACACGCGGTAAGCGATATGGTCATCCGAAAAAACAAGCCATACTTAGAACGCGAGGGACTGTTTTTGGTTCCCTGTATGCAAAGCGACACGTGGCACCTGAAACTGGGCGAAACGTTTGGCGCAACACCAAACGGTCGATTGGCATACACCCCGTTTTCGCAAAACACACGTCCCAGCAACGGCGCGTGCGTGAATGGAATGAGCGCAATGTTTAACGACATGCTTCTTCTTCCACACGACGGATTGGTTTCGGGCGCGTTGAATCTGGACGTCGATCCCCGTCCGTTCGAGGGCGACGAGGGACACGGCTTGTTTGCTTCGATCCTTGCAACCTACTTCAATCGCGGTGGCTTGCACGCACAGGTCTCGTGCGCAAAGCTATCCGACCTGTTGGAAGCAAAGAAGGATCCGCAATCGCATCGTGATCTCCGCGTGCGTGTCACAGGATATAGCGGCATATTCGTTGATATTTGCGAACGCCTGCAAAACGATATCATTGAACGATTCCAATAAGAAAGGACCATAAAATGAAAAAAATTTTACTTCCCAACGGACTCGAGGTTTCCGAGGTTGCGCTTGGCGCGATGATGTTTGGTACGACCACAAGCAAACAGGATTCATACCGCACGCTTGATCTTTTTATGGATATGGGCGGAAACTTTATCGATACTTCCAACAACTATGCGCACTGGGCGGGAACGGGCGACGAAAGCGAAACGCTGCTTGGTGAGTGGCTCAAGGACAGAGGCTGCCGCGATCGCGTGGTGCTGGCAACCAAGGTGGGATTTGACCGCCACGGAAAGGGCGCTGGGCTGAAAAAGGAACAGATCGAATATTGGATCGACGAAAGTTTGCGCAAGCTGGGAACCGATTATATCGATCTTTATTACGCGCACACCGACGATCCCAACACCCCGTTGGAGGAAACGATGGAAGCATTTGACCGCTTGGTCAAAAAAGGAAAGGTTCGCACGCTCGGTGCCAGCAACTACGACACGTGGCGCTTATCCGAAGCAAACGTCATCGCATCCTCCAAAGAAATGACCCCCTATACCGTTTTGCAACAACGTCTAACCTATCTCCAGCCACGGGCTTCGGTTGCTCCCAAATATACCTTCAACGAAATTGTAAACCGTGAAAGATTGCGCTTCCTGTGCGAGAAAAAGATGCCGTTGGTTTCCTATTCTTGCCTTTGCAAGGGCGCATATGAGAATCCCGAACGGCTTCCCGAGGAATATGAAGGCGGCGCCAGATTGGATTTCATTCGCAAAATGGCGTCTGAAAAAGGGGTAAACCCAAGTGCTCTTGTCGTAGCTTGGTTGACAAATCTTTATCGTTGCGAGGGATTCCCGCAGGTAATTCCTCTGTTTTCCGCAACTCCTGAACACCTCTCGGACAACCTTCGCGGCTTGTCGATCACACTTTCCGATGAAGAACTGAGTTTGATGAACCGAGTATAGTTTTTGCGTTTTTTGATTTATTTATCTGATTTTTCTCATTTTCACTCCAATAAAACTATTTTTCTTAG
Organism: Oscillospiraceae bacterium; assembly: GCA_015064155.1. Taxonomy (GTDB): domain Bacteria; phylum Bacillota; class Clostridia; order Oscillospirales; family CAG-272; genus UMGS1865. Next base: position 164,501 of record SVST01000001.1, on the reverse strand, counting down.
TAAACTGCAATCTTGGTTTTTCAGTTTGCTCCATGCTATTCGAAATGCAAAAATCACAGGAGGTAGCTATCATTATGAAAGAAACTATCAAAAAGTATGCAAAACGCTATTTCATTGACGCAATGGGCGCAATGGCTTTGGGTCTGTTCGCATCGCTTCTGATCGGTACGATCTTTGACACCGTCGGCAAATACACGGGACTTGATTTTCTCGGAACAATCGCGACCTACGCTAAGAGCGCAACCGGTATGGCAATCGGTGTGGCAATCGCGCTCAAGCTTGCCGCGCACCCGCTGGTCATCTTCTCTTGTGCCGCGGTCGGTGCAATGGCAAATGCGATGGGCGCGGTGCTTTCCGACAACGCGATCGTCACCTGGGCAGCAACGGGTGCCGGTGATGCGGGCACCACCTTTTACAGTGCCGGACCTGCCGGCGCGTTCTTTGCCGTGATCATTGCGGCGGAGATTGGTATGCTGGTTTCCAAGAAGACCAAGGTTGACATTCTGGTCACTCCGATCGTAACCATTCTCGCAGGCTTTGCCGCGTCCTGGTTGCTCTGCCCTCTTGTTTCCTATATTATGTATTTCCTTGGTATCTTCATCGCAAGCGTCACAACCGTGTATCCGCTTGTAATGGGCATTATCATTTCGGTCGTCGTCGGCATCGTTCTGACGCTTCCCATTTCCAGTGCCGCAATCTGCGCAATGGTATTCTCTCCCTCGGCACTCGCGATCGCAACCGCAAACGGAACCGAGGAGGGGCTGCTTTTGGCCGGCGGTGCCGCGGTTGCCGGATGCTGCGCGCAAATGGTTGGTTTTGCGGTATCCAGCTTCAAGGAAAACGGCTGGGGCGGAATCGTTTCTCAAGGTCTTGGCACGTCTATGCTTCAAATGGGTAACATCTGCAAGAATCCGAAAATCTGGATTGCTCCCACACTTGCCGCCGCAATTACGGGTCCGATCTCCACAATGGTATTCAAGCTCAAATGCACCGGTGTTGCCGCGGGCATGGGTACTTGCGGTATGGTAGGCCCCATCGGTGTAATCGACGGAACCGAGCCCGGTGCCATGATGTGGGTGGGTCTTGTGTTGGTTTGCATCGTGCTTCCCGCAATTCTCTCGCTCCTCTTCTCCGAGTTGCTCTATAAGATCAAGTGGATCAAACCCGGAGATATGAAATTGGAAGAGTAATTTCCATACATAAAAAGGTCGCTTCCCGACATGGGAAGCGACCTTTTTTCAGTCACAGTACAAAGTTTTGCAATAGCATAAAGATCAGAGGGATCGTGCCGATGGAAAGCAGATGCGATACCAGTGCCATCCCCGCCGCAACCGACGTATCCTTTCCGTATGCGCTGGGAACTACAATGGTGTTCAGTCCCAGCGGCATTGCCATCAGGCAAACCGTGCAAACCACGATGTATTCGGGAATTGCCAAGGGCTTGAGAAAGAAAAATACCAGAAGTGCAATTGCGGGATAGACCAGCAAGCGAAAAGCCGTGACCACGTAAATACCCGGATTCAAGAGCATCTTTTTGAAGGGATACCCCGCAATGGTGATACCCGTGATCAGCATGGCGATAGGAGACATGCAATCTCCCGCAACCGTGATAACCTTCATCAACGGATTTGCGGCATCCGGCGTAAGATCCAAGGAGCTGAGCACAATTCCCAAAATCATTCCCACCAGCATGGAAACAAACATGGGATTAAGAAAGCTTTTGAGGCTATCCTTGATTGATGAGCTTCCCTTTTCGTTTTCATTCGGAATCAACCAACGCGGCACACCAACCAGATAGATCACCGTCCAGAACGGCAGCGTAAAGATCAGATAATCGGTGAAATAGTTCGGAAACAGGGACATCACAACGGCATTTCCCATAAAGCCGAAATTGGAAAACACCAATCCGTAGGTATAAATCTTTTGTATGTAGTCATCCTTGGTCACACATTTGCAGATCAGCTTGGTGATCGGAATCGAAACCAATATAATTGCAAATCCTACGAGAAGCAGCTTCCATGCGCTTTGCAGTGTATCAACCGTAAAATTCTTCAAAAAAGTTCCCAAAACCAGCGCGGGAATAAAAATATTATTTTCCATTTTTGCAAGAATTCCGGACGCGTTTTTCGGAACAACACCAAGCTTTACAACAAGGTACCCGATCAAAATCAGCGCGAAAAGAAAGATCATTTGTTCCAACGTGGATGTAAACAGTTTCATAGTTTCCTCTTTTTCTTTGATGGTATATGGTGGTTTATACGCTCTGCGGATCACTCTTATTTTTTCAGTTGGAAATCGGTTGATTCACACTTTGATTCTTGGTTCAACGTATCTTCTCCTTCAACCTTCATCAATGCCAACTTTTGCACCAGGCGGTTCAAACGATGCTTTTGTACCGAGAGCTCAATCGACAGATTGAACAGCTTGATCAGCACAACGAAAATGATTAAAAGGAATACGAAGTTTGCGGGCGACTCGATGCCAAACAGCTCGGACGCGTAAATCGCAATTTGCGGGAAGAGACTGAGCACAAACAAAATAACCGAAAAAACAATCCAATAAATAGCATCGTCAATATACAGCTGTGTGCGACGGATCTTTTTGATCACGAATACGATCACCAAAAACGAGACCGCGATCAGCGCAATTCTCAAAACAAGGCTCATTTTGCGTCACCTCTTTTCAGGTCAACCTTTTTGCGGCACCATTGGATAAACAGAATCGAAAAGCACATATGGGTCATATAGCGAATTGAACGCGAAAAGCTGAGATAGCTTTCCCCCGCCACCCGTTCATGCATCTGTACGGGAACCTCCTTGACAACGGCACCGCTTCGAATCAAGTGCGCCAGCGTGTCGGGTTCGGGCCCGTAATCGGCATTTTCCGCCATGGCGCGCATTGTAACGCGGTTGAACATTCGCATGCCTGACGTGGGGTCCTTAATCGTTTTACCGGTGGTCAGCTTCAGCGTGAATTGAATGATATTACTGCCCAGCATCCGCATGCCCTTGGGCTTTTTTTGCCCTACAAAGCGGGATGCCACACAAATATCACACGCATCCATCGCACGCAGCATGTCTCCAATGTACAGGGGATCGTGCTGTCCGTCACCGTCGAATTGCAAGGCATAGTCGTATTGATTTTCGTATGCATACATCATACCCGTCTGTACGCCGTCGGTCAATCCCACGTTAATGGGCATATTGATGTAACGGTAACCCTTTTCACGGCAAATGGTCTCGGTACGGTCCCGAGATCCATCGTTGATGATCACGTAATCGTATTGCGGATAATTGGCAATCAAATGATCCACCACGCGCTCAATGTTTTCCGCTTCGTTATATGCGGGAATCACAATCAATAGGCGTTTTTCCATTTCAAACTCCACTCAATATCATTTTTGTCTTTGAAACAGCTTTTGAAGAATACCGGCGGTCAATACCACAGACGCAACCAAAGCCGACAAGATCAAAGCATAGCTCGGCGCGTTCATTCCCACTTTGTCGATCATCGGCACGGTGATCAAGGCGCAAAGCGCAAGCCCCACCGCGCATCCCACAAGCAGGAAGAAGAAGGCACGCAAGACAATTGCCAGCATACACAAAAAGCCAAAAATCGAAATCAGCGCGATTGCCAGCAAAATGGGGATCAGCAGATCCGTGTGCGGCAGAATCGCCTCGCCCAACAGCAATCCAAGCAGGAACTTTCCCGCGAAGGACGCAACCGCAACCATCACACCCGCAACCGCCGCAATCGCAACCATAATCTTTGCCGAAAGCACCAAAAAGGCTTTGCGGTCACCGCGTGCTCGGTACTCACCAAGTAGTTGCGCAAAAGGATTGTAAACATACCCCATTGCCGCTTGAATCAGGGTCGCGGGGGCAAACACCGAAGCGTAAATACCCAAGATCTCCTCGCCACAGCGTTGTTCCAAAATCAATCGCGGTAGCATAACGATTGCCGAGCTTAGGAATAAATAGGCGCACAGCGGCCAGGTCTCTTTTGCCAAAGCCAACCATCCCGAGCGATAATCAAAGAATCGAAAGGACGCAAGTCTGCGCGTTACGGTCAAGTCATACAACAGCGTGGACGCGCACGAAAAAACTGCCATACCGGCAAGCCCCACCGACAAACGGTCACTCCATAGATATCCCGCTACAAACAGCACAAGCAGCCCGATGCCCTTGATGGCAAAGGATTTGCCCGCGACGTCCAGGCGGTCGTTCTTTTGCGCAATGCCGTGCAAAACGTCGGAAAGGCTTTCGGCAATGCGAAACAGCATATACAGCGCAATACACAAAAGTGTTTCGCTTCGGTACCCAACGGCAACCGAAGTCAAAAGACAGGCAACCATCGCAACCGAGCAAGCGATCACACGGAAAAAGACGTAACAATTGTCGGTGTAGCGATTTTCCACGTCCGACACCTGAAAGCTTCGAATCCCAAAGTTCGCAAGGGTCTGAAAGGTCGCACTCATCGAAAGCGCGACCGATAGCACTCCCGCCGCCTCAAACTGAGCCGATCTGGCAACCAAAACGGTGATCAGCCATTGGCATCCCAGATAAATGAGATTTCCCGCCGCGTTCCATATCATGTTTTTCTTCAAATTCTGATGATTCATAAAAAGCACTTCACCAATCCTTCAAGCCTTCAATCCAACCACGAAAGAAACCGATCGGCGGTGTGGCGCCACGTATAATTTTGCACGATGCGCTCATAGCACAGCTCGGTCGCGCGCGCTCGATATTCGGGGCGGTCAAGCACGCTCTTGATCGCTTCGTACAGTCCATCCTCCGCGTTATCGGGCAAAATAATCCCATAGTCAGGGTTGAGAACGATCTCCTTGGCATCTCCCCGATAGGTGGTGATCACAAAGGAGCGGCAAACGCCCGCTTCCAGCACACAGGTTGGAAAGCCCTCGGAAAAGGACGGCAGGCAGAAAATATCGCTCTGGGAAAGCAAGGCGGCAACCTCCGCGCTACCGATCTGTCCCACGAAATGCGTTCGTTCGCTTTTGACGGGAGTCAACTTTTCCAACAGATATCCGTTCCCCGCCGCAAGCAACCACACGTCCCGTCGTTCCTTATCGATCCGCTTGACAGCGTTCACAAGACGGTCGATTCCCTTTTCCAGGGTCAATCGCCCCACAAAGGAGATTACAATATCGTCTTTGGGAATCCCGTATTTCTTTCGGAAATCGCATGTTGATTCGCCAATGTAGCGCTCGAAAGCCTCCACATCCACCGCATTGGGCAACAGGAGATCGGAGTGGATTCCAAAATGTTGAATCCACTCCAAGGATGCCTTGGAAACACCCGCGAACTCTCGGCAATAGCGTTTTTCCAAAAAGGTGATGCCATGCTCAAACCATTCCGATAGCTTTGTGGTCAGCTTTCCTCCGGTGTTCAGGTGGCTGGATCCGTGATCCAACATGATACAGCGTACTCCCATTTTTTTCGCCAGCCGTACGGCATACAGCGAAATAAAATAGAAGCGCATATTCACCAGCATTACGTCAAACCGGCGCGTTCGGAACTGTTTGGTGAATTGCCGCAACGCGCGGTTCTGCTTCAATACGGGGAATCTTCCCCCCATAAACTGCTTGGTGGGCAATCGGTAAATTTCAATACCCTCTTTTTTCTCATAAGACGGGACGTTCTCGATTTCGGAAGTGAGGATGGTGATCTCATGTCCTCTTTTCGCCAATTCACGAGACAGGTTGTCCACGTAGTTTTCAACACCGCCTACGTGCGGCAGATACTGTGACGTGACGATGCAAACCGATTTTTTTTGTTGCACCGAATCCCCTCCTTCCAAAAACAGTCAAAATTACATCCAGTAACGGATAAAAACCAATATCACGGTCAACGTCAAATAGGTCAATGAAATCAACGGTGTGGCACGTTCGCATATAGCGGTTGTCGCTTCCTTGATCTTCCATCGATAAACCAACGGGTTCGCGGCAATCAAAAAGACGAACGGCGCAATGGGAATAAAATATCTGCCTTGCCCACCGTAGGCAATCGTTCCGCCAACAATCCCCGTTAATACGGGATTCCACGAAACGTACATGGTATAAACCGTTCCCACAAAAAAGACGGTCACCCCAAGCCACGCAAGAATGCGTGGCTTGACTTTGAGCATACGAATCGACGACAGCTCTGCCAGCGCCACGAAAAGAAGTGACAAGAGGAACAGCACAACGAAAAACACCGGAAAGGGTGTGTCCAACCAGCCCAAAATACCAAAAAAGCTTTCCAACCAATAGAAAAAGAACACTCCCAACGTATGCGGGATCACCGACAGAAGAATCGTCGGATTTTCGCTGACGTAGGCATTTTGCGCAATTTGTGCATCGGTAAGCACCGTTTCGCATCCCGATAGACGCATGCCGTTGAACAGCGTTGGAACACCGTAAAACAATCCGCCGATCACACCGACCGCGGCAATGCAGGCGATATAGCGTTTCCAAGACCCGAATCTGCGGATCGGAATCGCGAAAAGCACCAGAAGAAGAGGCGCGTACGCGATTTTAACACCGATCAGTAAGGCAGCCGCAAGACAAATGGCAACCACGTCTTCCAAAGAGATCCGTACGTCGGGCTCTGCCGTCAAAATCTTGGTCAGGAATGCAAAGAGCAAAAACGCGGCTGAAATTACGTAGGCATCATAGGAGACCGATGCCGCCTGAAAAATGGTCATCGGCATCAATCCAAGCAAAAACATGGTATTGCGCAGATATTTGGTACGAAGCAATGCCCAACGAACGATCAGCGCAAAAAACAAAAGATTTACAAACTTTCCGATCAGATATCCTCCGAACGCATTGAGTGAAAAGAACGACAAAACGCGTGCGAGCGCAATCGCCAATCCCGGCAACAGATAGGGGGTGGGATTGATGGCAACGTCGCCTGACGCAAAGAAGACCTCTTCCCCATCGGCAGGTGCGCCCAAATGCTCAAATGCGATATCGGTATTGTACGTTTCGGAATTGTTGACGTATTTTCCGTCAAAAGCCGAAAGAAAAGCATATTCATCGGCAGTGATGTATGCCCCGGATTGCCCGTCCTGTACGTCTGCGAAAATTCCGCCGTGAGAAACGCGAATAACGTTCAGATAGTGTTTGTTTTCATCCGGGATCACGAACGGCGGCTCAATCAGGATCAGCAAAAGACCAAACAGCAATGCCAGAATCAAAAACAGATTCGCCTGCCTTTTTGTCTGCTTTTGAACGATCTCCCCGTTTTCAGACAAGGTATCTTTTATCATAAAGCATCCTCAATCCAATTCAAATTCGTGTCTCAAACAGTTCGCCAGCTCTTCGACCGCATTTCCAAAGGGCTTTCCGCCCTTGGCATATTCAGTGTCGGTTGCCGCGCTTCCTTGCCCTCTATAGGCTTGCGTCACATCCAGAAGCGCACGCGAAAGCGCGCGGGGAGAACCGTCCGAAAGGCTGATCATGTTTTCATTGAAGCCTGTCAGGTCTTTGTTCGCATAACAGTTTGTGACAACCTTTACACCGAACGTGGACATTTCAAGCGGCGGATAGCTGGGATGCGGAGATACCATCAAGGAAAGCCCCGCGTGCGTTGCGCGCATCGTATTGGCATATTCTTCAAGGGAAAGCTTCCCCAAAGAACGCAAAACACAGCCATTCCCCAAATCAACGTCCTTATGTGCTTCGCCCGCGGAACAGAGTTTCCAGTCCTTTGCGTCCGGCATGGATGCCGCCCAGAGCTTGAGCGTTTCCACCACTAAGGCAAAGGCGTTGCGGTCGATTGATGGACGACCGTAAACCAAAATCTGCTTTTCCTTTTGCAAGACCTCGCCGTCGGCAGGCAGGTACTGCGCCAGCTTTCGGTTCAATATCGGCTCAAAATACCACGATTTCGCGAAGGTGTAGCGATTCAGATCAAAATAATCCTTGAGCAACTTGGAATTGAAAACGGCATAGGTTGGACATTCGAGCCGGTAGGTGCTCTCTGCCATCATATAACGAGAGGACCACGGATAAAAGCCCGGCTCATAGTCCTGTACAACGTAGACCAAGGGATTGTTGCTCCCCCATTTTTCCTTTTGCCAATCCATAATCGGCTGCACCGTGTAAGCCGTCCACCATGCCGTGCATACGAAAATATCATTTTTGCGAATGGGCAGCGTTTTTCCAACGCGATCGTTGAATGCCACCAGTTGTAGCTTGGCACCCGAACTCTGATCGCAAGAAACGATCTCATATCCGTCGGGCGCAGTTGAAGTTTCGGGAATCACGTCCGCATCCGTACAGATGATACGGGCATCGCATCCAAGATCACCGCGCAAAGCTTCAAACAACTGCATTGCCGTTGAAATTCCACCGAACACGTGCGCGACGTCCACCGATGGCGTCATAAAATTCAGGCGAAACGAAGCGTTTTCATCCTCCCGAAAGCCCAACGGTGTGATTTCCGGAACGTTCATCTCGGGGCTTGGCATCAGCTCGCGACGCAGCTTTCGTGCCGCTACCGCAACAGGGGGGAATTTTTTGAGAACTCTTTTGACTTTGATCAGATTCACTTTCGTGCTCTCCTTTGCCAAAATTGAATCGAATTGACGGGAACGACCGACAGCTTGGGTGTCGTTGAGAATCGGTCTAGATTGACGTTGTAATAGGGATCTCCCGCTTCCAGGTACGGGCCGTAGCTGATGCGCGAACACTTGAAATCAATAGGCGGAATATAGGTATCGCGGCTCTTGGATTCCAAATGGTAGAGCTTCGCGTTTGCCTCATATCGGTTATTCAGTCCGTGCTCATATGCGCGGATACAAAGCTCCACGTCGCTTCCGCAGATGATAAAGGTCTCGTCAAAAAGACCGATGGTATCCAGCGTCTTGCGCGATACCGCAAGGCAGGCTCCCGTTACCGCCAATACGTTGCGGCTGACCATGGGAGAAATATAGGGAGACCCGTAAAAGCCCGTGGAAAGGCCCTTGAACACGTGATCGGCAAGATCGCTCATGCCCACGACAACTCCTGCGTGTTGGATGGTGTGATCTTCATACAAAAGCTGTGCGCCAACCACACCGACGTCATCCCGCATTGCGTTTTCCACCAATCGCTCTAACCAATCGGGCGAGATGACCAAAGTATCGTTGTTGAGAAACACAAATGCCGCGGCATCCGAATGCGTCACACCAAAATTGTTGATTTTGGACCAGTTGAATTCCATATCGCAATCCAACACGCGAATTCGAGCATCCAGTTTGGTCACGCTCTGCATCCATTTTTTCGTTTCTTCCTCCGCCGACCGGTTATTCAAAAGCAGAATTTCATAGTTGCGGTAGGTCGTTTTTTCCAAAATGCTTTTGACACAGGCATCGGTCAGGTCACTCTTATCCTTAAACGGAATGACCATGGAAACCAACGGCTGCTCTTCCGCAAGCGTACCGAACCGCGCGTCGAATACAAAGGTGTATTCGCTGTCGCGTGCTTCGGCATTGGAGCCGTAACGACGCTTCAGGTGTGCGTCAAGCGCGCGTCTGCCGGCTTCATGCGCATAGGGCTTTGCGCCGGCATTTGCCGCGGTCGAGCCGGGTGTTTCACGCCAAGTGTACAAAATGGCGGGAATATGGCAGATGCGATCGGTTAACTCAGACAGGCGCAACACAAAATCGTAATCCTGCGCGCCGTCAAACCGCGAATCCATTCCGCCAAGTTTTTCAAACACGCTTTTCTTTACCACCATCAAGTGACAGGTGTACATTTGACTGTACAAAAGATCGGGCGACCAATCGGGCTTGTGCAGCGCAAACAAATGAACACCCTTTTCGGACAGATGGTCTTCGTCCGAATAGATCATATCGGGATCTTGCTCCGCGATTGCCCGCGCATTCATAAAGAGCGCAATGGGGGCAAGCAGATCGTCGTGATCCAAAAACGCGAGATAATCGCCTGTCGCCATCGCGGCACAGGCATTGGTATTTTCGGAAATGCCCTTGTTCTCTGCAAGGCGCATATAGCGAATCCGCGCGTCGGCATCGGCATATTGGCGAACCGTTTCTTCCACCGATGCGTGCGCGGCATCACTTCCGTCGGCAAAGCAAAGCTCCCAATCGGCATAGGTCTGCGCCTGTACCGAGCGGATCAGCTCCTCCAACAAATGTGTGTCCGTGTTATAAAGCGGCACCAGAATGCTGAATTTGATTTTTTGATCGAAAACCGTTTTTCGCTGTTCTTCCAGCATAGCATCGGTATATCCCGACACAGCGATTCCCTTTCTGGACGCACGCTTGAATTTGATGCTGTCCATTGTGTAACGAAAACCGTTCTGCTTGATTGAAATCAAGCCCTTGATCACCTTTCGGGTAACGGGAATTTTATACAGCACCTTTTTGATGCCCCGATACAAAAAGCGAAAAGGCTTGGTGAGCTTCCAAGAAAGAGAGCTTTCCATCGTCCTGCATTGGTTTTCCGCCAGTGCCAACCGCTGCTCCAAGGAAACCTTTTCACGCAAAAGCGTTTCATATTCGGTTTTGTAGTCTTCTTTCCGATTCTGTGGCATCTTGTCGTAACTCCTGTTTTTTGTTTTTGAAAGCAAAAAATATGCAAACGGATCTTGCCGTCTCGACACATCTTAATATTTGAACATAGTTAATTGTATTATATCACGCGCGCGTGGATTTGTCAATCATTTCCTGGTTTTCCGATAGAAAAAGCCGCAAAAGCCCTTTTTCCCAAAGCATTTACACATAAAAATGATCACCGAAAACAAAAACTAATGCAAAAAGCGATTTTAAGAGGATTTATGAAAACGAAAATTCTGCCGTTACTATTGACGGGACTGCTTATTTTTTGTGCCTGCCATCCTCCCAAAAAAGAGATCACGGTAGTTATCCGAGAACCCGGAAGCGGAACACGGGAGGCATTTGACAGAACGGTGAGCGATGGAACGCATTTTTTGGAGGAACGCTCCGAAAACGGTAAAAAAATCGACCGAAACAGCGTTTACGCGATCGTACAAACCAAGGGTGGGACCGTGCTTTCCACGGTTGCCGCGGATCGCTATGCCATCGGATACGTTTCTCCGTCCGCTCTGAACGAAAGCGTAAAATGCATATCGGTGGGAGGGGTTTTGCCGACCGAGGAAAACGTTTTGAACGGTGCGTATCCCTTGCGAAGGCCTTTTGTCATCGTCGTCAATCAAAACCGCCCGCTTACGGCATCCGCATCCGATTTTTTGCGTTACTTGCAAAGTGACCGTATGATTGAACACACACGCACCTCAAATTGCGTTTTTTCGTCTGATCCGATGGCACGTTCGGCAAAAGGTCAGGATCCCATTCCGGTGCGCGATTTCACCCCTCTCCCCTCTTTCCCATCGGACGAAAAAATCCTTTTGCGCGGTTCAACCTCCTTGGAAAAATTGATCCTGTCCGCCGCGCGTGATTATGCCGCGCTTTACGGTGTTGATCCGTCCAAGCTTTTCGACATTCAACTGGAAGGCTCTTCGGTTGGAGTCAAAGCGGCAAGCGAGGATCGCACGGGAAACGTGATCGGACTTTCCTCCGCGGAGGTAACGCTTTCACACCTTTCTCGATTTACGGTAGCCTATGATGCGCTGGCAGTCATCGTGCATCCCCAAAATCCGATCAATAATCTTTCGGTTTCGGAACTTTATGCCGTCTTTTCCGGATCGGTTCAATATTTTGACGAATTGGAGCACTCAAAATGAATCAAAACCGACGTGCGGAGCGCGCAGGACACGCGATTTTTCTTTCTGCCGCGCTTCTTTGCATTCTCTCAATCATTGCGATCTTTGCTTTCCTGATCGGCAAAAGCATTCCCTTTTTCGGAACGGTTCATCCAATGGATTTCCTGTTTGGAAGCGTCTGGTCTCCCGACCGTTCCGATACCTACGCCTCTCAAATAACCGTTGGTAGCTACGGAATTTTCCCCATGCTGATCTCCACATTGATCTGCGGAATCTCAGCACTGACGTTTGGCGGCACGCTGGGCTGTCTGTTTGCCGTTTTTTTGGTCTTTTTCTGTCCGCGAAGACTCAAATCCTTTTTCTCCTCGCTTGTGTTACTGCTTGCGGGAATACCGTCGGTCGTATACGGATTCTTCGGAATTTCCTTTTTGTTGCCGCTTCTCTCAAGATTCGCTCCCACCAACGGAAGCGGTCTTTTTGCCACAACGCTGATTCTCGGAACCATGATCCTTCCCACGGTAGTAGCGCTCTTCCAAACCGCGCTGGAAGCGGTTCCGAAGACCTATTATCACGCGGCGATCGGGCTTGGCGCAACCCATACGCAGGCTGTTTTTTGTACCATGGTTCCCGCAGCCCGTTCCGGTAGAATCAACGCACTGGTTCTCGGGCTTGGACGGGCGCTTGGCGAAACCATGGCGGTAATTCTGGTTGCGGGCAACGCGCCCACTTACCCCAAAGGACTGTTTCGAAGCTTTCGGGTGCTTACCGCCAATATCGCAATGGAAATGGGCTATGCGGGTGAGGTTCAGGAAGGCGCCCTCATCGCCACGGGATGCGTGTTGCTGATTCTGATCTTGGTCATCCATCTGCTGCTTGAACATCGGATGGAAAGAACTCGATTTTCAAGTCGCCGCTTTCAAAAAACTTCTGTTTCGGGAGGAAGACTGTCTTTTTACGACTTTACTTTGAAAATCCAAAAATATGCCATGTTTTTTTCTGTCCTTTTCGTGCTCTCGGTATTGGTAATTCTCCCCACCTTTCTGCTGGGAAAAGGACTGCCCGCTTGGTTTTCCTCGCCCTCCTTGCTATTTGGAAAATTCCGATTCGGTGACAGTAGTGTCACGATCCTGCCCTCTTTGATCACAACACTGATGACTGCACTGCTTTGCTTGTTGATCGCAGTTCCCATTGGTGTAATGACCGCCGTATATTTGCACGAATATTCTTCAAAAAATCGTTTCACGGTTCGTACGGTAAGACGCGCGCTTGGCATCTTAGGCGGTGTACCGTCCATCGTTTACGGGCTGTTTGGTATGATGGCTTTTGTTCCGTTGTTTGGCGGTTCGGCATCCATCCTTGCCGGCTCTTTGACCGTTTCGATGCTTCTGTTACCCACCGTAACACGCGCAACCGAAGAAAGCCTTGTATCGGTGGAAAGCGGACAAAGAGAGGGAAGCTATGCACTGGGGGCAGGAAAGACCTACACAGTATTGCACGTTGTGCTTCCCGCGGCTTTTCCCGGGATTCTTTCGGCAATTCTGTTAAGTCTCGGTCGCATTTTGAGTGAGTCGGCGCCGTTTCTTTACACCATGGGATCGGTTCTTTCGGCAATTCCGCGAAGTTACCTTGACAGCGGCACAACACTGGCATCGGCACTGTATCAACTGGCGGGTGAGGGGTGGCATATTGAGGAAGCCTTCGCCACGGCAACGGTCTTGCTCCTGTTGGTGCTGTTGCTCAATTTCCTGACCGAGCGCACGGTAACAAAATTGCGAAAAAAAAAGGCAAGCTTATCGGGAGGTGTCTGAATGGGGCTTTTCAAAAGCAAACAAAAAAAGACCGACGCGATATTTGGACAATCGGTCTCTGTTCGCAACGCAAGTCTTTTTTATAAAGAACGCCAAGCGCTCAAGGAGGTCTCTTTGGAGATTCCCCCCTGCCAAATCACGGCGCTGATCGGCCCTTCCGGGTGCGGAAAGTCCACCCTGCTCAAATGCTTGAACCGCATGAATGATCTGGTCCCCGATTGCCGCGTACAAGGATCGTTCTTGATCGGGGACGTGGATATTTATGGGCAGATTGATCTGTGTGAGCTCCGAAAAAACGTTGGAATGGTGTTTCAAAAGCCGAACCCCTTCCCCATGACGGTATTTGATAACGTGTCATACGGACCGAAGACCCAGGGCATTCGCCAATCCGCAAAGCTCAAAGAAATCGTGGAGGAATCGCTCCGAAAAGCCGCTATGTGGGAGGAACTCAAAGACCGTTTGCACACCTCCGCCCTTGCTCTATCGGGCGGACAACAGCAACGGCTATGCATCGCACGCGCGCTGGCTGTCAAGCCGAAGATTCTTTTGATGGATGAACCCACATCTGCCCTTGACCCCATCTCCACAGCAAAATCGAGGAACTCTGCCGCGAATTGCGAACCACCACCACTTTGGTGATTGTAACGCACAATATGCAACAGGCACAACGGCTTTCGGACAGAACGGCATTTCTGCTATCCGGAGAACTTGTGGAGACCGGGGATACCAAACAAATTTTTGATGCACCGAAGAAAAATGAAACAATGCGCTACGTCAGCGGGCAATTTGGCTGACAAAAACGGCATCCCAACGCACTTTGCATTGGAATGCCGTTTTTGATTAATTCTGTCAGCTGTGAGGCGCGCAAAAATATTCAACGAGGCTCTTTTTTGACCACGTTGTTTTGTGATTTGAAGATGTGGTGCGGTGGAACGTATCCACGCACCGTAACAAGAGGATACACGTTGCTGTATTCCCCGATCACCGTTCCGGGGTTGAGAACACTTCCGGCACCGATCTCCACATAATCCCCCAACATCGCACCAAGCTTTTGACGTCCCGTGTCGATCTTTTCTTTGCCGAACAAAATGCTGACGTTGCTTTTGTCGCTTTTGAGATTGGACGTCAGCGCGCTTCCACCCAAATGCGATTTGTATCCAAGGATCGAATCTCCCACGTAGTTGTAGTGCGGAACCTGAACTCCGTCAAACAGAATGCTGTTCTTGATTCCCGTACAATGTCCCACGGTTACCTCAGCACCGATGATTACGTTCTCACGGATCAAAGCGCAGTGACGAACCGAGGCCTCCGGCCCGATGATCACACAAGGACCGTCGATTGCGGCAGTAGGCGCAACCGTTGCGCTTTTGGAAACCCACACCGCATCCCCGATTTGGTCATACTCATCCCGGGGCAATGCCTCTCCAAGCTTGCGGATTAGATCTCCAAGCCCCGCGAGTGCCTGCCACGGATATTCAAATTGCATCAAATAAGGCGATGCGATCGAGTGCTCGGGCGAGTGAAACAGCTCCTTAGTCGTCAATTCTTTCCATTGGTTGTTCATAACAGACCTCTTTCTATCCTTGTTTTTCATATGCGCGGATCTCATCCGCAACTAGGTTTGCAAGCTTTGTACAACGCGATTCGTCCGCCGCCTCCACCATCACGCGCAAAACAGGCTCGGTGCCGCTCTCACGCAACAAAACTCTTCCATCATGACCCAGCAACACCCGTGCTTTTTGCAAGGCGGATTGAACGCTTGGATGATTTTTTGCGTACGATTTGTCGCGCACGCGAACGTTTACGGTGATTTGCGGCATCATGCGAACCGGAGCGGAAAGACTTGACAAGGGCTCGCGTCCCTCGATCACAGCTTCCATCAAGGCAATCGCCGTTAGGATGCCGTCACCCGTGGTGGCATATTTTGACAGGATCAGATGTCCCGATTGCTCACCGCCGATGCAATGCCCGTTTTTCTTCATGTTTTCCCAGATATAGCGGTCACCAACGTCGGTCTGCTCGTAAGAAATCCCCTCGGCTTCCAGGGCACGGTAGAGCCCAAGATTCGACATCACCGTCGTGACCACCGTGTTATTTACCAGCTCGTTTTGTTGTTTGAGATGCTTGGCAAGAATATACAAAATATGATCCCCATTGACCACTCCGCCTCTTTCATCAACCGCCAAACAGCGATCCGCATCCCCATCGAATGCAAATCCGACGTCTAAACGCTTTCTTTGCACCAATTCAATCAATGCGTCGATGTGGGTCGATCCCGCATTGCGATTGACGTTAAGCCCATCCGGAGAGGCATGGATCACCTCGGTTTGTGCACCAAGCGCATCAAAAACCGCTTTGGCAATCATCCACGCGCTTCCGTTAGAACAGTCAAGCCCGACACGAAACGAGCGAAAAGAATGCCGCGAAATAGAGATTAAATATCCCAGATAGCGATTTCTTCCGGCTGTGTGATCCACGATTTTTCCGATGTGTTCCCCCTTTGCGAAGGGCAGATCGGCATCCTTGTCCGAAGCATCCAAAAAATCCTCGATCGATTCCAGCATTGCGTCATCCGCCTTTTCACCAAGACGGTTAACCAGCTTGATCCCGTTATCCTCAAACGGATTATGGCTTGCCGATATCATGATCCCGCAATCAAAGCCCTCACGCGCGGTAACGTACGAAACGCTTGGCGTGGTGGTGACGTGCAAAAGATAGACGTCCGCACCGGAGGCAGCAAGTCCCGAGGCAATTGCATATTCAAGTGTATAAGAAGATCGTCTCGTATCCTTTCCGATTACCACGCGTGCCGTCTTTTTGCCGCCATCGGAAAAACGATATCCCAAAAACCGCCCGATCCGATAGGCATGATCAGAGGTCAGCGTTACCCCCGCCTCACCTCGGAATCCGTCGGTTCCAAAATATTTACCCATAAAACAGATACCTTTCTTTGTTTGGAGTCGCGCCTCACAAACGTCAAAAAGTGTCTGTTTACAGTATACCACAGTTGTGCGCGGTTGTCAATTCAAAACACTTTTTTGGAAAGTGGATTGATGGATCAACTGAGAAAATTTGGAAGTATAACCTTTCCGATCAGTACCCCCAACAAAAGTCCGGCTTTGTCGGCTTCATCGGTTTGAAGCGTCAGCTTCCGCCCCACCAAAAATACAGGTAGGCAGCTTGGCAACAAAGATTCACTCCGTGACACAATCCAATAAACACCGTCCTGTAAAACGGCAACGGTGCGCGCATCTTCGGGCAGAGCACCGGAATAGCAAAATGGAAATTCCCCCTCGAAATCATCGTCGCTCCATTCGGTACGAGGCAAAACGTCACTCCTCAGACACAATATGTTCCCCGAACGGTTGGTTTCATTCAAAAGGATCGAGCGGCTTTTCCCACCGTCACGTCTAAGACACCCAAGCATTTCCAATCGATCCAGATACATCTGCACCGTGGACGAGCTTTGATAGCCCAGCGCGGCACCAATGTCGCGTACGCTTGGAGGATAGCCGTTTTCGCGGTTCAAGCGTCGGATACAGTCCAAAACCGCTTGCTCTTTTTTATTCAGATTTCGCATATTGCTACCGTCCTTACTTGTATTTTCACCCTGTATTATAGCACAAATGATGCTTTTTGTAAATATTTTTTGCAACATTGCCACAAAAAACTTGCATTTTGAAACCTTTTTTCCTTTTTTTGTTTGAAAATTATGAACAAACTGTAACCTTTTCAAAAGAGCATTGAAAAACAGAGAAAAAAAGTGTACAATATATGCTGGGTGACAAGGTATCTTGAAGCCACAGAATGTAAAAAAAATTATTATATAAAGGAGTAAAATCATGACCAACAACAAGCACGTTTTGGATTGGATCAAATCCATGGCAGACCTCGTAAATCCCGATCAGATCGTTTGGATCGACGGTAGTGAGGAGCAAACCGAGGCTTTGCGCAAAGAGGCTTGCGCCACCGGCGAGTTGGAGGCTCTCAACCCCGAGCTTTACCCCAACTGCTATCTGCACAGAACCGCTATCAACGACGTAGCACGCGTTGAGCACAGAACCTTTATCTGCACCAGCAAGAAGGAAGACGCGGGCAACATCAACAACTGGATGGATCCCAAGGAATGCTATGAAAAGCTTTCCAAACTCTATAAAAATTCTTACAAAGGCAGAACCATGTACGTTATCCCCTACTCCATGGGTGTTGTTGGTTCCGACTTCGCAAAAATCGGTATCGAATTGACCGACTCTATTTACGTTGTTCTTAACATGATCATCATGACCCGTGTTGGCAAGAAGATCATCGACGCGCTCGGTGATTCCGCTGACTTCGTAAAGGGCTTGCACGCAGTTGCTGACTGTGACGATGAGAAGCGTTACATCTGCCACTTCCCCGAAGACAATACCATCTGGTCTGTTAACTCGGGCTACGGCGGAAACGTTCTGCTCGGTAAGAAATGCTTCGCGCTCCGTATTGCTTCCTACCTGGGACGCAAAGAGGGCTGGATGGCTGAGCACATGCTCATCCTCGGTCTTGAGAATCCTCAGGGCGAAGTAAAATATATTTCCGCAGCATTCCCCTCCGCTTGCGGTAAGACCAACCTCGCAATGCTCATTCCTCCCGCGATCTACAAGAACGCAGGATACAAGGTTTGGACAGTTGGTGACGACATCGCTTGGATCCGTGTAGGCGAAGACGGCAGACTGTATGCCATCAACCCCGAGAACGGCTTCTTCGGCGTTGCTCCCGGTACCAACGAGCACTCCAACTACAACGCTTTGATGACCACCAAGAAGAACTGCATCTTCACCAACGTTTGCCACAATCTGGATGACAACTCGGTTTGGTGGGAAGGCCTTGATAACAATCCTCCCAAGAACGCAGTTAACTGGAAGGGCGAGAAGTGGGATTACACCAAGTATGACAAGGCTGACAAGGTTAACACCTCCGGCGCACATCCCAACTCCCGTTTCACCGCTATGGCTTCCAACTGCCCCTGCATCTCTCCCGAGTTTGAGAGCCTGAAGGGTGTTCCGCTTACCGCGATCATCTTCGGCGGTCGCCGCGCGAAGACTGCTCCGCTGGTTTACGAATCCCGCAACTGGCAGCACGGTACCTTCGTTGGTTCGATCATGGCTTCCGAGACCACTGCAGCAGCTGCTGGTGCAGTTGGTGTTGTTCGTCGCGACCCCATGGCTATGCGTCCCTTCGTTGGTTACGATATGGGTGACTACTTTGCTCACTGGCTCAACATGGGCAAGAAGATCCCCAATCCTCCCAAGATCTTCCACGTAAACTGGTTCCGTACCGATGCTGAGGGGCACTTCATTTGGCCCGGATTCGGCGACAACATGAGAGTTCTGATGTGGATTCTCGCTCGTTGCGCAGGCGAGGTTGAGGCTGTTGAAACCGCAATCGGCTTTGTTCCGAAGGCTGAGGACATCAACATTGAGGGACTTGACGGTGTAACCATCGACACCATCCGCGAGCTGCTCTCTGTTGATAATGCAAGCTGGCTTGAGGATGTTGCCAACATCAAGGAATTCTATGCACAGATTGGCGACCGCGTTCCCGCAGAGCTCTACGACGAGCTTGCAACGCTTGAGGCAAACCTGAAGAAGTAATTTTTCGGGGAAGAAATAGACTTGGAGGGGGAGAACCCGTTTTGAAAAACGGTGTTCTCCCCCTCCCTTTTTCTCTCTCACGAATACTTTTTGTAAACGTTTCGCGTTTGCGAGGTGGGTAGATTTGGCTACATTGCGCTTTTGACAGCATGGGGGATAACGCCGCCTGTGGGCGGCTACCCCTCATCCACCGCTACGCGGTCCCCCTTCCCCCAAGGTGGAAGGCTCTCATGTGATGCCCGCAATTGGATCGAAAAAATTAACAAAAATCTTTGCCAAAACAAAGAAATAATGACTTGACACAAAGAAACGCAGACTTTTCGGAAGCCTTCCCCCTTGGGGGAAGGTGGATTGCGTAGCAAGACGGATGAGGGGTAGCCGTCGCAGACGGCGTTGCTCATGCCAGAAAACATCAAAACGGACTCCGCAAGATCGCGGAGCCCGTGGTATATATAGAGATTATTTCAAAGAAACGCTACCGTCGGTGCAAGTGACCGAGACTGCGGGCACATTGTAATGCCAATTATAACCTTTTGAAATGGCTTTCCACTCGGCAACCGTGCCTTGGAAGGTGATGCTTGTCAGTTTATAGCAATTGTAGAACGCATCAGCACCGATGATTGTGACACTGTCGGGAATCGTGATGCTTGTCAGGCTACTGCAATCGTAGAACGCCTTACCACCGATGCTTGTGACACTGTCCGGAATCGTGATGCTTGTTAGGCTGTCGCAATTGTCGAACGCAGAAATGCCGATGCTTGTGACACTGTTTGGAATCGTGATGCTTGTCAGGCGACTGCAACAGGAGAACGCACCCTCACCGATGCTTGTGACACTGTAGGGAATCGTGATGCTTGTCAGGCTGACACAAGCTTGGAACGCAGCAGCACCGATGCTTGTGACACTGTTCGGAATCGTGATACTTGTCAGTTTATAGCAATTGTAGAACGCCTCATAACCAATGCTTGTGACACTGTCGGGAATCGTGATGCTTCTTAGACTACCGCAAGTGGCGAACGCAGCATCGCCGATGATTGTGACACCGTCGGGAACGGTAAAGGATGTAGCATTCTTTCCGATTGCATATTGGATCAATGTTGTTCCATCCTTGCTGTAAAGATTGCCGTCAATAGATTTGTAGATTGGATTATCCGTAGAAACAGTGATGCTTGTCAGGCTACTGCACCGGAAGAACGCAGAATCACCGATGCTTGTGACACTGTCGGGGATCGTGATGCTTGTCAGGCTACTGCAACCCCAGAACACAGAATTGCCGATGCCAACCGTATCATTTCGCAAGGTTACGGTTGTGAACGATGTATCACAGTCAATTGCCCATTTACCTACGTAAGATACGCCGTTTTCCTGTTGTATCAGCTTTGTACAGCCCTCGAACGCATGAACACCGATGCTTGTGACACCATCGGGAATCGTGATGCTTGTCAGGCTCCTGCAACCCGAAAACGCATGATCGCCGATGCTTGTGACACAGTCGGGGATCGTGATGCTTGTCAGGCTACTGCAAGAGGAGAACGCAGACCTGCCGATGCTTGTGACGCTGTCGGGAATCGTGATGCTTCTTAGACTACCGCAAGTGGCGAACGCAGCATCGCCGATGATTGTGACACCGTCTGGAATCGTGATGCTTGTCAGGCTGTCGCAATACCAAAACGCCTGATTGCCGATGCTCGTGACGCTATCGGGAATTGTGATGCTTGTCAGGCTACTGCAATCGTAGAACGCCATATCACCGATGCCAACCGTATCATTTCGCAAGGTTACGCTTGTGACCGATGTATCACAGTCAATTGCCCATTTATCTACGTAAGATACGCCGTTTTCCTGTTGTATCAGCTTCGTGCAACCGTAGAACGCCTCCATGCCGATGCTTGTGACACTGTCGGGGATCGTGATGCTTGTCAGGCTACTGCAATCGTAGAACGCACCAACGCCGATGCTTGTGACACTGTTTGGGATCGTGATACTTGTCAGTCTAGTGCAATCGTAGAACGCCTGAATGCCGATGCTTGTGACATGCAATCCTTTGTATTTTGCCGGAATATCAACTGATGTAACAGTTCCCATATAATCGGCTACACTGTAGGAATCCTCTTTTTTGAAAACCAGTCCGATATCAACGTATGCATCACCGCAGATTTCGCATTTGTCATCTGTACTGTAGCAGTGTCCGCCCATGCCGGGAATCGTTTCGCGGAGGGTATCACCGCAAGAGCAGGTTTTTGTCTGTTCTCCGTCTGTAAAGCAACCTACGGGTATAGTAATTACCCATTCTCCATATTCGTGAACGTGCGACTCGGTTGCAGGCGGCTCGGTTTCGGGGGGTGCCGGCTCCTCAGAAGTTGCAGGCTCTTCCGAGCTTATCGGTGAATCTGTTGTGCCGCCCACCGTCGTTTCGTCTGTATTGTCACCCTGTTCGGCACAGCCAACCGCGAGCATACAAACCATAAGAAGCGAAAGCATCATCACAAGTACTTTTTTCATGTCTTTTCTCCTTGCATTGAAAATCGGAAACACCCCTACATTTCCAAAATGATTCTACCACATATTTTTCCAAAAGTCAACCTTAAACGTATAAAAATCCCCCTACTTTCATTATAAAACCAACCGCCATTGCAAACGCGAAAGCGTTTGCAGAACGAGCGACGGGCGAGCCGTGTTTAGCGGTTCGTCCGTCGCTCGTTCTTTTGTAAAGGTTTTGGGGTAAGGGGTGGTATGGAGGGGAGAGGGACTTTTTCCGAAAAGTCCCTCTCCCCTCCATAAACAAATCCTCTTCATCAAAAAATCATCTCGGGGTCACAAGATCGGGGTCGTTGAAATCGATGATATCTTTGACAAGCCCCGGGACGTAACCGTGCTCAATACACCACTCAATACCTGCACGCATACGGGCTTCATAATCGGGCAGGTAGTAGCTGCGGTCTTTTACCTTGTAATCCTCGTAGAAATACTGCTCATGGATTAGGATATCAACAAAGCTGCGGTCGGGGTACTGCTCGTCAAACCATGCCATCTCTTTGCGGATCTCCTCGGGCGGCATACAGTTGAGAACCGTGTCACACGGGAACATGATCATATCGGTTTCGGGATTCTTCCAAAAGCAATAGTTACGCACCGCGTCAAACTGCTCGCGGCTTGCAAAATAACAAAGCTGAATCTCCCCGTTTTTGTTAAAGGAGAAGTCACCCAGCAGCGCACGCACGCCGCAATCGTACAATCCGCGTACACCCTCAGCCGATGTTTCTGCAAAATGCAACGTGGTCACCGCACCGCGATAGCCCACAAAACGCTCGATCTCATCCATCACCGCCTTGCAATCCTCAAAAACCGTCTTTCGGTCGGCATTGGAATAGGGATAACCGGGGTTATTCGCCTTGGCGTGGAACGAAAGCGTCATCCAATCGTTCACGCTCTGCCACTCGGCTTTGAAGCAATCAGAAAGCTCGGGCAAGGAAAATCCGCCGTGCTCGGGACAGGTGTAGTAAATATTGATGTGAAACTTCGTGCCGTATTCTTCGTGCAAGCGGCGCAAAAGTGCAAGATAGGGGTTTTCAAAAATGCTTTGGTAACGGTCCTGATTCTTGGCAATATCCTGCAAAAACCACACGCCGTCGTCAATCGAAAGACGGTAGACCTTTTTCGGGGTGTACAACCGCCACACGTGGCTGTGTGCCTGCTCGCCCGTGGTTTCGTCGCGCGCAACAAGCTCCAACCGCTTTGCATCAAGCGGCACGTCCACGCGCCAGCATCCATCGATATACGTACAAGAAATGCCGTTTACGGTCACCTTGTGATCCTCGGGGGCTTCGATCTCGCAGTGAACGACGTTCTTCCCTGCCGCGATCTTCTCATCGGTCAAGCAGATCATCACACCTGCGATCGGATTGCGAAAATACATAACAGATTCCTCGCTTTGCTGTTTTTTTCCATTATAGCACAACGTGCCGACAAATTCAAGTAGCACAACGCATTTTGCATACAAATCTTCCTTTCGGAAAGACTAATTGACAAACGAAAAAGGAGGCTTGTATGTGTACGGCAATCGGACTCACCCTGAACAACCGATATTTCGGCAGAAATCTTGACTTGGAGGATCATTTCGGTGAATCAACCGTGCTTACCCCGCGCGGCTACCGACTTGATCTGCGACATGGAAACGCACGCGCTCTTTGCTATGCGCTGTTGGGGACGGCAACCGTTCGTGACGGCTTCCCTCTTTATGCGGAAGCAATCAACGAAAAGGGGCTTGCCATGGCGGGGTTGCATTTCGTGGGCAACGCGCGGTTTTCCGATGCGCTCCGACCCGACAAAAACAATCTCACCACCTTTGAATTGATCCCGTGGGTTTTGGGGAGCTGTGCCACGGTGGACGAAGCCAAGACCGCCTTGGAATCACTCAACCTCATGGGGGATGCCTTTTGCGAGGAGCTGCCCGCCGCGCCGCTACATTGGTTTGTTACCGACGGGGAGCGTTCGCTCGTTTTGGAGTGGACGCAAAAAGGGGGCGCGGTGTTTGAAAATCCCTTGCACGTGCTGACAAACAACCCGCCTTTTCCCTATCACCTCGCGGCATGGGCACAGTTGCCGCAAGCAGAGTTTGTCCCAAATTTGCCCGATCTTTTGGAATCCTTTGGGGAATCCTCTGCGGGACTTGCTGCAGATTCTGCGGTGCTCCCCGGAGGCTACACCTCATCGGCTCGTTTTTTGCGCGCGGCTTGGCTGGTTGACAAGGCAAGCCCACTTGCAAAAGACGAAGCAAATGCGGCAACCTGCTTTCAAATTCTATCGGCTGTAGCACCGATCTATGGAAGTGTCACGGGACTCCGCGATCAGCCGCACCACACGCTCTATTCGGTTTGCGCAGACCTCACACAGGGTATTTTTTACAAAAAAGAGGCGGAATCGTTGAAAATCGGGTGCTATTCGTTTTCGGAAATGTGTGTTGAGGGAGAAAATGCGGTGATGTTGCAGAAAGGATAAGAAACGGGGAGAACCAACGGTAGGCTCTCCCCTGCTTTTCTGCAAAGATTGTATTAAGACAGATAAGACATCAGTTCATCTGGATGCGCTTGATACAAACGTGCCGCATTGTCATGCGCAGCGGTGTTTTCATTGTAAAACAGTTGATTGCCCTCAAACGTGTAGATATACGTGCAGGACAACGCATCGCCATCATATTCGCTACAATCCACACGCGTTATTGCACCGTTGCTGTCATAAGTATACGTGATATTGGCTTTGGCATCACGGAACCCGCGTTGAACAGAAGCAAGTCCATACGCGCCGTACGTCAAGGTTGTTATCATAGGTCCATCATCGGAATCGGGATTGGTTACAAGCGTTTCCCGAATGCCAATCAATCTGCCGCTTTCATCATACGTATAAAGCGTTGCCATCGGATCAAACATATAGCTCGGGTCCTCTTTGTGGAGCATTGTTTTTACCGTTCCGTCGGCATAAAACTCATATTCGTACGTATCAACATAATTGTCCATGCTGCTGTCCCCATAGTTCCAATATACTTTAGAAAGCAAGCCCTTTTCGTTGTACTCATAGGTTTTTTCTTTACCGTAACTATCAACCGTTTTGATCAGTACACCATTCGTATCGTAGGTATATAAAATATTTTTACCGTTAGGACTCGTGACCTCGCACCCCGACAGCAAATTGCCGTTCGCATCATAGATCAGCATTGCGGTTACGCTGCCTTGCTTGATCTCCACAATATTTCCGTTGGCATCATATTTGTATTCGCTGGATGACATACTGGGAGTCCCATAACTCGTAGAAATAACAGTTTCAGAGACCTTCTTCGGTGCATAGAAGAAGTTTGCAAGCTTTGCTTTTGCCGGTGCATAGTCCTTGATTGTTGCCAAAAGTGCATAGGCTTCGGTAATCTTGTTTTGATTCAAGAGATTGCAAGCATTCAAATATTTTTGTTCTTCCGAAGCGTCCGGATCCTCAAGGGTTGGGATATCGGAGGTTGCAGGCGTTTCGGAGGTTGCAGGTGTTTCGGAGGTTGCAGGTGTTTCGGAGGTTGCAGGCGTTTCGGAGGTTGCAGGGGTTTCGGAGGTTGCAGGCGTTTCCGAGCTTACAGGGGATTCCGAAGTTGCAGGGGTTTCCGAGCTTACAGGGGTTTCCGAGCTTACAGGGGTTTCCGAACTTACAGGCAGATCAGAGGTAATGGTATCGGTCGTATCTTGTTTCCCGTCCTCAGTATTGCCGCATGCAGCAAGTAAGGAAAGGCACAAAAGCAATGCCAACGCCAAGCTCAGCGTTCTGAAAATGTTGTTTTTTGCAGTCATGTTTTTTCTCCTTAAAGCAGTAATCTTTTTTCGGTAAAAACCAAAAAGGTGCGCCAACCGAAGCCGGCGCACCGAAAAACGCAAGCTCCAATTGTCGCCAAACAAAAGCAACGATTATGGGTATCACTCACCATGATAGCTGCGGATTTTGCGTTTTTGCTAAATTCAACTGCTACCGTAAAACAGGGTAGGCAAAAAGCCCTCTATCAAAAAACAGAGAGTTCACCCATGGATCGTTATTCGTTTTTGTTTGGCAAGCTTCATTGTAACACACTTTTTTCGGTTTGTAAACCCCACATTTTCAAAAAAACGGATTTTATCGCAAAATACCGCTATGTACGCCGCACGGCGCGGAATCGCGCATCGGCTCCTCGCTTTCGTGTTACAAATGCTTTCTGATCTTTTCCAGCGTTGCTTTCTCCAAGCGCGACACCTGCGCCTGAGAAATACCGATCTCCTCTGCAATCTCCATTTGCGTTTTGTTTTTATAAAAGCGCAGATTGATAATCTTTTTTTCGCGCTCGTTCAGGCATTTCAGTGCCTCCTTGAGCATGATATTCTCCAGCCATACCTCGTCCCCGCCGCTGGTGTCCGAAAGCTGATCCATCAGATACAACGCGTCACCGTTGTCGTTAAAAACCGGCTCGTATAAAGAAATCGGCTCGACGATTGCCTCCATCGCATGCATCACCGCCTCGCGCTTTTCGCCAAGTCGCTCGGCAATCGCATCCACCGTGGGCTCCTTTTGCGTGGCGGCAATCAATTCCTCGCGCGTCTGCAAGGCTCGGTAGGCAAGCTCCCGCACCGACCGACTGATCCGAATGGCATTGTTATCGCGCAAATAGCGTCGGATCTCCCCGATGATCATCGGAACGGCATAGGTGGAAAACTTGACGTCCAGCTCGATGTTGAAATGATCCACCGCCTTAACAAGCCCGATGCATCCAACCTGAAACAGATCGTCCATATTCTCTTTTCTCCCCGTGAACCGCTGGACGATCGACAGCACCAAGCGCAAATTTCCGCTGATCAGCTCCTGACGCGCCGCCTCGTCCCCGTTGTGCGAGCGAATCAGAAGCTCCCGCTTTTCCTCGTCGTTGAGAACCTTTAATTTTGACGTGTTGACACCGCATATTTCCACCTTATTGTAGTACATCTCGTTCCCCCGTTTCTTGTTTCCAAAAAAAGTATTGCCGTGGGGGGTTCTTTCCTATTCATGGGAGAAACTGGGAAAGAGCTCTTGCCGCTGCAAAAAGCAGAAAATCTTGTGCTACAAAATACGGAAAGGCTATTTACTTTTTCACGTTCATCTTGTATAATAGAGTTGATTTTCTCGGAAGGAGAACCGCTATGGCACCAAAGAACACAACCGAATTGGGAAACTGCGAGTCCTGCGTATTTTTTGACTACGACGAGGACTATGACTGCTACGTTTGCACCATGAACCTGGACCAGGACGAAATGGCGCGTTTTTTAGCGGGAAACACACGCGGATGCCCCTATTACCGCTTCTATGACGAATACAAAAGCGTCCAAAAACAAAACTGAACCGATCAGAGAAACACTTCTCACACATTTTGAAAAATCGAGGTATCTTACAGTGAAAAAAACAACTCCCGAAATTCTGACCTGGCTTTCATCCTCGCAAAAGCGAATCTTCTCGGGTGACCTGCCAACCGAAAGCATCAAAGGGCTCAGCTGCTTACAAAACGAGCCGATCTCGTTTTGCCTTGGCTACCGTTCCAACTATCAAAGAGCCGAGGACGAAAAAACACCCGATCTTCCCATCAGCGTCCGTGTCATCTGTGACGGTGCGGATGCTGCGGTTTATCAGATCGGGTACGTTCCCTTTTCTGCCAAGGATTGCGAGGACGGCATCGATTCGGACGGTGTTTGCCCCGACGTGCTGCTGAAAAGAAGCAGCAACCCCGAAATTCTGCCGGGTGACGCTCATCTTCCCTACTACGAGCCCGGAGAAAAGCATCTTTTGAACGTTTCCTGCGTGAAAACGGGCGGTGTGCTGATCACCCTGAACGAGGATCGAAAACTGCTTGCGGCAGGTGACCGCAACGTAAAGATCGACGTCATATCGCTGAAAAACGGCGAATTGATCCGAACGCACGAGCTGACACTGCACGTCGTTGCCGCCTCCCTGCCCGAAAATCCCCTATTCTACACCAACTGGTTTCACTATGACTGCCTTGCCGATCTGTATCATCTCCCGCTGTATTCCGATGCCTATTTTGAGGTGTTGAAGGCGCACGTCAAAAATGCCGTCAAAAACGGCATGACCGCGCTGTTGACCCCTGCATTCACCCCCGCGCTTGACGTTCCCGTCGGTATGGAGCGAAAGAACGTACAGCTGGTGTCGGTGACGCGCGAAAACGGTACGTATCGCTTTGATTTTTCCTTGCTTGAGCGTTTTATCCGCTTGGCTCTCTCGTGCGGCATCCGCTATATTGAGCATTGTCATCTCTTCTCTCAATGGGGTGCCACCAGTGCCATCAATATTTACGGCACGGAAAACGGAGAATACAAGCGGCTGTTCTCGTGGGACGACCCCGCCGACGGGGACGCGTACGCAGGCTTTTTGCGTGCATATCTTACGGAATTTTTGTCATTTGCGAAAAAGCTTGGGATCTCCGACCGTCTTTTGTTTCACATTTCGGACGAGCCGAGTGCCGAGCATGCGCCCGCCTACTCTCGCGCGTGGAGCATCGTAAAGGAGCTGCTTGCCGAGTATTCCGTTGGGGATGCGTTGTCCAATTATTCCCTATATGAAGCCGGACTTGTCAAAATGCCGATCGTTTCCACGCACAATGCCGATGATTTCTTTGGACGTTGCGAAAATTTCATGCTGTATTACACGGGAGGACACCTGGACGAGGGACTTTCCAACCGCATTTTGACCTCCTCTCCGCAGAAAACACGGATGCTGGGGCTTCAGCTTTACAAATACCGTGCAAAGGGCTTTTTGCATTGGGGATATAACTACTATTACGGCAGAATGTGTCACGGTATCTTTGATCCCATGTGTGACCCTTGCGGATATCGCAATATGCCTGCGGTTTCCTACCTTGTTTACCCCTTGTTTGATCGGAGCGTGGCACCGTCCATCCGCGAAATCCAGATGCGCGACGCGATGAGCGACTATGCCGCCTTGCTGCGCTTGGAATCGCTGATCGGCTACGATGCAACCGTGCGCTTCTGCACCGATTTCTTCGGTGAAGAAATCACGGTGTTTACCTGCCCCGATTCCGGAGAACAAATGCTTGCGTTCCGCGAAGCACTGAATCGCGAAATCGAAAAATATTCGTAATAAAAATACCACGTATCCGACGGACATATCGGGTACGTGGTCCTTTTTACTGATTCTCTTTTTTCCAAATCAAGGGGCTGACACCGAAACGACGCTTGAACATTTTCGAAAAATTGCAGGTGTCCTCATAGCCGCACAAAAAAGCGGTATTTTCCACCGAAACGCCCTGCAACAAAAGCTTTTTGGCTTCCTCCATACGAACCGAAATCAGATATTCCTGCACGGTCTGCCCCGTTTTCTGCTTGAACAGCCGAGAAAGATAGCGTCGATCCAAAGACATTTGCGTTGCAATGTCCTCCACCGAAAGCGGCTGCATATACAAGGCACGGATATAGTCCTGCACCTTGCGAACGTAATGCGTCCCTCTCTTTTTGTTTTCAAACAGCTCGGCATACAGCCGAAACAGAAGTGACGCGGCAAGATATTCCGACTTTTCCTCTCCCGACAGCTCGCAAATCTGACGGATCAGTTCGCCTGGAAAATTGGAAAGAACGGTGGGTAATTCCTTGAATTTTTCGGACAGCAAACCGTCAAATGCCACCCACTCATAATGCCACGGAGATTGCTTGTCGGCAACGTAGGTTACGATCTCGCCCGGCAAGATCAAGAAAGCCTGCCCGGCAGACACGTCATAGGTGTTCTCTCCCTTAAAAACGCGCCCCTTCCCCCTGGTTACGTAGTGGATCAGCGTATATTTTCGGATGGCAGGACCAAACGAATGCCCCGCGGGACAAGCATGCCACCCGTAAAACAAGGGATTGAGATCCTGTAAATGTAAATTCAGAAACACGGTTTCCTTTGGCTTTCTGCTTTCCGACATCGCTTTTCCTCCAAGCTTTGGTTTGGTTACATTATACCATATTCTCGTTACATAATGCAATAGATTTTTTCAAAAAATATGCTATAATAATTTCAACGAAAGCCGATTTTTGTGTCGGTAATAAAACAAAAAGGAGTTTTACGGAAATGAAAATTACCTTTATGGGTGCGGGAAGCACCGTATTTGTAAAAAACGTATTGGGTGACACCATGATGGTTCCCGAGTTTCACGACATGGACATCGCACTTTATGACATCGACGGTGTGCGCTTGGAGGAGTCCTATCTTTTGATCAGCGCACTGAACGACACGATTAACGAGGGACGCGCAAAAATCAAGAAGTACCTTGGGGTGGAGGAGAGAAAGGAAGCTTTGCGCGGTGCCGATTTCGTGGTAGACGCAATTCAGGTCGGACTTTACGACCCTTGTACCATCATCGACTTTGAAATTCCGAAAAAGTACGGTCTTCGTCAGACCATTGCCGACACGCTCGGTATCGGCGGTATCATGCGCGGTATGCGTACCATTCACGTCCTCAAGGACTTTGCCGCTGATATTGAGGAGGTCTGCCCCAACGCGTGGTTCCTCAACTACACCAACCCCATGGCAATCCTCTCGGGTTATATGCAACGCTACACCAACGTCAAAACCATCGGTCTTTGCCACAGCGTGCAGGTTTGCGCAAACGGTCTGCTCAAAAAGCTGAACATGGAAGAATACGTGGACAACAACATCCACAAGATCGCCGGTATCAACCACATGGCATGGCTCCTGGAAATCACCGATAAGGACGGAAACGACCTCTACCCCGAGATCCGCCGCCGTGCAAAAGAAAAGAATGCAACCGAAAAGCACGGTGATATGGTTCGCTTCGATTACATTGAAAAGCTTGGCTACTATTGCACCGAAAGCAGCGAGCACAACGCAGAATACAACGCGTTCTACATCAAGCCCAACCGCGATGACCTGATTGAAAAGTTCAACATCCCGCTGGACGAATATCCGCGCCGTTGCGTCAACCAAATTGCAAGATGGAAGACCTGGAAGGAAGAGCTGATGGCAGGCGGCAAGGTGGTGCATGAGGAACGCTCCAGAGAATACGCGTCGCGCATTATGGAGGCAATGGTAACCGACCGTCCCTATAAGATCGGCGGAAACGTGCTCAACAACGGACTGATCCCCAACCTGCCTCGCGAGGCATGCGTGGAAGTAACCTGCTATGTAGATAAAAACGGCATTACGCCCACCTATGCGGGACCGCTTCCCTTGCAGCTGGCTGCAATGAACTCGACCAACATCTATCCGCAGCTTTTGACCATTGAGGCAGCACACACGGGCAGCCGCGAGGCACTGTATCAAGCCGCTATGATGGATCCCCACACGGGTGCAACGCTCTCCACCGACGAAATCGTGGCAATGTGCGACGAGCTGATCGAAGCACACACCAAGGCAGGCTACCCGATTTTCTGATAACCAAGCAATAAACAACACGTCAGCCCCTCGGAGAGTTCCGAGGGGCTGACATCGTTTATATGTTTTCCGAAAAGCACCGCAATCAATAGAAGAACTCAATATTCTTCTGAATGTACGACTTCATTCTGCCGCGGAAATAGCGTTGGTTCCCCAAGATAAAATCCTTGATTTTATCGGGATTTTGACGGTAATTCTGCATCAAAAAGCCGAACACCTTTACCATTTCCTGCTCCCCGCCCTGCTGCAAGGCACTGCAGAGCGAATTGACGGTGTCCTCGGGTGCGTTCAAAAGCAAATTCCAATAGCTTTCCACGTTTTTATCGGCAAGGTCAATCAACATCTTATACGCAAGAAGCGGACGGTAAATACGACGCGGCCCGAGCTTAATGTCGCGCTCCAGGGCATTCTGCTGCCACAGATCCTCGGGAGAATCCGAAATCAGCGTCAAAAAGAAATTCATGCGTTCGTTGATCATCGAATAGGTCAGATTTTCAACGGGTATATTGCGTTTTTTTGCACGGTCAAACAAAAAGAAATTGGGCTCTGCATCGCGAATCACCCACAAATACACGCCGATCAGCATGGAAAGCAGAATCATAAAGCAAGCCATCAGCACTTCCAAAACGCGCTTGTAAGCGGCATTTGCATTCGGGACCGCCAAAATCAAAATCAAAAGCGCGCCCACAAAGCTGATTCCCGCACCGATTGCCATCCAAAGCGGCAGTTTCTTTTTCAAATCCATATTGCACCTTCCTTTTCGGATTTACGTCCAAAGCTTAATTATTCACAGCTTGATTATACCATGAATACACGACTTTTGCAAGATGCTTTTTTGTTTTTTGGGAAATATTTCTTTTTTAATTTTGTAAATTTATTGTTTTTATTGACTTTTTGCACATTGTGTGATAAAATAGGGGCAAACAACTTTGCTGTGAGGATTACCGTTTTGAAAGAGAAGAAAAAAAATAATCGGCTGTATAATCTGTTCAACATGAACCGCGACAGATTGTACGACGCAGAACAAGAAGATACCACACCCACCCTAAAGCGGTATTTTAAGCTTTTGGGCAGAAAATTTTGGCGGTTGATTTCGGTCAATCTGTTGATGCTCCCTATGGTCGTGCCGATCCTTTTGGCAATTTATTTTTACCTCGGCTCGAATACCACACCCATTGAAAACAACCCCTTGTTTTCCCAGCTGTACGGTCCCAATCTGATTGCTCAAACGCCCGCATCCACCACGATGCTGAATCTGTTTGGGGTACAGCTGAACGTACCGGTTTATGAGAACACAACCACCTACGTTCTGATCGGGGTTGCGCTCGCCTTCCTTGCCATCACGTTCGGCTGGCAAAACGTCGGAATTACCTATATTTTGAGAAGCCTTGTGCGCGGAGATCCGGTATTTCTCTTCTCCGATTACTTCTACGCAATCAGGCGCAACCTCAAGCAGGGCTTCTTGATGGGACTTTTGGACGTTGCCGTTTTCTTCCTTTTGGGCTTTGATTATATCTATTTCAGCTCGCTTCCCAGTACTTTCTTCAACGACTGCTGCTTCTTTGCCATCCTTTTGATCGCGGTGCTGTACTTCTTCATGCGACTGTATATCTATTTGATGCTGGTAACTTTCGATCTGTCGATCCGCAAGATTCTCAAAAACGCGTTGATCTTCTCGGTGCTTGGCATCAAGCGCAGTATTATGGCAGTACTGGGTCTGGTGGTTATTACCTCGTTCCAGGTCGTCCTCTTCTCGGCATTTTACATGACGGCACTCGGAATCGCAATTCCCTTAATTCTGTTCTTGCTGTATTACCTTGGAATCACCTCGTTTACCTGCGCGTATGCCGCCTACCCTACGATCGAGCGTTATATGATCGATCCGTACGTGGGCAACGAGGAGGAGAACGAACCGGCAGCCGAAGAACCTCTCAACGACGAAAATCCCTCATAAAATTCAATCAAAAGCAGACACACCGACTTCCCGTACCGTGCGGACATGGGAAATCGGTGTGTTTTTTAATCGGAATCCAACAATTCACCAACCGTAACGGGCTCAAAGCCCCTTTGCAAAAGCGTGGGAAGTAAAATCTCCAACGCCTCGGCAGTTCTGCTGTGCGTCCCAATATAATCGTGCATCAGTACGATATCTCCCGCCTTGATCGAGGACAGCACGGTTTCGACGATACGTTGGGTATTTTTGACCTCCCAATCGCGGGTGTCAAGGCTCCAAAGAATCAAGCGGTAGTCGCGCTCCACCGAGCAGCCCTCAATGGCTTCGTTGAGAATGCCTTGCGGCGGACGGAACAAGCGCGGTGCCGTTCCGCAAATGCGTTCGATCGTTTTTTCGCAGTGCTCTATCTCCTCGTTTACCGAATCGGTATCCAGGCAGCCGAGCCTTGCGTGCGAGAAGGTATGGTTTCCGATCTCATTTCCGCGCGCGGCAACCTCTTTTGCCGCATCGGAATAATTCTCAACGTTCTCCCCAACCATAAAAAAGGTGGCGTGCACGCCGTAGCGATCCAAAATATCCAAAATCCGCTTGGTTTGCGTTGGATGCGGACCGTCGTCAAAGGTCAGCGCGATGCGGCGGCTTTCGGTTTTGACCGATCGGTAGGCACAGGTTTGCGAAGCGGCAGAGGTTGGAATCGACAAGCAGACCGCCATGCATCCTAAAAGCAGTGCAAAAGGTCGCACCCAACGCCTTTTTTCAATCCTCATTTGTCATGCCTCCGCGCGTCAACTCGTCCAAGGAGCCAAAGCGATAGCCCTCGTTTTTCAAGGTGCGGATCACATCTCCCAAAACCGCGGCATTTGCAGAGGAGGTTGGATGCAGGAGCATCACCTCGCCGTTGTGCGCGTTTGAAAGAATCATTTGCTTTACCGCTTCAAGATCCGGCTGCTTTTGATTGTCCCAATCGGGATACGCAAAGCTCCAAAAAATCGTTTTGTAGCCGTTTTCCTGCGCTACGGCAAGATTTTCGCGGCTAAACGTCCCCTCGGGCGGACGGTAGTATTTTGCCAGCTCCTCTCCCGTATGCTCACGGTACAAGGATTCCAACTCCCTCAGCTCCTTCAAAAAAGCCTCGCTTTCGGCTTGACTCAGGTTTCGGTGCCGCACGGTATGGTTGCACACCGTGTGTCCCTCGCTTGCCATCCGCTTGACAAGCTCGGTATCATGCGTCACCAAGTGACCGAGAATAAAGAAGGCGGCTGTAACGTCCTCCTCCTTTAAAACGTCCAAAATTTTTGCCACGTTTCCGTTTTCGTAGCCTGCATCAAAGGTCAGATAGATCACCTTGTCTTCGGCATTTGCATCACTGTGTGTATGATCGATATAATACGCATCCAGCTCCTCGATAAAAGAAAGCTCGGGTGCAAGCTTCGGTTGCTCGTGATCCTTGACGTGCTTACAATACCAATGATACTCTCGCGGCATCTCTGCCGAACACGGCAAGGACAGCGAAAAAAACAAAAAGACTGCAGGCATGAACCCCGATAAAAATCGTTTCATTCTGTCATGCTCCTTTCAAAAAAGTTACACCAACAGTTTTCCGCGATTTTTATGGGATCAATCCCTGCAATCTTTTGCGAAACATGTATTTATTTCAAAATCAACACATTTTTATCCTCATCGGGTTTCGTAAAACGCGTCGTTTTTCAAAGCGCGCAGGAATGCGCCGCCCGTATAAACCGCATAGTCACCGATGCGGTCACCGTTATCGGCTTCCTTGAGGGTGTTTGTGCCGAGGATCACACGCTTTGGAACGGGATTGATGAGCAGAATTTTCTTGCCGTTCTCTGCGCAGTCAAATGCGTACGTCCCTTTGCGCTTGATTCGTAAAAACTCACGTTCATCGACGTGGGAACGGTCCACATAAACCGCACCCATCGCAAAGCGAGAGGTTACCGCCACGGCAGGTGTCGGTATGTGCAACGAAAAGATACGCAAAAAGCTGCCGTCCGCAAAAAATTGCATGCGGTTTTTGCGGCGGAACGAGGAAATCATGCGGCAATAATAGGTTTTTCCGTTTGCCTCAACGGCAAGCTGGTAAGATTTTCCCGCATAAAAAAGCGACGTAAGCCAACCGCGATGCTCGACGATGCGGAAGCCGTATTGCTTGCAAAGATGCTTCAGGCGAACGTAAAACTTTAACCGCTTCCAAATGACGCGCAGGAACACGGCTCCCACGATCAAAAGGATGGCAATGATGACAAAGCCCTCGCGCAAAATGACCCACAGGGACTTTAAAACACTCCAACCGATTCCCAACAGCCAAACGGTAAGCGCCGCACCGACAGAATACAGAATATACAGCAAAATCAACCGAATTATCAGCTTCGGCATCGTATATGCCGTGCGGTTCACCTCCTCAACCGAAACGTAGCCGCGTTCCTGCAGCTTCGCTCTCGGCTTTTCGAGCCATTGATTTTGCGCGGCAGAGTGTGCAAGTACGGTAACAACAAAGCTCACAGCGGCAAAAACGACCGTAATCAGCAACCGATGTACAACAGAGGGGATATTTTTTGCAAACGGGATCAGCTCGGTTACTTCGTTGTAGCCGTACCAAACGGGAAACAGAAAACACAACCCGATCGGGAGCAGAAATTCAACCCAAAAGCTGCGCGATGCCACCAATGCCTCGCGGACACCTTCGACATCCTCGGCATCCTTGTCGCGAGTGACGCTCTTCATAAAGACGTTACGCGTTACCCTGTCGAAAACCGAAAAGGTAAAGTGTGTCGTGTACAAGATCAAATACGCAAACAACAACAAAAGAGCCAAATACCAAAGCTTCAGATGCGGCAACAGTTGTGTAGAGGGGTGTACAAAAATGCCACCCTCAAGCTGCATTGCAAAATTCAAAAAGCAAACGGCATAAAACGCATACTGAAAAAGTCCCCGCCAGGCGGCACGCAGATAGGGGTAAAAATTTTTCTTTTTCAGGTTCTCCAGCCATTTCGTCAATTCGGACATTCAGGCAACCTCCCTTGTCACAAAAACTGTTGTCAATTCATGCTATAAACGGTTCGCATCAGATCGATCTGCATCGTACCGTCGGGTGTCACGCGCACCGTCACATATTGCGGACGGCTGATTCCGCTACCGATGTCACGGCGAAAGCTTCCGTCGTTGTGATAAATAAAATATTCCAACTGATAGGTAATCAGACGGTCGGCTCCGTCGTTGGTAAACTCACGGTAAGTAATCAACGGCTCGTAAATCATCTGCGGATTGAATGCTTTTTTGCAGATTTCGGTGTTTTCTTTCCAGCATTTATCGGCAAAAAAGCTACGGTATGCGGTAAAATCACCGGCAATCACGGCATCTAAATAGTCACACAAAAACAGCACGGTGGCATCAAACTTCGTCCGATTCGTTTCGGTAATCGCCTCGCGCAAGCCCTCTCCCGACGGATTGTAGCAATAGATCACGAAACGATTCTTCTCCATGTAGTCAGACACCACCTTTTCGGAGGGCGGATAGCTGTAAAAGCGATACGTGCCGTCTTTAATTCCCGGTTTTTTCCGCAACGCGTTTACCAATGCCGATACACCGAAAAAAAGCACCACCGCCGACAAAACGATCACCGTGGACGCAATCAATACCTTTTTTCGCATTTTTTGGGAATCGGCTCGCATTTTTTCGTACTGCTCGCGAGGATCAAGCGGCTCGTCGGATTCTGCGACGTCCTCCACGGAATCGACCTCGGCAAGCACATCGTTCTCGGTCAAGTTCTCTTCCTTTGTGCGGTTTTTCCATTTTTTGAAGCTCATAAGACACTCCCTTTCCTTCTCTGTTTCTATTTTACCATACTTTCTCCGAAAATGCAACCGGTCGGACGAAAAAACCCCGATTTTCGGAAAAATCAAAGAATCGTATAAAATACGTCTTAAAAACCAGAAAATTTGTGAGAAAATATCAACGAAAGCCTCTTGTACTTTTCTTTGAAATATGATATAATGTATGTTGAATTTTTATATGCAAATTCTTTGTACCCCGAAAGGAAAACAATCCATGAAATATCTTGTTCTCATTCCCGACGGAATGGCTGATGAAAAACACGAATTATTGGGCGGCATGACCCCCATGCAGGCAGCAAAAAAGCCTATGATGGACGCTTTGTCAAAAACGGCAAGAGTCGGTACGGTTTCCAACGTCCCCGAGGGGATGGTTCCCGAAAGCGATACCGCCAATATGGCGATCCTTTCCTTTGACCCCAAGATCTATTCCAAGGGGCGTTCTCCCCTGGAGGCGGTAAGCATGGGCATTGAAATGCAACCCGACGAAACCGCGTACCGTTGCAACGTGGTCACGCTTTCGGAGGACGAAGACCGCTACGAGGACAAGATCATTCTCGACCACAGTGCCGACGAGATCACGACCGAAGAGGCAGACAAGCTGATCAAAGCCATGCAGGAAAAATTCGGAAATGAATTCCGTCACTTCTACACGGGCATCAGCTACCGCCACTGCCTGATCCGCAAGAACGGCAACGATCGCTACCCGTTTATGCGCCCCCACGACATTCTCGGCAAGCGTATCGGCGAATATCTTCCCTCCCCCGAAAACGGAGGCGAGGAATTTTACACCTTGATGAAAGAAAGCTATGACCTCCTCAATCACCATCCCGTAAACGAGGCAAGACGCGCACGCGGATTAAAGCCCGCAAACTCGGTTTGGTTCTGGAGTCCCGGCAAGAAGCCACAGCTCCCCAACTTCCGCGAAAAATGGGGCTTGAACGCGGCTGTGATCTCTGCAGTTGACCTGATCAAGGGAATCGGTCTTTGCGCGGGCATGCGCTCGATCGACGTAGAGGGGGCTACCGGAAACGTACACACCAACTACACGGGAAAAGCAAATGCGGCAATAGATGCCTTCCGTGACGGCTGTGATTACGTATACGTTCACGTAGAGGGTCCCGATGAATGCGGACACCGCGCAGAGGCGGAAAACAAGGTGCGCGCCATCGAACTGATCGACCAAAAGATCCTCAAGCCCGTTTTCGAATATCTCGTTTCCACGGGTGAGGATTTCCGCATCATGATTCTTCCCGATCATCCCACGCCGATTCGCGCACGGACTCACACCATCGATCCCGTTCCCTTTATGATTTATGATTCCAAGAAGCAAAGCAACGGAACAGATACCTTTACGGAGGAATCCGCTGCAGAAAAGAAGGACTATATCCCCCACGGTTATACCCTTATGGAGCTGCTTGTAAAGCCTTGATGATTTGAAAGGAGCTTTGTATGAACGAAGAGAAAGAATTCGTAGAAGCCACCGAGCCGGAAACGGCTCCGCAGCCCTCGTCGGGCGGCTCGGTTCGGGTTGTATTCGACGTGCTGGAGATGTTCGCGTGGTCGGTTTTTGCAGTCCTGCTTCTGTTCACCTTTGCCGTTCGTCTTTGCCGTGTAGAGGGTCATTCCATGGAAAACACGCTCTACGAGGGCGAAAAGCTTTTGATTTGGAGCGTGGGCTATACCCCAAAGCAGGACGATATCGTTGTGTTCCATCTGCCGGAATTTGAAAGAGAAGAAAAAATCATAGTCAAGCGCGTGATCGCAACGGGCGGACAGCAGGTGGTTATCGATTTCAACACCAACGAAATCACGGTTGACGGAAAGCTGTACAACGACCAATATTCCGTATTGAAATATCCGGACGGCTTCTACAAGGATGCCCCACAGCATCATTACGACGCAAGCACGGGCATTTTCTCGGCAACCGTTCCGGAAGGTCAGGTCTTCGTGCTGGGTGACAACCGAAACAATTCCTTGGACAGCCGCCGAAACGAAATGCAATTCATTGACGAACGCTGTATTTTGGGCAAGGCGATTCTTCGTCTTTCCCCGTTTACCGTATTTTCCTAAGAAAGGAGCCCCGATATGCCGTCAGAACAAATCCAATGGTTCCCGGGTCACATGGCGAAAACGCGCCGCATGATCTCGGAAAACCTCAAAAACGTGGATATCGTGATCGAGATTTTGGATGCGCGTATCCCCTACAGCTCCAGAAACCCCGAAATAACCAGGCTGACAGCAGAGAAACCGACGCTTCTTCTGTTGAACAAGGCATCGCTTGCCGATCCTCGGCAAAACAAACGCTGGCAGGAAATCTACACCGAGGGGAACACGGTTTGTCTTCTCACCGACTGCATCACGGGCGAGGGGATCAACCGCATGGGACCCGTTATCAAGGAGATACTTGCCGAGAAATTGCGCCGCTACGAAGAGAAAGGCATGCACGGACGGCGCGTCCGCGCAATGGTACTCGGAATCCCCAACGTGGGAAAATCCTCGCTGATCAACCGCATTTGCGGCAATAAAAAGACCAAGGTGGAAAACCGCCCCGGTGTTACGCTGGACAAGCAATGGGTTTCCACCGGCATCGGCGTTGACCTTTTGGATATGCCGGGAATTCTTTGGCCAAAGTTTGAGGAGCGTCGCGTGGGAGAAAATCTCGCACTCACGGGTGCAATCCGCGACGGCGTTTTGGATATCGAAACGCTGGCATGCGTTTTGTGCAAGCGTTTGCGTACCCTTTACCCCGACGAGCTTGCCGCACGCTATAAGCTGGGGGATATGACCGATTACGAGGAGCTTTCGGATTACGATCTGTTTTGCACCATCGGAAAAAAGCGCGGATTTTTGATCAGCGGCGGTGAAATTAACACCGAGCGCACCGCAATTATGCTGCTTGATGAATTCCGCGCGGCAAAGATTGCAAGAATTACGCTCGACCGTTTTTCCAAGGAGGAGGTTCGCCGTGCTTAATTATCACTTGGAAAGCGAGCTTTCCGAGCAAGGCTTTTCGGCAGTTTGCGGTGTGGACGAGGCAGGACGCGGTCCTTTGTGCGGACCCGTTGTAGCCGCGGCTTGTATTCTGCCGATGGGTCTTGTCATTGAGGGTTTGAACGATTCCAAAAAGCTGACCGCAAAAAAGCGCGAGGCTCTTTATGATTTTATTTGTGAAAACGCCATTGCCTACTGCATTGCCGAGGCAAGTGTTGAAGAGATCGACAGCTTGAATATTCTCGAAGCCGATCTGTTAGCCATGCGACGCGCCATTGACGGGTTGTCCGTCAAAGCCGATTTCGCGTTGATCGACGGCAATATCGCACGTGATTTTCAGATTCCCGCGCGTGCCGTGATCAAGGGTGACGCTACAAGTCCCTCGATTGCCGCCGCATCGATCCTTGCAAAGGTCACACGTGACCGCCAATGCACGGAGCTTGACCGCGCGTACCCTCAATACGGCATTGCCAAGCACAAGGGCTACGGCACCAAGGCGCACATCGAAGCACTTCGTACGTACGGTCCCTCCCCGATTCACCGAAAGCAGTTCATCCGCTTTTTGGACCGTGAGGAGTCGTGATGATGACAAGCAAAGAGATCGGTGCGTTTGGTGAACAGCGTGCTGCGAACTATTTACGGCTTCGCGGATATACTGTAAGGGAACGAAACTGGTTTGCCGACAAATGCGAGATCGATATCGTTGCGTCAACGCTGTTTGACATTGTCTTCGTAGAAGTCAAAACACGCACGTATGACGAAAAGGATTGGCAAAATGCACCGCCGCCGAGTCTTGCCGTACACAGCGACAAGCAACTGCATACGCGCCGCGCGGCACAGGCATATTTGAGAACGCATCCCACCAAAAAGCAACCGCGTATGGACGTGATTGAGGTTTGGCTCTCCAAGCCCGTTGCAAACAAGAAGCCGCGCGTATTGCGGATTCAGCATTATAAGGCAGCCTATTGACGAAAAAGGAGCACTTATGAAGCTTTCGTTGTTCGATCTGCATTGCGACACCCCTTACGAGATGTATAAACAAGGTCAGCAGCTGACGAAAAACGATTTGGCAATCTCCCTGCAAGGAGCAGGCGGCTTTTCCCGCTATGCACAGGTGGTTGCCTTTTGGACACCGCCGCACCTTGGCAATGAGGCAGGCTGGGAGCATCTGCTGCAGACGTATCAAAATCTGTTGCGGGACCCTGCGGTTTCTCGATTGACCGTCAATCTTTCCGACACGTATCCCGATGCCGCGGACACCCGTCCCTGGCTGATACCAAGCGTTGAGGATGCACGGATTCTTGACGGGGATCTTTCCCGGCTCGACCGTTTGCAAAAGATGGGCTTTCGGATCCTGACCCCCCTGTGGGCGAAAGAAAGCTGCATCGGCGGTGCACACGATACCGATTGCGGATTGACCGCGTTTGGAAAAGCAGTCGCCAAAAAAGCGCTTTCGCTTGGAATGCTGCTTGACGTCTCACACGCGTCGGTTCGCGCGGCACAAGAGCTTTTTGAGCTCTCGGAAGAATACGAAAAACCGATTTTGGCAACGCACTCCAATGCGTTTGCCGTTTGCCCCGTTTCCCGAAACCTCCGCGATGAACAGATTGCAGAGGTTATTCGCTCCGGCGGATTGATTGGTATCAATCTGTTTGCAAGGTTTATCACCACCCACAGCACCGTCACCACAGAGTCCCTGCTTTCCCACGTTGAGCATTTTCTGTCGCTTGGCGCAGAGG
Organism: Oscillospiraceae bacterium; assembly: GCA_015064155.1. Taxonomy (GTDB): domain Bacteria; phylum Bacillota; class Clostridia; order Oscillospirales; family CAG-272; genus UMGS1865. The sequence continues at coordinate 122,913 of SVST01000001.1, read as the reverse complement.
AGCACCTTTCTTTGGGATGTGACATGGACGGATGCGACCTTTTCCCTGAAATTCAAAGTCTTTCGGAGCTTCCCCGTCTTGCCGAATGTATGCTCCGTCACGGCTATTCCGAGAAATTGATCGGGAAGTTGTTTTTTGACAATGCCGACCGATTCGCAAAAAAACAGTTTTCACGTTAGTAAAAAATCCAAATCAGGAAGGATATATATCATGTTTTACAAAAGCACAAGAAGCAGTGAACCCGCAAAATTCTCAGCCGCACAGGTAATCAAGCAAGGTCTTGCAGAGGACGGAGGATTGTTCGTCCCCGCGTCTTTGCCCACTTTCTCTGCCGACGAGCTGCAGGCACTTTGTAAGGACACTTATCCCGTTCGCGCGGCTAAGGTTCTTTCCAAATTCTTGACCGACTACACCTACGAGGAGCTGTTGGCTGACTGTCAGGAAGCCTACGACGAAAAATCCTTCGTAGGAGGCGCGGCTCCGCTTGTCAACGTCCACGACAACTTTTATTCGCTGGAGCTTTGGCACGGTCCCACCGCCGCTTTCAAGGACATGGCTTTGCAGATCATGCCCCGTTTGCTTTCTCGGGCACTGGTAAAAACCGGTGAAGAGCGCACGGCTCTCATCCTTGTCGCCACCTCGGGAGATACCGGAAAAGCGGCACTTGAGGGATATCGCGACGTTGACCGCGTCAAGATCATGGTCTTCTACCCCGTGGACGGTGTCAGCCACGTACAAAAGCTGCAAATGGCAACGCAGACAGGATCGAACGTCAACGTCTGTGCCATCCGCGGAAACTTTGACGATGCGCAAAACGGCGTTAAGGTCATCTTCGGCGATGCCGAAATGGCAGAAAAGCTGAACGAGAAAGGCTATTTCTTCTCCAGTGCAAATTCGATCAACTGGGGACGTCTTGCTCCGCAGATCGTTTACTACGTATCGGCTTACTGCGATCTCTTGAACAGCGGAAAATGTAAGGTGGGAGAAAACTTTAACGTTTGCGTTCCCACCGGAAACTTCGGCAACATCTTTGCCGCTTATCTGGCAAAGGAAATGGGTGTGCCGATCGGTCACATGATCTGCGCTTCCAACACCAACAACATTCTCACCGACTTCTTGCGCACGGGTACCTACGACCGCAACCGCGAGTTCTATCTGACTATGTCACCGTCGATGGATATCCTGATTTCAAGCAATCTGGAGCGTCTGCTTTACTTCACTGCAGGAAGCGAAAAAACCGCAGCATACATGGATGCGTTGAAGAAAAACGGTGTGTACAGCGTCGACGCCGATACCCTGGAAAAAATTCAGAAAAACTTCAGCGGATACTTCACCAATGAGGACGATACCGCAAAAACCATTCACGAAACCTATGAAAAATACGGGTATCTTGCCGATACGCATACTGCGGTGGCAATCCATGCCGCAAAGGCTTACGTCGAAGAAACCGGCGACAGCCGCCCCATGGTGATCGACTCGACTGCCAGCCCCTACAAGTTTGCAAATAACGTTTATCGCGCGGTTACGGGTAAGGATCCCTCGTCCGAGCTTGAAGCACTTGACGAGCTGTCACGCGTAACCAACACCGAAATTCCCTATCCCCTGTCGGGTCTTGCAACCCGTAAAGTCAATTTCGAAGCGGTTGTTGACCGCACCGAAATGGCAAAAGCCGTGCTGGAATATATTCAGGCATAAGCGTTCCAAACCAAAAGCAGAGGGCACATTCGCGCCCTCTGCCTCTCAATCCGTCCGACGTCTTATTCAGCCTTTGGCTTAAAGGTTGCGCAAAGGGTTTCGCCGGAGCTGCACGCACTGCGAGGTCCAACCGAAATTTCGCTTGCCGTACAGCAGGTGTCCATGTCGTGATAGTAGCAATTCTGAACGTTGCACTTGATGCCCTTGATGTGCTTACAGCCGCAAGTGCTTTCGTACTTCTTGTCTTCCATGTGTTGTTTCTCCTTTTTTCTTGTAATTCGAGAAAGAAAGACTCTTTCACATGGTTCAGTATACCCTGTTTGTTTCCCGCACATTCACCGAAAGGAGGAAAACACCGCGTGGCCTTGTTTGCAATTGCCGATCTGCATCTTTCCAGCGACGGCTCGAAATCAATGGAAGTATTCGGTTCCAGATGGACCGATTATATGCAAAAAATCAAAAAAAACTGGACGGCTGTGGTCGATCCCGAGGATACGGTGATCGTGCCGGGTGACATTTCCTGGGGACTGAAGCTGGAGGACGCAAGGAACGATCTTCTGTTTTTGGATTCGCTTCCCGGAACCAAGCTGATCGGAAAGGGCAACCACGATTTTTGGTGGAGCACGGCATCCAAAATGCGTGCTATGATGGAAGAAAACGACATTCGCAGTATTCGTCTGCTTTATAACAACGCCTATCTTTTGGACGACTGTATCGTTTGCGGTACGCGCGGCTGGTTTGTGGAAGAAAACCAACAGCATACGGTGGGCAGCGTTGATTACAACAGAATCGTCAATCGCGAGGTGATTCGCCTGCGCATGAGTTTGGATGCCGCGCGCAAGCTGCAAAGGGAAAACGGCAACAATCTGCCTGTGTTGGTCTTTCTGCATTTTCCGCCCGTGTGGAACGGCTTTGTTTGTCGGGAAATCGTGGACGTTTTGCACGAATACGGCATCAAGTCCTGCTATTTCGGCCATATCCACGGCGCGTACTATATGCCGCGCAGACAGGAATTTGAAGGAATCGAAATGATTTTATGCGCAGCAGACGCCATTGGATTTTCTCCGATGCCGATCTATGCCTCGGATTTTTGATTTTTTCAAGTTTTGACGCTTTTTTGACGCTTTTTCTTGCAAAAGCTATTGACAAAAGCTGTAAAAAATTATATAATACATGATGTATGTAAAAAATTATTTATCTCTTATTTTGGAGGACATGAAAAAATGAGTTTGATCAAATCCGAAAAGACCGAAAAGAACGTTTATACAATTGAGTTCTCGGTTGATAAGGACACGTTCCAAAAAGCGATTTCCAACGCTTACCGCAAGCAGGTTGGAAAGATTACCGTTCCCGGTTTCCGCAAGGGTAAGGCTCCCCGTGCTGTCATCGAGAAGATGTACGGTAAGGGATTTTTCTATGAGGATGCTATCAACGAGGTTCTTCCCGATGCATTTGACGCGGCATTGGCTGAATCCAAGCTGCATATGGTAGGTCAGCCCGAGTTCGATATCGTTTCGGTTGACGAGAACGGTGTTGTTCTCAGCGCAAAGCTGGCTGTTAAGCCCACTGCTAAAATCGAAGGCTACACCGGTATTGAGGTAGAAAAGAAGGTAGAAGAGGTTACCGACGAGGAGCTTGAGCGCGAGATCAATATGGTTCGTGAGCGCAACTCCAGAGAAATCGAGGTTACCGACGGTGTTTCCGAAATGAACGACGTTTGCACCATCGACTACGAGGGCTTTGTTGACGGCGTTGCATTTGAGGGCGGTAAGGGGAACGATTATCCCCTCAAGCTCGGCTCCGGCAACTTTATCCCCGGCTTTGAGGAGCAGGTTGCAGGTCATAAGATCGGCGAGGAGTTCGACGTGAACGTAACCTTCCCCGAAGAGTATCATGCAAAGGAGCTGGCAGGTAAGGCTGCAGTGTTCAAGACCGTTATCCACGCAATCAAGCACGTTGAGCTTCCCGAGCTGGACGACGATTTTGCAAAAGACGTTTCCGAATTTGATACGATGGATGAATATCGCGCCGACGTGAAGGCAAAAATTGCTAAAAGACATGAGGACGAGGCAGATCGCAAGTTCGAGGACGCAATCCTTGAGGTGCTGATCGAGAAGCTGGTTGCTGATATTCCCGAGCAGATGTACGTTGCAGAAACCGAGAACTACGTTCGCGACTACGACAACCGTTTGCGTATGCAGGGCTTGGATCTCAAGACCTACTTCCAGTACACCGGCATGAATCTGGATTCTCTGCGCGAGCAACTCCGCCCGCAGGCTGAGAAGCAGGTGAAGCTGCGTTTGGCTCTTGAAACCATTGCAAAGAAAGAAAAGCTCAAGGTTACCAAGGCTGAAACCGAGGCTGAAATTGCAAGAATCGCCGAAGCTTACGGCATGGAAGCCGATAAGGTTCGCGAGATGGTTCCCGCAGATTCGGTTGCTGAGGATCTGAAGGTAAAGAAGGCAATGGACTTCGTAAAAGAAAACGCTATCGTAAAATAATCCTACTGTCTGAACCGGAAATTGCTTTGCGACTTCCGGTTCAAATCTTACCGAAAAGAGGTATTTATCATGTTCGATTACAAGGATCTTACCAAAAACGCACTGGTTCCCATGGTTGTAGAGCAGACCAACCGCGGAGAACGCTCCTATGATATCTTCTCCCGTTTGCTCAATGACCGCATTGTATTTTTGTCGGACGAGGTCAACGACACCACCGCGTCTTTGGTGGTTGCGCAAATGCTCTTTTTGGAGGCAAGCGACCCCGACAAGGATATTTCCTTCTATATCAACTCTCCCGGCGGATCGGTGACTGCGGGCATGGCAATTTACGACACCATGCAGTTTATCAAATGTGACGTTTCCACCATCTGCATCGGTATGGCTGCCAGTATGGGGGCATTCCTTTTGTCCTCCGGCACGAAAGGAAAGAGATTTGCCCTGCCCCACAGTGAGGTCATGATCCACCAGCCTCTCGGCGGTGCGCGCGGTCAGGCAAGTGATATCCAGATTCAAGCCGAGCAGATCCTCAAAACCAAGGCAACCTTGAACCGCATCCTTGCGGAAAATACCGGTAAACCGTTGGAAATCATTGAACGTGACACCGACCGCGACAACTACATGACCGCCGCCGAAGCGATGGAATACGGTCTGATCGACCGCGTGCTGACAAAGCGTCCCTGATATCAAACCGGAAAGGACAATTCATGGCAAACAACAACTCTAACAACGGCTCCAAGGGATTGCGCCACTGTTCCTTCTGCGGAAGAAACGAGCATCAGGTTGATTTTCTGATTCCCTCCCCCACGGGTGCTTATATTTGCGATTTCTGTGTAGAGGCTTGCAACGATCTGATCACCGAAACCGAAGCCGCAGCAGCTTCGGCAAGTGAGCTTTCCTTGGTCGAGCTTCCCCGCCCCATGCAGATCAAGGAAACCCTTGATAAATACGTCATTGGACAGGATGAAGCAAAGATCGCCTTGTCGGTAGCCGTTTACAACCATTACAAGCGTGTTCTTTCGGAAGAAAAAAAGCAACCGAAAAAGAGCAAAAAGAAAAAAGACCCCGCGCCTGAGCAAAATGAGGATGATGTTGAGCTGCAAAAAAGCAACGTGCTACTGATCGGTCCCACGGGTGTTGGAAAAACCTATCTTGCACAAACGCTGGCAAAGACCCTGAAGGTTCCCTTTGCAATTGCCGATGCAACTACGCTGACCGAGGCGGGCTACGTTGGTGAAGACGTGGAAAATATCCTCTTACGCTTGATTCAAGCCGCAGATTACAATATTGAGCTTGCCGAACGCGGGATTATCTATATCGACGAAATCGATAAAATCTCCCGTAAAAGCGAAAATCGATCGATCACGCGTGACGTATCGGGTGAGGGTGTTCAGCAAGCACTGTTGAAAATTCTGGAGGGGACCGTTTCCAACGTGCCTCCGCAGGGTGGCAGAAAGCATCCCAATCAGGAATTTATTCAGATCAATACCAAAAACATTCTTTTCATTTGCGGCGGTGCCTTCGACGGCATGGAAAAGATGATCGAAGCGCGCAAGGGCAACCAGACCATCGGCTTTGGCGGCGAGATCAAAACCAAGTCCGAGCGCAAGGACAGCGGTATTTTCCGTGACGTGACCCCTCACGACATCGTAAAATTCGGGTTGATCCCCGAATTGGTGGGACGAATCCCGATGATCGTTCCGCTTTCCGACCTTGACCAAACCGCTTTGGTTCGCATTCTGACCGAACCGAAAAACTCGCTTGTCAAGCAGTATGAAAAGCTGTTCCAAATGGACGGCGTGAAGCTGACCTTTGCCGAGGGTGCTTTGGAAGAGGTGGCAAATCTTGCCCTGGAGCGCAATACGGGTGCGCGCGGCTTGCGTTCGATCATGGAAACGGCAATGACCGAGATCATGTACGAGATCCCCTCCCGTCACGACGTGGCGGAAGTGGAAATTACGCCTGCTTGCATCCGCGGCACGGGAAAGAGCAATTACAAGCTGCTCCGCGAGGAAGCTGCCCTTTTGACGTCCGGCGCACTGCTCGACGCAGAGGAGTGAGCTTTCATCCACAAAAAAACGCAGATTCCGAAGATTTTTCTTCGAAGTCTGCGTTTTTCCGTTTATAAATGGAAGCGTGTATCAGTTTTTCTTATTTCCCTCAATTTTGCAGTAAAGAACGTACGTCACTTTCCCGTCGCGCAAACCGATCTCCAAGCGGTTGGAATCCTTTTTGTCATCATATCGGTAGCCGCCGTCAAACTTTTCTGTAGGCTCTCCGTAAAATTCGGTAACAGTTTCCTCGGAAGCTCCGACACGAAGCCCCTCGGGGGTTTCGGAAGAGTCATCCAAAAGCAGGATCTTTCGGACGTATTCGATATTTTTCATGGTATAGGTTTCCAATTGAACACCGTTGTACACGTACGTTTTATCCATTCCCTCGTAGTTGCAGGTTGGGGTTTCGTCATAATCAATCAGCGCACCCATTGCCGGTAAAATGTCCTTTGCCTCGTCGTCCAACGAGATCTTTACTCCCTTGATAACAACGGGCTGTTCAAACGATGCACTCGGTTCTTTTGCGCAGGAAACCGCCCCGAATACCATGCAAAGCGTTAGCAGAAGCAATAAAAATTTCTTCATTTCAAAAATCCTTTCCTTGGTTATAAAATTCTTTTTTATCGATTCAAGCCTTGCTCAATGCGATAATTACACATGTATGCAAGCCGGGCTTCCTCCGCGTTAAAAGCATCCTTCAGCTGCTGCAAATGGGAAACCAAAACCCATCGGATACCAATTGCCGAAAAATACCGCAGCAATTCACAAAGCCCCTGCGCACCCTCGGCATATGCCGTACTTTGGAACGGTTCGTTCAAAAAGACAAGCGCGCCCATGTGTAATGTATCCACCATTTGGGCAAGCTCACGGACCTCTTGCTCGAAGCGTCCCGCTGCATTCCCCTCACAAAATTCCTTTTCTGCCTCGGAAAACTGTGTGGCAATCTGTGAAAACAGCATCATGTGGGCACTTTCGCAAGGAATCGGCAGCCCTGCCTGCGCAAGAATTTGGGCACTTGCCACCGAACGCAAATATACGGTCTTTCCATTGCCGTTATTCCCAAAGACCAAAAGCCCACCTATACCGTTCGCCAAGCAAAAATCGTTTGGAATAACATCTTGCACGGTTGGCTTTGACAGCAAAAGATATAGATCGTATAAGCCGCAGATTTGGGTTTCCTGCTTTTGGGAAACGGTAGGATAGCAAATCGGAACGCGTTTTTCCGTCAACTCGTTTACATATTTCAGTGCTACGCCGTAAAAGTCAAGCTCTTGAGAAAGAGATGCGAACTGTGAAAAAATCTGCTCGCAAAGCCGCCCGAACAGTGCCGAAAGGTCGGACAGTGCGGAAATTGCAAAGCTCTCAAACAAACCATCGTTTGCAGGATAAAAGCGTTGACACGGGTAGTTGGGCTCTTCCGTTCGTTTAAAAAGGGAAAAGCCCTTCTTTTTCTGCTCAGGATCAATGACATGGATATATCGATGGTCGATCAGCTCATATATTTCCATGCGCCCCTCGTCATTCAAACAGAACTTAAAATCCCAAAAGCCGGTTGCACTGAAATTTTCATATTTTGAACAGAACCCAAGCAGCTCCGTCGTAGCCGCATTTTCGGAGATATCCTTACATGCCGACGCAAAGCCAAGCAATCCCCTTGCAGCAAGCGAGTATCGGGACAGCAAATCCCCGTACGCCTTGACAAAAAGCAACGAACGCTTGAGAGAAAGTGCCTGTGCACTCACCAAATTTTTCGATGCGTCTAAAGACGCTGTCCCGGTGGTGTTCAGGTGATACGCATCCTTTCCTACCCTTTTGTACGCCGCCTGCAACTCTTGAAAACGAGCAGACAGCGAAACCAGTTCTTCAAAAAGAGTGGGATTCGCCACAAAATCCTTTAAAATTTCTTGCCGATAAAGAATCGTATCTTCATCCGCAATAAGATTTGATAAAACAGACAAAAAATATTCCCGCTTTTTTACATCCACCGAAATACGGGAAAAGGACCGATCCAACGAAAGATGATAAATAAGCTTTTGAGAGATTGGCAGAGCCTGAGGCTCGGATTCGTTTAAAAACAGAAGACTAATTTTCATTCCCATGCCTCCTTGCCAAAAGAGATTCCCGATCCAATCCGTATTTTTTTAAAATATCGGCAGCATAGGAGCTTGTAGCCCCCTTTGCCCTGACAATGCGATAGGTTCTCCGGTTTTTGTCAGATAGATCCACCTCTGCCGACAGCACGGGGAAATCAAGCGACATGACCTCATGAAAATGCGTTACAAACACACCAAAATGACCGTTCCGGGCAATTTGCTCGGCAGTATTCTTCAGCATGTCAAAGCCACGAGTTTCATCGGTCCCGCTAAAGGTTTCATTGAAAAGAAGAAACACCGCTTGATTTTGCGAATCAACAAGCATTTTTGCAACCCGTTGCCGTTCCTCCTCCAGCCGTCCCACCGACTCAAAGCGCTCGTCCTTCGGAAAATGAGCAAAAACCCGATCAAACGGGTAAAGCTCTGCCCTCTCGGCAAAAACGGGACACCCCCCAAGGAAAAGAAGCAGATTGATCCCCAGTGCGCGAAGATAGGTGGTTTTTCCGCCTCCGTTTGCACCGAGCAAGAAACAGAACGGATCCTTGTTGCCAAGCTCCACATCGTTGGGAACAATACATTCACATTTCTTTGCCAACAGCGAAATATCATACAAATCCCGCGCTATGTACTGCGGGGCCTTGGCAACCTTTGCGAAGACGTGCGGCACGCCGATCTCTTGTGCCCTTTTCGTCAAGCTATGTATTTCAAGATAAAATTTGATTTCATCAAGGTACACCACAGGAGCAGAAAGATCAACATCCGCAAGCCGCGCCATCTCTGTTTCAATCTCGTCAACCGCATTCGCATGAAGATGGCACATTGCGTCGGAAAAAGCTATGTTAATTTTCGCATTCTGGCGTTTCTTTTGCGGTACGGAAAAGCCTAACGAGGAAGCGCAGAAACAAATACGGTCAAATTCACCAACGGCATCGCAGTCGGGGGTCAACCAGCATTTATCTGAAAAAGACAAAAGTCCAGTATGCACCTCTTCAAGCAATTGCCTGATTTTTTGTGCCGTTTTTTTGACGTTGGCAAGCGAGGTCTTTTCTTCTTCCGTTGAATACGCATTCGCCACGTCTGCAAAAAGGCTTCCCACATCATCCATTGAAGCAAGCATCTCGCAGGATTCCACGTAAAGGCTCAAAACCTCGGCATACCTATGGTATCTGTCGAGCAAAATTTTCGCATCCCGTAACAGCTGTAACCCCCGAGCGAGAGAGGTCAGAACCGACCGCAAATTCTCTACCCGTTCCAAAAAAGCCCGGTTTTCGAGCATCTCAAAAAGCTCGTTACGGCGCACTGCTTCGGCTGTTTCGCAAGGTTTTTGCAAAATCGAAACCGCGTGTGCGCTCAATATTTTATCCAGCTGAAGATCTGAAAACAGCTCCCGCGGAAAGCAAGCTGTATCACGGTAACGCAATAGTCTTGGGGCATTTTTCATAATGCACTCTCCAAATCTGCCAATAAACGGGGCAAAGAATCGATCTCCATTCCGCAAACCACCTCTCCTGCGCCCAGTAAAATCTCTTTTCCGTGCGAAGGTGTTCGACGAAATTCCATGGAAACGGGATTGACCAAAAGGACTTGCCTTGGAGTTTTGATCTCCCATGCATCCCGATATCGGTAACGAAAATGATAGGTCGGCATCTTCCGCGGCTTGCTGTCAATCGGGAACCGAACAGCAGAGCCATAGGAGATAAATGCCGTGAAACGGCGGATCATGTATTCGCCGTTCTCTTTGAATATCAAAACGGTGCGGCGGTTTGGCATACCAAACAACTTCACGGCAAACACCTGATTCCGAGTTTCTATATAAAAATCACACTTTTTTGCATTCTTATGACCTAAAAACCAAAAGAAATGTGTCTTATGCAGTTGATAGCCCTTAGTGCGGCACACTTTCTTGAGCTTTCTCATACACGTCACACGCTTGAAAAAGCATCGGAAATAGGGCCAACCCAAAAGAAAAACTGCGATTGCAAGCAACCCATAAAGAATAGACATCGTTACGTTCCTCCCGTTTTGGCTTGGTTCCGTTCCTCGTAATACGCAATCAGCTTTTCAGCCCAAACGGCAGAGAGCGATGCATCGGATCGACGGTCTGCAAGCCCGTGACACTCGGCAAGGATCTCGCCGAAATATCGGGTCAGCTTCTCTGCGCCGTAGACGTTCAGATGAACGCCCTTATCGTAGGTGTCGGTATTCCAATCGATGCCGATTTCGTCTTCCAGCGAAATAAAATTGTAGTATGTCAGCCCGTTCGCCTCGGCATAAGACACGATCTCTGCGTCCCATTCGTCGTACCAATGATAAACGGGTGCATTGGTAGGAGCCTTGATGAGAATCAATTCAATTCCCTTTTCGGCACAAAGATCGCGCATTTTGTCAAGATATTTCATAGCGTTTTGGGGAAGCTTTGTGTCAAGGATCGGAACCGGCTGTACCGTTGATTTTCCTCCCCGAATTTCGGTTTGCATCAAATATCCGTTGTGCGAAACGGTATCGCGGGAAAACAGATAGCTCCAGTCCTCTTTCCCGATCTCTTTCCACCTGCTGTGATAGCGCAAAAGCGGGAACAAATATGAAGCAAAGCTTTCGCCCTCGGTCATTGATGCCTTGATCGCCCGTACTTTGGACATCGACAGCTTCATGCCGTCCAGCGTCATGCGGTTGTAGGATTCCTCTTGCGGCTCACCGTATTTCAGCGCCAGCACGTTGAAAACCACGACCTTTGGAGTTTCGTATCGAAGCGTATCCTCCAAAAGGTAGTAGGATTGCCACGCAAGCTGCTGCGCGCTGCCGCGGATATACGAGGTGATACCGTATTCCTCCCATAAGGTTGGCGGTGTAAAGCCCTCGTAAACCTCGCAATCCCCAATAAAAATGACGTCATGCGAGGGGTTCTTTTCGTCGTAATATTCGCGGATCAGCGCGCCCTCGTAAAGCGAGGACATATATTTGGGCATCAAAAGAAGTCCTGCAAGCTGTAAAAGGATTGCTGTGACCAATACAAACGCAACGGATGAGAGAATGATGACAATCTTTTTTTTCATGCTTCTCTCCCCCATCAAAATTGATTATAAATGAACTGTGATGCGTCGTAGCCGATGCCGTATGCACCGAACACCAGCACCACAAAAACGGTCATACAAAGAAGCGCGGTACAGAGAATCGGCTTTTTTGCAATGCGGTCGCAGAACGGCTTGTCCTTGCCGATTCGGCTGACCTGCCAAATCACCAAGACCCCCACGAGAACCACCGCCCAATCGGCTACGGTAAGCCCAAACGCTGTCAATCCACCGTGAAACAGCTCTCCTGCATTGAAAACGGTGAACATACTGCCCCACAAACGGAAGGTTTTGGGTACGTCGCGGTAACAGTCGAGCGAACGGATCAAGCCCATGAGCAAAAAGGTACGAATCATCTGCCAGTGAATCCACGGTGCGGATACGACCAACCGGGGAAATCTCGCGTGAAAGCGGTGATAAAGGGGCGTCAGCTCCTGCGACACAAGAATCACAAGACAGTTGAGCAGACCCCAAACGATAAAGTTCCAACCGGCTCCATGCCAAAGTCCGGTTAAAAACCAAGTGACGATGGTAGCAAGGTAAACGGGAATACGCTTTCCAAGCTTTTCCCCGAGCCTTGCGCGTGAGCTTTTTGAAAGCTTTTGCATCGGTTTACAGACCGAAAGCGGATAAAACACGTAGTCGGTAAACCAAGAGCCCATCGTAATATGCCAACGTCGCCAATATTCCTTGGTGGACGTAGAGGAAAACGGACGGTCAAAATTTTCGGCAAGCTTGATTCCGAGCATTCTCGACAAACCGATCGTGATATCGATTCCGCCCGTAAAATCACCGTAGATCTGAATTGAATACAGCAAAATCAAAAGAAAAACGTAAATGCCTTGAAAATCTCCCGACTCGGCAATCAGCACCTTAACGCCCTGTGCCACGGTATCGGCAACCACCAGTTTCTTAAAAAAGCCCCAGGCAACGCGCAGCATCCCCGCGCGGAACTCTTCTCCGTTGAAGCAATGCTCCACAAAAAGCTGTTCACCGAGTGATGAGAAACGGCTGATCGGCCCCTGAATCAACTGCGGAAAATAGGAAACAAACAAAGCGAGCTTGGCAATATTTTGCTCGGCGCGGCACTTTTTTCGGCAGACGTCAATGAGATATCCCATCGACTGGAAGGTATAAAACGAAATTCCAAGCGGCAACAAAAGGTTCGGGATCGAAAGCTCCGCCGTTGTAAAAAGCCGCAGAATACCGTTCACTCCAGACAGAGCAAACGCCGTGTATTTGATCACCGCCAAAAGACCGAAGCCCAGAATCAGCCCGCAAATAAGAATACGGAAGCGTCGCTTCTTCCCCATTGCGCGGTATGCCTTTCGCGCGTCCTGGGAAAGCGTTTCGCGGTTTTCACGGACGTATGCATCCTCTCTGTCGGCATGCTTTTGCAAAACGCGTGCGGTGAGATATGTAACAAGCGTGGTATACAGAATAAAGAGCAGATAGGATGCACCCGCGGCAAAATAAAAGAGATAGCTTGCCGCCAAAAGAATCCACCACTGCCGTTTTTTCGGTACGGTATAATACAAAAGCACCGTGATCGCGGCAAACAGAATAAAAGACAGCGACGCAAATTGCATCCGATTTCACGCTCCTTTCAAAAAATATAAAGATACCGAAGCTCTTATTCCTCGTCAAGACGGGCAATCAAGTTGTAAATTGCTTTTGCGCTGTTGAAGTTTTCGGGAAGAATCTCCTCTGCCGGAATGCTGACGTCGAATTCCGCATTGATCTCGGTGATCAACGTCACGATATCCAAGGAATCCAAAATTCCGTCTGCAATCAAATCTTGATCTCCCGAAAAATCAACGTCGGGATGCATATTTTTTAAAATGGCAAGCAACCGTTCCATAATAATTCCTTTCTTTCGTTTCCATGTAATCCTTACGATTGTTGGGCTTGAAGTTCGCACAAGCGCGTTTTGATCGTATGGTATGCTTCCTGTGGGTCGGTAATCTCCCAAACCGCCGATTCGATCGGACAAATTCCGTCCCCTTGCCGATTGATAATATGGTTCACCACGACGGCGGCAGTGTTCTGTACCCCGAATCGATCCAGCACCTCGCGCGCTCCTTGGCTCATCACCTCTCCGTATACCGAAGTTACACCGGCAAGTACAAAAAGAAATGCCGCACCGCGACCGACGACACGGTCTGCCGCGGAAAAGCCGCAAAGATCGATTCCCGATTGCAAAAACTCCATCATCGGGGCAACCCCGCGTTTTTCGCTTTCATAATGGACGTCCTGCTTCCAAAGCACACATTTCAGGTTTTTGTGACTTGACAGATAATTTTTCGCACGTTCCAAATCGGTCATGCACAAGCACCTCTCTTTTAGTCTGTTTCGAAAACCTTGGCAACGTTTTTGAGTGCCGCAACAATCCGTATATGCTGAGGACAGCTCTTTTCGCATCGGCGGCAGCCAATACAATCGGATGCCTTTCCATGCGTTTCGGTCAGATTTTCGTAATATTCCTGATGCGTACCAAACACGGTGTTCGGTGCGCGCATCTCGGCATTGTAAAGCTCAAAATATTTAGGGATCTCGATGTTCTTCGGACATCCCTCCACGCAGTATCGGCACGAGGTACAAGCCACGGCAATGTCGGCATGCAACAGCCTCACCGCCTCGGGAAGCAAGGAAAGCTCTTTTTCGTTCAACGGCACGAAATCTGCCATATATCCGATATTGTCCTGTAGCTGTGTCATGTCCGACATCCCGCTGAGCACCATGAACACGTTTTCTTGCGTTGCCGCAAACCGAATTGCCCAGGATGCCATCGACCAATCGGGATGCGCATCGGTCAAAAGTGCTTCCACGCGAGGCGGAACCTTTGCAAGCGTCCCTCCCTTGACCGGTTCCATCACGATCACGGGCTTGCCGTGACGCACGCAGGTTTCGTAACACAGACGCGACTGAATGCTCTCGTGCTCCCAATCGAGATAATTGAGCTGAATCTGCACGAAATCAACCTCGGGATGATCGGTCAGGATACGGTCCAACACCTCGGCGGTATCATGAAAGGAAAAGCCTATTTTCCTGACGCGTCCTTCCCTTTTCAAACGGGAAACAAACGAAAAGCTATCGAAACGCTCTGCAATTTCGTAATGCTTGGCATTCAGATTGTGAATCAAATAATAATCGAAATACCCGACACCGCATTTGAGAAGCTGTTCCTCAAAAATACGCTCCTGGTCGCCCTCCTTTTGCAAAAACATACTGGGCAGCTTGGAGGCAAGAGAAAAGCTTTTTCGCGGATGGCGGTCAACCAACGCGCGTTTGACGATGCGCTCGCTTTCGTAATTGTGATACATATATGCCGTATCAAAATAGGTAAAGCCTGCGTCCAAAAAGCGATCCACCAATCGGCAAACCTCTTCAAAATCTACCGATTTTGGGTCTTCCTGATCCAGCAGCGGCAATCGCATCATGCCAAAACCCAGCTTTTTCATGGCGTTCTCCTTTTTCATTCTCCAAATCAGTGCAGCTGCTCCAGATGGAACGGAGTTGTCTGATAGACGAAATAATTGAGCCAGTTGCTATACAAAAGGTTTGCGCTCGAACGCCACGTAGCGGGGGGTGCTTGGGTGGGGTCGTCGTTGGGAAAATAGTTCTTCGGAATTTCGATCGGTTTTCCTGCGTTGACGTCACGAACGTATTCTTTATTCAAGGTTCCCGCATCGTATTCGGGGTGTCCCGTAATAAAGATCTGTCGACCGTTTCTGGTAGACATGGCAAAAATGCCTGCCTCGGGAGAGGATGCCAAAATCTTGATTTCGGGAATCTTTTCGATATCCTCGCGCAAAACGGTGGTATGACGCGAATGCGGTACCATAAAAATATCGTCAAAGCCGCGGAACAGCATGGATTGCTTATAGTCGGCAACGTGCGGGAAGATACCGAACATTTTTTTATCCAGCGGTTGCTTCTGAATTCCAAAATGGTAGTACAGTCCTGCCTGCGCGCCCCAGCAGATATGGAAGGTGCTGTGCACGTGAGTCACGCTCCACTCCATAATCGTACACAACTCGTCCCAATACTCAACCTCTTCAAACGGCAAAAGCTCCACCGGTGCACCGGTGATGATCAAGCCGTCGAAATTCTGCTCCTTGATGTCATCAAAGGTACAGTAGAACGCGAGCAAATGTTCCTCGGGAGTATTCTTTGACTGGTGTGATTTTGTGTGCATCAGCGTCAGCTCCACCTGCAAGGGGGTATTTCCCAAAAGACGGGAGAGCTGTGTTTCGGTATCGATCTTGGTTGGCATCAGATTCAACAAAAGAATCCGTAAGGGTCGAATGTCCTGCGTGCTCGCACGCGTTTCGGACATGACGAAAATGTTTTCCTCCGCAAGCGTTTTTGCCGCGGGAAGCTCATTCGGTATTTTGATCGGCATATCGTTCACCGGTCCTTTCTTTCAAAGTGTAAAAAATTAAATCTGCTCCAATGCCTGCGCAAGATCGGCAATCAGATCCTCGGCATTCTCCAAGCCGCAGGACAAGCGTACGAGATCTCCCGAAACACCTGCCGCGATCAGCTCCTCGTCGTTCATCTGACGGTGGGTTGCGCTGGCAGGATGCAAGCAGCAGGTACGGGCATCGGCAACGTGCGTTTCGATTGCGGCAAGCTTGAGATGCTTCATAAACTTCTCTGCCGCCTGTCTTCCGCCGCGCACACCGAAGCTGACAACGCCGCAGCTTCCCTTGGGCAGATACTTCTTGGCAAGTTCATGATAGGGGCTGGACTCCAAATCGGCATAGGTAACCCATGCGATCTTTTCGTGTGCCTCCAAAAACTTCGCAACAGCCAAGCCGTTCTCGCAGTGGCGCGCCATACGAACGTGCAGGCTTTCCAGCCCCAAGTTGAGCAAGAATGCACTTTGCGGTGCGGGAGTAGAGCCGAAGTCACGCATCAGCTGTGCGGTTGCCTTGTAAATATACGCACCCTTTCCAAACTTCTCTGCGTAAACGATGCCGTGATAGCTGTCGTCGGGTGTGCAAAGTCCCGGGAACTTCTCGCGGTGCGCCAACCAATCAAAATTACCCGAATCGACGATACAGCCGCCAACCGCCGCGCCATGTCCGTCCATATACTTGGTGGTGGAGTGGGTGACGATATCGGCACCCCATTCAAAAGGACGGCAGTTTACGGGGGTTGCAAAGGTGTTGTCGATAATCAGCGGAACCTCGTGCGCGTGCGCCGCCTTGGCAAACTTTTCGATATCAAGAACGGTCAGTGCGGGATTTGCAATGGTTTCGCCGAACACCGCCTTGGTGTTGGGACGGAATGCGGCATTCAGCTCCTCCTCGGTGCAATCGGGAGTAACGAAGGTAAATTCGATTCCCATTTTCTTCATGGTAACGGCAAACAGATTGAAGGTACCGCCGTAAATGGTAGACGATGCCACAACGTGGTCACCGCAGTTTGCAATATTGAAAATTGCATAGAAGTTGGCAGCCTGACCCGAGGACGTCAGCATTGCGGCAAAGCCGCCCTCCATCTCGCAAATCTTTGCGGCGACCGCATCGCAGGTGGGGTTCTGCAAACGGGAGTAGAAATATCCCGATGCTTCCAAGTCAAACAGCTTGCCCATATCCTCGCTCGTAGCATATTTAAAGGTGGTGCTCTGAATGATCGGAATCTGACGCGGCTCACCGTTTCCGGGGGTGTAGCCGCCTTGTACGCATTTCGTTTCAATTTTGTAGTTGCTCATATTTTATATCTCCATTTCTTGATTTTCTTAATTTTACTTGGAAGTGACGTCGGTCAAACGGTGGGTTTATCAAACAGCGCGCGACGCTCGGTGGAAGCACGCATCATCTCGCGCATTCCCTCACGGTCACCCGTTTCCAGCATGGCTCGCAAGCGTGCGAATTCATTCGAAAAGCGGTCCATTTCGCCAAGAAGCGCGTCGCGGTTCCACAAAAACAGCTCGGACCACATCTCGTCGTTGATCTTGGCAATCCGCGTCAGATCGCGGAATGAGTCACCCGTATATTTTTCCAATGACGGCGCATTGTTGCAGGTCATCAGTACGACTGCAATACAGTGCGTAAGCTGGGACAAAAAGGCAATCGTTTCGTCGTGCTCAGCGGGGCTTAGCTCGCTGATTCTTGCAAAGCCCAAAAGCTCGCCCAGCCTGCGACATACCGCAATTGCTTCGGGCGTGTTTTTCTCGGTGGGCGTAATGATATAGTTGGCACCCTTGAAGACACGGTCATCACTGAATTCCACACCGCTTCTTTCGCGTCCCGCCATCGGATGTGCGGCAATAAATTCCACGTCGGGGCGCAGAAAGGATTGCACCTCGGCAACAACGCCGCCCTTGACACCGGTAACGTCGGTAATCAGCGTGCCCGATTTGAAAAGTACCTGATTGGTTCGAACCCAATCGATAAAAATTTGCGGATAAACGGCAAAAATGATCAAATCGGCAGCTCCGATCAGGTTGGGATCAAGCTCGGTGGTTCCCACCCGAATCATCCCGCGTTCCTTTGCGTATGCAATGTCCTCCGGATTCTTGGTGATACAGCTCACGCGAAATCCTTGCTTTGTCAAAGCACTTGCGTAGCCGCCTCCGATTACGCCGAGTCCGACAATCAAAATATTGGTATTTGAGGTAAGTTCCATAGTTTCGTTTCCTTAGGTTATGCTATCGTTCTCTTCTTCACCGATCGTTTTCAATCTGAACCCGTACGTCAAGCATCTGCAGCCTGTCAAAAAAGTCGGGAAAGCTCTTGGCTACCGCCTCGGCACCGAGAATCGTACCGCCAAACCGTGTTGCAAGAACCGCCATCGACATGACGATGCGATGATCGTTGTGTCCGTAAAGCGGCTGTGTCGGTGCGTGGAGGGGAGTCTTTTCTACGGTTACGGTGTTATCACCGATCAAAAGACGTGCGCCGAATTTCTCCAGCTCCTCTTTCATGCAGGCAACTCGGTCGCTTTCTTTGATGCGAAGTCTTTGGGTATCGGTGAACACCGCACCGTTCAATGCCGCGGCAAGACTGAAAAGAATCGGCCCCAGGTCGGGACAGTCGGCAAGAGAGATCGTAGGATGTCCGCTTTGCAATGCCGCAAAGTGCTTCTTGTAGACGCGGTCACCCTGCAAGCTGTTCTCCAGCAAGCCGTCCACGCGCACGTTTCCGCCGAGAAGCCCCAACGCATCCAAAAACGCTGCGTTGGAATAATCGCCCTCCACCGTGATATTTTGCGGCAGATAGGTCTGCCCTCCGGGCACGGAAAGCGTCGTATCGTCGCGCCATTCGGCAACAATTCCGAATGCCCGCAGCGCGGAAAGCGTCAAATCGACGTACGATCGACTCTCCACGGGCGGAGTCAACCGAATTTCACTGTCCTCCCCGCAAAGCGGAAGTGCAAACAGCATCCCGCTGATAAACTGGCTGCTGACGTTTCCGGGAAGCGTATAAATGCCTCCCGTCAGAGGTCCCTTGACGGTAATTCCCGCTTTCTCTTGCGAAAAAGCAAGCCCCTGCTCCCTGCAAAGCGTTTCGTAAACGCCCATGGGACGCGCCAATAAGGAGGGCGCACCCTGCAGCGTCACCTTTTCTCCCGACAGCAGTGCGATCGGAATCATAAACCGTAGCGTACTGCCGCTTTCTCGGCAAACGAGAGGCACTTTGGGTTGTGCCGTGCTTGCATCCATGCCCGTCACGGTGACGCAATCTCCATTCACGCGGCAATCAGCTCCCAACGCGCGAAGGCAATCCACGGTTGCCAATACGTCCTCACACCGGGAAATCCCGAAAATTTGGGAGGTTCCCGTGGCAAGTCCCGCCGAGATCAGCAAGCGATGCGCCATGCTCTTGGACGGCGGTGCCGAAATTTGCCCACGGGCTTTGCTTGGTAAAACCGTTACTTGCATGAAGACCCCGGTGCTCCTTTCTCCGACGCAGACTTACCATGCTCCAACAAGGCATCAACCGCCTCCAGATATCCGTGCGTTCCGTGTCCGGTGATGGTTTTGATGCAGGCGGCGCGGATATAGCTGACCTGACGAAAATCCTCTCTCTCCTCCACCTTGGAAATATGGATCTCCACGGTGGGAATGCCAACCGACTTCACGGCATCCAGCAAGGCAATGCTGGTATGGGTATAGGCTCCGGGATTGATTACAATTCCGTCGATCTCTTCGAAATAAGCCTCCTGAATCCAATCGACGAGCGTTCCCTCGTGATTGGTCTGACGGCAAACCGCCGTCACACCTCGATCACGACAGTATTCCTCGATCTTTGCAACGAGATCGGCATAGGAGGTCTTTCCGTAATGCGCGGGCTCTCGAATCCCCAGCATATTGAGATTCGGACCGTTCAAAACGTAGATTTTCACGTTATATCATCTCCTGTTCTATCGATCTTGCAACCGCCTCTGCATCTCCGTAAACGGGAACGCGGGAATCGGCGACTGCGCAATACCGAGGATATCGCTCCTCAAATCGCTTGCGAATTGCCTCGCGCGAGGATGCCAAGGGTCTATCCTCGGTGGGCATCAGCTCCTCCAAGGGACGGTCAATGAAATAGAGCCGTCCGTTACGGCGAAGTGCTACCACGTTTTCATCCCGTAAAATTGCTCCACCGCCGGTTGCCAGCACCATGGAATTCTGCTGTGCGACCGCTTTCAAAACCTGCGTTTCCAAATTGCGGAAGCCGATCTCACCGTCCCTTTGGAAAATTTCGGGAATCGACATCCCCGCAGCCTTGACGATCTCCTCATCCAGATCGCAAAAGGCTCTTCCCGTATGCTCGGCAATCAGCCTGCCGACCGTGCTTTTTCCGCACGCGGGCATTCCGACCAGCACGATATTCTCCTTTTGCAAAAAGATCTTGCGATAAACCCTTTCCGTGGTATCGGCGGGATATTCGGTATCCAAAAAAATCTCGGACGCGCGCACTGCCTGGGCAACCAGCATATAAAGTCCGCCCTCGGCAGGGATTCCTCTTGCCATTGCATCCATCACAAGCTGTGGACGCAACGGATTATAAACGGCATCCACCACTCCTTCCAATGCGGGAAACGCGGCAACGTCCACCGCTTTTCCCTCGGGATTCGGATACATTCCGCAAGGGGTCGTATTGATTAAAATTTGTGTGTCGGTGTTCTCTCGCACCAGATCGGCATAGGTAATACAACCGTCACGTGCCGTTCTGCTAACGGTCAAAAGACTTTTTGCTCCCATAGACCTTGCTACCTCGCACGCGGTATGCGAGGTTCCTCCCGTGCCCAGCACCGCAACCTTTTTCCCTGCAAGACACAACCCCAAATGCGCGATCATCGCGCTCATTCCGTAAAAATCGGTGTTGTAGCCGTACAGCCTTCCATTGCGGTTGACCACGGTATTCACGGCACCGATCCTTTGTGCCGCCTCGTCGATCTCATCCAAATAGGGGATCACCGTAGCCTTATACGGAATCGTCACGTTGATTCCGCAAAATTCCTTCTCGCGCATAAACCCATCCAACTGTTCGGGAGTCAGCTCGCGAAGCTCGTAAGAATAGTCCGCTAATGCGCCGTGTATTTCACGGGAAAAGCTGTGTCCCAAGTGCTCTGCGATACATCCGTATTGCATGCTCTTCCCTCCTTGTAGTTCCCATTAAAAATTTTTTCGAATCAATCTATGTCGGCAAAATCGGTTCCAAAGCGTTGTGCCAGAAAATCCCACAAAACCAATGCGGTGATGCTGTCAACGACAACGCGCGCGCGGTGGATAATCGCAGGATCGTGCCGTCCCTTTAAGGTAAGCGTTTCATTTTGCATAGTTTGCAGATTGACACTGTCCTGCTCGCAAAAGATGGACGGTGTCGGCTTGACCGCACAGCGGAATAAGATCGGCATCCCGTTGGTAATGCCGCCGTTGATACCGCCGTTGTGATTGGTGGTGGTTACAACCTTTCCGCCAACGGCACGCAAGCCGTCGTTCGCCTCGCTGCCGCGCATATCGGCAAAGGCAAAGCCCTCGCCGAATTCCACGCCCTTTACTGCCGGAATTGAGAATAACGCGTGCGAAAGAACCCCCTCGACCGTATCGAACCAAGGCTCTCCCACTCCGCACGGCATTCCGATCACCGCAGTTTCCAAAACGCCTCCGACGCTGTCGCCGTCTTGGGCCGCTTGCTCAATCGCCTGTTGCATGGCAAGAGCCGAGGATTCCCTTAACACGGGAAACAACGCATCCCCCAGCAGCTCAATATCGGTTTGGAGGTGACCGAACGGTCGATCCTCGATCCCTGCCAGCGTTTTGATATGCGTGCCGATCTCAATGCCGTTCTTGCGAAGCATCATCAGTGCAATCGCGCCCGCTGCCACAATGGGAGCCGTTAATCTTCCCGAAAAATGTCCTCCGCCACGGTAGTCCTGATACCCGTGATATTTGCATTCGGCGGTATAGTCGGCATGTCCCGGGCGCGGAAGTCCCTTGGAATAATCACCGCTTCGGGTATTTGTATTGGGAATCAGAATACAGATCGGGGTTCCCGTAGTGCGCCCCTCAAACACACCGCTGACGATACGAAAAGGATCGTCCTCCACGCGTGCCGTTGAAATTTTTCCGTGCGGACGGCGCAGATACAGTTGGGAACGGATAAAATCCTCGTCGATCAAAAGACCGGGAGCCACCCCATCCAAAACAACGCCGATCTCGCTTCCGTGACTCTCACCGAACAGCGTCATCGTTACACTGCTTCCAAAGGTATTTTTCATGTTGACTCCTTTCCGCTGTCTATCACGGTGTTTCGTATCTCGTGCTTCCAAGCCTCAATGGGCAACGTACGGATCTCAAATTCACCCACACGCGGCACGTATACCACAGAAATAGACTGTCCCTTGCATTTTTTATCGTGCGATGCGGCATCCAAAACAAGCTCCATCTCGTCTTCAATCCGTGTGGGAAGCGCAAGCGATTCCAATACGGGAAGCAAGCGTGCGCGTACCTCCTCCGCACACATCGGAAGCATTCCCAAAGCCACGCATTCTCCGTGATAGAGGTGATTGCGATCGTTTTGCGCCTCAACCCCATGCCCCAGCGTATGCCCGAAATTCAAGATTCTGCGAAGTCCGGCTTCTTTTTCGTCCTCCTCCACAACCGCCTTTTTGATGCGAAGCGCACGCTCGATTACCGTATCGATCCGTTCGATCGCATTTCTGTCTTCAAAAATCGCAAACAGCTCCGCGTCCGAGGTCAGCGACATTTTCACCGCCTCGGCAAGTCCGTTGGAAATCTGACGCGCGGGAAGTGTGGACAGCACGTCGGGGTCGATCAGCACGCGCTTTGGTTGATAAAACGCGCCCACGATGTTTTTGACGTGATCCAGGTTGATCGCGACCTTTCCTCCGATCGAGGAATCGACCTGCGACAGCACCGTAGTGGGACAATTATAAAAATCGACCCCTCGCATATAGGATGCCGCCGTAAAGCCTGCCAGATCGCCTACCACACCGCCGCCAACTGCGACCACGCAATCCGAGCGCGTAAAATGATGCTCCATCATCACGCGGCAAAGCTGCTCCAACACGGCAAAGCTCTTGCTTCCCTCGCCCGTGGGGACGGTTTCGATAACGGGATTTGCGCACTGTGCCGCCAGCGTTTGGGCATAGAGTGCCGGAACCCCGGTATCGGTGACGATCAACACGCGGCGATTCAAGTTCAACAGCTCCCCCGCGCGCTTTAAAGAACCGCGTTCCAAGATAATGTCATATCCGTTTTGCGGCAAATTCATATGTAATATCAAAGCGACGTCCTCCTCTCATGACAAAACGAAGGAACCGATCACTTTCAAGCAATCGCAATACGCTCCCAAATCAAGAAGCATCGAACGTCCCGCCTCGGTGTGGAGGTTTCCCTCTATCTCAACGTAAAAATAATATTGCCACAAAAGCTCTTTCATGGGGCGGCTTCTGAGATTGCGCATATTGAAGCCGTGGTGACCGATGACGTCGATTGCGCGCGCCAATGCGCCCGCCTCGTTTTTCACCGTGAAAACCATGATAAAATGCTCACCCATCTGCGGCTTTCTGCGAAGATGATCCGACCGTGAAAACACCGCAAAGCGCGTGGTATTGTTACGGCTTGCGTTGATATTTTGCGCAAGCACCTCCAAGCCGAACAGCTCTGCCGCCTCTTTGCTGGCAATGGCTGCAAAGGATCGGTCGCCGCGCTTGGCAAGCATCTCAGCCGCCAGTGCGGTATTGGCATATTCCTCCTGCGCCCACCGATTCTTGCGGATGTAATCCGCGCACTGACCGAGTGCCTGCGGATGGCTTACAACCGTACGGATCTCCTCGATGGAGGTTCCCGGAAGAACCAACAGATCGTGTGAAACAGCCAGATCGTACGCGGCATTGACGTACAGATTGCCCGAAAACATCAGATCGGTCACCTGACCAACCTCACCGTTGGAGCTGTTTTCCGTCGGCAAAACCGCAGCATCGCAGTCCCCCGTTTCCACCGCTGCATAAGCATCGGCAAAATTTCCGAAGGCTACGCGTTGCGCACCCGGGAAAATCTTGCCCGTTGCGATATGCGCAAAGGCTCCCTCGGTACCTGCATACGCGACCCGCATTCCCTCTAACAGACGGTACTGATAGGCGCGTGAGATCTGCATATTACTTTGGATGAAGTTGACGTAATACGCACGAAGCGTATCGTCCTCCACACGACCCGCACCCTTGCGAATCACCTCTTGCTCGCGGTGCTCGTCCAATACGGGAAGCCCGTGCTTTTTCTTATGATCGGCAACCATTTCAACCGCTTTCATACGGCGTACAAAAAGCTCTGCCATCTGCGCGTCAACGTCATTGATAATCTCTCTTGCTTGCTCCAACAAATCCATCTCTTTGTATTCTCTCCCTTTTTCCTCACACGAACGAGGACAAATATTTATAATTAGTTTATATTATAACATTATATACGGCAAAAGTCAAGCACCGCCTTAAAAAAAACGGGCTGAAAAGCAAAAAAAGAGGAGCCTTGGTATCTCTTTTTCCCAAAGCTCCGTACTCTTTTGAAACTGCGTATTCAGTTGTGGACCGTCTTTGTGCTTGCCGCCTTTTCCAGCCATTTTTTGAGATAGGTTCCGGTGTAAGATTCGGCAACCGCTGAGAGGGCTTCGGGGGTTCCGCAAGCCACGACGGTTCCTCCGCCGTCACCGCCCTCGGGTCCTAAATCGATCAGCCAATCGGCAGATTTAATAACGTCCAGATTATGCTCGATGACAAGCACCGTATTTCCGTTGTCACACAGCCTCTGCAAGACCTCCAACAGCTTTGCCACGTCGGCGGTATGAAGACCCGTGGTCGGCTCGTCTAAGATATAAATGGTGCGCCCCGTGGCACGCTTTGCAAGCTCGGTTGCAAGCTTCACCCGCTGTGCCTCGCCGCCCGAAAGCGTGGTAGAGGACTGTCCGATCTTTACATAACCAAGACCCACGTCGTACAGCGTTTGCAGCTTGCGCTGAATCGACGGAATCCCGTCAAAGAAGGTAAGTCCCTCCTCCACCGTCATTTCCAGCACGTCGGAAATATTCTTGCCCTTGTAGTGCACGTCCAAGGTGTCACGGTTATACCGTTTTCCTTTGCATACGTCACACGTCACGTATACGTCCGGCAAAAAGTGCATCTCGATACATTTCACACCGTCGCCCTCGCAAGCCTCGCATCTGCCGCCCTTGACGTTAAAGGAGAAGCGTCCCGGCTTGAAGCCCTTTGCCTTGGCATCCTTGGTTTGTGCGAATAAATCGCGAATATCGGAGAAGAGTCCCGTGTAGGTTGCGGGGTTAGAGCGAGGGGTTCGTCCGATCGGGCTTTGGTCGATGCAGATCACCTTATCCAAATGCTCGATTCCCTCCACCGCGTCGTGTTTTCCCGCAAAGGTGATCGCGCGGTTGAGCTTTTCCGCCAACACAGGATACAAAATGCCGTTGATGAGCGAGGACTTTCCAGAGCCCGAAACGCCCGTGACACACACGAAGCAGCCGAGGGGAATCTCCACGTTCAGATTTTTCAGATTGTTGTGGCGCGCACCGATCACACGCAGAGCATGCCCGTTTCCGCTTCTTCTTTTCTCCGGCACGGCAATTTTCCGTCTGCCCGAAAGGTAAGCACCCGTAATCGAAGCGGGATTCTCCATGATCTCCTTCGGAGTTCCCGCTGCAACCACGCGTCCTCCGTGAATCCCCGCGCCGGGTCCGATATCGATGATATAATCGGCATTTTCCATCGTTTCCTCGTCATGCTCGACAACAATCACGGTATTTCCAAGATCGCGCAATCGTTTGAGCGTGTCGATCAGCTTGGAATTGTCACGCTGATGCAAGCCGATGCTCGGTTCGTCCAAAATATACAGCACACCCACCAAGGAAGAACCGATCTGCGTTGCAAGACGGATCCGTTGCGCTTCACCGCCCGACAGCGTCCCCGCTTTCCGAGAAAGCGTCAAATAATCCAATCCCACACTGACCAAAAAGCCCAGCCTTGCGCGAATCTCCTTGAGAATTTCCGCGGCAATGGTTTGCTCGGTATCGGACAGAGAAAGCGAATTGACAAAGCGCAGTGCCTCCTCGACCGACCGTGAGCAAAGCTCGTGGATATTCAGTCCGCCCACCGTGACGGCAAGCGGTGCGGGAGCCAAGCGGCAGCCGTTACACGAGGGACAGGGTGCCTCCTCAACAAACTGATCGTAATATTCGTTCCCCATCATTTGCATACGGGTTTCGATCATTTTCACCAAGCCCTCGAATTTGACCTTTTGGTGATGCTCTTCCCGTCCGTACCAACGGTGAATATCGTAAATTTCGTCACCCGTTCCGTACAAAAGCTTTTGATATTGATCGTCGGAAAGCTCCGAAAGCGGTGTGTGCAGATCAAAGCCGAAGCGCTCACCCACCGCAGAAAACAACGGCCCGTTCCAGCTTTCTTCCTCCAGCGTTTTAAATCCGTTGACGTTGATCGCGCCCTCGCTGAGTGACAAAAAGCGGTTCGGAATCAAGCGTTCGGGCGCAATGCGGCGAAGATCTCCGATTCCCGCACAACGTGCGCACGCTCCCGTTGGGTTGTTAAAGGAGAACATACGCGGCTCCAATTCGCCAAACGAAATATTGTGCTCCTCGCAGGCATAGCTCTGCGAAAATTCGTATTCCTCCCCCTCGCCCTCCCGTGGGACGGTACAAATCAGCAGATGACCGTCGGCGGCACTCAATGCATTTTCCACCGAATCGGAAAGACGCGATTGAATATCCCCTCGCATCACCAAGCGGTCAACCACGATCTCGACGTTATGCTTCTTATTTTTGTCCAGCTTGATCTCCTCGGAAAGGTCGTACATGCTTCCGTCCACGCGCACGCGGACGTAGCCGCTTTTTTTGGCGTCGGCAAGCACCTTTTCGTGCATACCTTTCTGCGCGCGCACAACGGGCGCCAGCACCATAAAGCGTTCGCCCTCGGGGAACATCATGATACGGTCTATGATCTGATCCACCGTTTGCTGACGAATCTCCTTTCCGCAGACGGGACAGTGCGGGATACCGATCCGCGCATACAAAAGACGCAGATAGTCGTAAATCTCGGTCACGGTTCCCACGGTTGATCGCGGATTTTTAGAGGTGGTCTTCTGATCGATCGAAATTGACGGAGAAAGTCCCTCGATCGAATCGATATCGGGCTTGTCCAGCTGTCCCAGAAACATACGGGCATAGGAGGACAGCGACTCGACGAATCGGCGGTGTCCCTCGGCATATACGGTATCAAAGGCAAGCGAGGATTTTCCCGAGCCGGAAAGACCCGTGAGAATCACAAGCTGATCCCTTGGAATCTCCACGTCGATATTCTTTAGATTGTGTACGCGGACTCCGCGGATAGAAATCTGATTGGGCATAAAAAACTCCTGTCTATCAAAATAACGGTCAGCGTTTTTTGGACGAGCCGTTTGTTTCACGCAACCGAGCAATTTCGTCCCGCAAAAAAGCGGCTTGCTCGAACTCCAGCTTTTGCGCCGCACGCTTCATTTCGGCGGTCAGCTCGGCGATCCGCTTTTCCAGCTCGGACTTGCTCAATTTGCGATCCGTAGTTGCGTTTTTGCGGCGTTTTCCGTCTTTTTCCTCGGTCGTACCGACCTCGATGATGTCGCGAATTCCCTTGACAACCGTGGTGGGAACGATACCGTTTTCTTTGTTGTAGGCATCCTGAATGGCACGGCGGCGATTGGTTTCTTCGATGGCGGAGCGCATGGATGCGGTCACCGAATCGGCATACATAATCACTTTACCCTCGGCATTTCGCGCCGCACGTCCGACCGTTTGGATCAAGGAGCGCGTCGAACGCAAAAAGCCCTCCTTGTCGGCATCCAAAATGGCAACCAGCGACACCTCGGGAATATCCAAGCCCTCGCGAAGCAGGTTAATTCCAACAAGCACGTCAAAGACACCCATGCGCAGGTCACGGATAATCTCCATACGCTCGATGGTTTCCACGTTGAAGTGGATATATCGCACGCGGATGCCGTTGGTTTCGAAATATTCGGTGAGATCCTCCGCCATCTTTTTGGTGAGAGTGGTTACCAAAACACGCTCGTTTTTTGCGACACGTTCGCGAATTTCGCCCATCAGATCGTCAACCTGCCCCTCAATGGGTCGCACCTCTACCTCGGGATCAAGCAATCCCGTGGGACGGATAATCTGCTCCACCGTGCGCTCCGCGTGTGCATTTTCATAATCTCCCGGAGTGGCACTGACAAATACCACCTGATGGATACTTTGCTCAAATTCCTCAAAAAACAACGGTCGGTTATCGTAAGCCGACGGCAAACGGAAGCCGTAATCCACCAAATTTTTCTTGCGTGCCGTATCGCCGCCACTCATGCCGCGAACCTGCGGAACCGTGACGTGCGATTCGTCGATAAACATCACGAAATCCTCGGGAAAATAATCCAAAAGCGTAAACGGTGTGGAGCCTGCGGGTCTTCCCGAAAGCACGCGGGAATAGTTCTCCACGCCCGAGCAAAATCCGATCTCGCGCAGCATTTCCAAATCGTACTTCACACGCTCGCGAATTCGTTGCGATTCGATCAGCTTGCCCTCTTTTTCAAACTCAACCGATCTTGCGTACATCTCGCGTTCAATCTCGGCAAGTGCCGCCTCTCGCTTTTCATCCGACACTGCATAGTGCGTGGCGGGATAAATGGCGGCATACTGCAAAAGTCGCTTCAGTTCTCCCGTAACAATATTGATCTCCGATATACGGTCGATCTCATCTCCGAAAAACTCCACGCGAAGCGCGCTGTCGTTCATATTTGCGGGAATGATCTCCACCGTGTCCCCGTTGACGCGAAAGCAGTCGCGCTGCAAGGAAAGATCGTTTCTGGAGTAGCTGTTCGCTACCAGCTTGCGAATAAAAATATCCCGTCCCATTTGCGACCCCGGACGAATCGCCAACACAAGCCCTTGGTATTCACTCGGGTCACCCAAGGAATAAATGCACGAAACCGATGCGACGATAATCACGTCGCGACGTTCGAACAGCGCACTGGTCGCACTGTGACGCAGACGGTCGATCTCATCGTTGATCAGCGCATCCTTCTCGATATACATATCCTTGCCGGGGATATATGCCTCGGGCTGATAATAGTCGTAATAGGACACGAAATATTCCACAGCCGCGTCGGGGAAAAACTCGCGCATCTCGGAGCAAACCTGTGCCGCAAGCGTTTTGTTGGGCTCCAAAATCAGCGTTGGGCGGTTGACGCGGGCAATCACGTTCGCCATGGTAAAGGTTTTTCCCGATCCCGTAACACCGAGAAGCGTTTGCATCCGTTCTCCACCGAGAATTCCCTCCGCCAAGGAATCGATCGCTGCCGGCTGATCTCCCGTTGGCGTATATTCACTTTTCAACACAAAAGCATCGTTCGTCACAGCGCATCCCTCCCCGACGTTTGATGATCTCCGTTTATTATAACACAAAATCCCCGACAAGTAAAGAATCGCGAAAAAACTTTTTCATAATATTTTTTGAGAAAAGTATGGATTTTTTAAATAAAGTATGGTATAATGTGATAATAATTATGTCTAAATGCAAAACCCATACCCGAAAGGAAAAAGCAATGCCCTCTTACATCGAAAAAGTCGAAGAACTCACACTGCCCGCCATCGCGCTGCGCGGAACCGTTGCGTTCCCCTCAATGACCGTCAACTTTGAGGTTGGCAACAAGGAGGCCGCACAGGCGGCACGCGCGGCAAGCAGCGGAAAGTCGTTTATTTTTTTAACGTCGTACCACGAAACAACCGTAAAGTCGAATGCCGAGCATCCTTTCCCCTATTTTCACGTGGGAACGGTGGCAAAAATCAAGCAGATGATCCGCACCCCCGAGGGGCAGACGCGAATCATTGCCGAAGGCTTTTTGCGTGCAACCGTTCTGCGCTACCGCAAAAACGACGAGCTTTTGGAAGCCGATCTGCTCTGCAAAACCATCCTGTTGCCCGAAAAAGGCGGTGTGCGCGGTGAAGCCTGCGTACACGAATTGATGAAAGCACTGGAACGTAACGCAGGAATGCTCCCCACGCACAGCGAGGATCTGCTCAATACGGCGCGTCTGTTTGACGACCCGGGGCTTCTCTCGGATTTTATCGGTGCCAATGTTCTCGTACGCAATCTTGACAAGCAAGCCGTTTTGGAATGCTTCGACCCCCTGCGACGCGCAGAGGTCGTATTGGAGATTCTGGAATCCGAGGTTGCGATCATGGAAGAGGAATCCCTGATTCGCCATCGGGTCAATGCCCGTATGAACCGCAATCAGCGCGAATACTATTTACGCGAGCAGATCAAGGTCATTCAGGAGGAGCTTGGCGAGGGCAGCGAGGTAGAGGAATTTGCCGCACGCATCCGTGAGGCAAATCTGCCGCGAGAGGTTGAAGAAAAGCTGACCAAGGAAAATGACCGTCTTTCCAAAACACCGTTCGGCTCTGCCGAATCCACGGTGCTTGCCAACTATCTCGATACCTGTCTGGATATTCCTTGGACGAAAACGACCAAGGATCGCGTCAACTGCAATACCGTACAAAAGGTACTCGACGCCGACCATACGGGCTTGGAAAAGGTCAAGGAGCGTATCGTTGAATATATCGCGGTCAAGCAGCTCAATCCCGACTTGAAGAATCAGATTCTTTGTTTGGTAGGCCCTCCCGGTGTCGGAAAAACCTCGATCGCCGCGTCGATTGCGCGCGCCATGAATCGAAAATACGTGCGCTTGTCGCTGGGCGGTGTACGTGACGAAGCCGACATCCGAGGTCACCGCAAAACCTACATCGGCGCAATGCCCGGTCGTATCATCACGGCTCTTTCGCAGGCAAAGGTTCGCAATCCTCTGATTCTTTTGGATGAAATCGATAAATTGACCCGTGACAACCACGGGGATCCCACCTCCGCGCTTCTTGAGGTCTTGGACAGCGAGCAAAACAAGTCCTTCCGCGATCATTTCGTGGAGCTTCCCTTTGATCTGTCCGACTGTATGTTCATCGCAACCGCCAACTCACTTGACAACATCCCCCGCCCCCTGATGGATCGAATGGAAATCATCGAGCTGGGAATCTACACCAAGCGCGAAAAGCTGGCGATTGCCAAGGAGCATCTGATTCCCAAGCAGTACAAGCGTCACGGACTCAACAGAAGAAAGCTGAAGATCACCGACGATGCACTCGTGGAAATCATCGATTTCTATACCCGTGAGGCGGGTGTTCGAAATCTGGAGCGTACCATCGCAACGCTTTGCAGAAAAGCAGGAAAAAAACTGCTTTCGGAAGAACAAAAGCAGATCGTGATCGATCAAGCAAGCGTCAAGGGATATCTCGGAGCAAGAAAGCTGTTGCCCGAATTGATCTCGGAAGAGGACGAAATCGGCTGCGTAAACGGTCTTGCCTATACCGAGCTTGGCGGAAGCATGCTCAAGGTAGAGGTTGCGGTTTTGGAAGGAACGGGCAAGATCGAAACGACCGGCTCCTTGGGTGACGTGATGAAGGAATCGGCACAAATTGCCGTCAGCTTCGTGCGTTCGATTGCCGCCGAATACGGCATCCCCGCCGATTTCTACAAAACCAAGGATATTCACATTCACTTCCCCGAGGGTGCGGTACCGAAGGACGGTCCCTCTGCCGGTGTTACGATGGTAACGGCACTGGTCAGCGCACTGACCGGAAGAGCCGTTCGCCGTGATATTGCCATGACGGGAGAAATCAGCCTGCGCGGAAACGTGCTTGCCATCGGAGGTCTGAAAGAAAAAACCATGGCGGCATACAATGCAGGAGTAAAAACGGTGTTGATTCCCTCCGATAATCTGCGTGATTTGGAAGAAATCGACGCATTGGCGCGCGACAATCTGCGCTTTGTTTCCTGCAAGCGCGCCTCCGACGTGCTTCGCGAAGCCCTTTGTCCGCTTCCGTCGATCAAGGAGGAACTTCCCAAAGTGCACGATACGGCAGCCTCCGCACAATACATTCCGATTGGTGTTTCCAATCCCGCCACAGTCCGTTTGAACGAAAAATAAATGAAAGGAGCAACACGCTGTCATGTCGCTCAATCTCAACCGTGTCGATCTGCGAATCAGCGCGGGGCTGATCAAGCAATTCCCCACCGACCCCGTTCCGCAGGTTGCTTTTTCGGGACGCTCCAATGTCGGCAAAAGCTCGCTGATCAATTCCCTGCTCGGCAGAAAATCGTTGGCTCGCGTCAGCTCTGCCCCCGGTAAGACCATTACCATCAACTTTTACGACGTAGATAAGCAATTGTTCCTCGTTGATCTCCCCGGCTACGGCTTTGCAAAAAGAAAGCCCGAGGATAAGGAGAAATGGTCGGCTCTCACCGACGGATATTTCACGCAAAACCCCAATCTTGACCGCTTGGCACTGGTCGTTCAGCTCATCGACAGCCGCGTGGGACCCACCGCAGACGACGAAATGATGCTTTCCTATCTGCGCGAAGCCGAGCTTCCCTTCGTGGTGGTTGCCACCAAATGCGATAAGCTCAACGCAACCGAGCGAAAAAAATCGGCGGAGCTTTTACACGCCCATCCCGACATCCCCGCAGATACCCCCATCATCTTCTACTCCGCCTTGAAGGGCGAGGGAAAAAATGACCTTTGGAAAAAGCTTTCCGAGTATACCGACGTGAAACTTTAATTTTTGGTTAAAGAAAGGATTTACGTATGCTGTTGTCCATGCTCACGGGCGGAGGAAGTCCGCGTGATATTCTGATCTCGCTGTTGCTCTCTCTTCCCATCGTCCTTTTGGCTCTTTCGATTCATGAAACCGCGCACGGCTACGTAGCGTGGAAATGCGGCGACCCCACGGCGCACAATCTCGGTCGCTTGACCCTCAACCCCGCCAAGCATCTTGACCCGATGGGTACGCTTTGTATGCTGCTCGTCGGCTTCGGTTGGGCAAAGCCGGTTCCGATCAATTCCCGCTATTTCCGCAAGCCAAAGCGCGATATGGCTTTGACTGCCATGGCAGGTCCTTGTGCCAACCTGCTTTTGGGGCTGATCTTTACTCTGTTGCTCGGCTTCTTGTCCTCCTTGTACGTCTTCCTTGCGATGAAATTCGCAAGGCTCGATACCGTAGGCATCACCATGACGTATTGGGGCTACCAGATCTGCTTTATGGGCGCATATCTCAATTTCTTCCTGATGGCGTTCAATCTGTTGCCGATCCCGCCCTTTGACGGCTCGCGCTTCGCACTGACCTTCTTGCCCACAAAGTACTATTTCGGACTGATGAAGTACGAGCGTCAGATCATGCTCGGCACGCTTCTGGCACTCCTTGTGCTGTCCAACATGTTCGATTTCTCCCCCTTCGGATGGATCGCCGACAAGCTGATCGAACTGGTTGCCACTCCGATCCAAGATCTTTCCTTGAAATTCATTTTCTTGCCGCTTCTCGGAAAATAATCTATCATTCTGACAGAAAGGAATCCACCGACTGATGGAAGCCCTCACCTATCGGATCGAGCAGTTTGAAGGTCCTCTGGATCTTTTGCTGATGCTCATCCAGAAAAACAAAGTGAATATTGAGGATATTCCCATTTCCGTGATCTGCGACCAATATTTGGAGTACATCCGCCAAGCGCAAAGCATGGATATGGAGCTGGCGGGTGAATTTATCGTGATGGCAAGCGAATTGATGCGCATCAAGAGCAGTATGCTCCTGCCTCGCTTGCAGCCCGACGAAAAAGACCCCCGCGCAGAGCTGGCGGATGCCCTTCTCCGTTACCAACAAGCAAAGCAGGCTGCACAGAAAATGGCACCGCTTTATGCTCGGTACAGCGGTCGGTTCGTCAAGGATACCGACGAGATCTCGGTAGACACCACCTACGTTGCCGACCAGCAGGTCACCTCTCTTTGCGCAGCGGTGCGGCGCATCATCGCGGCGAACGAAAGCCGCCCGAAGGCTGAAAAGCAGGTGTTTGTTCCCATGATTGCAAAGCCCATCGTACCGGTTGAGGTCAAGATCGTGGGAATCCTACATCACATCAACAAGCGCAAGAATCCTTCGATGAAGGATCTTCTGTCGGATGCAACCTCGCTTCCCGATATGATTGCCATTTTCCTCGGAATTTTGGAGCTGATCAAGGTTCGGAAGATTCTGATCGAGGAAGACCCCGAGAATTACGTGGTCATTCACGGAACCGATACGAAATTCGTGGTCAACGAGGAGCCGGAGCTTCCCGAGGGTGAGAAAAAGCCGCGCGTTTACGACGACGGCGAGCCGATTCCCCTTTCCTCCAAGGCGGAGATGCACCGGGAGCAACGTCGCATCATTCGCGAGCAAAAGCTTGCCGAAAAGAAGCGCATTCGTGCCGAGGAACGTGCCAAGCGTGCCGAGGAACGCCGCCTTGCCAAGGAAGCACAAGAACGCTCGCTTCTTGATGCCTTGGAGGCGGTACCCGACGACGACAGCGATCTTGAGGAAGAAGCGCGTATTGCCGAGCTGCTTGACAATCGGCTTTCGGAGGATGACGAGGATATCCTTGACGATATCGGACTGGACATGAACGAGATCGTTCGTACCATGGCGGAAAAATCAAAGGATTTTGACGGTACCACCCAAAACTTGAACATCAAACAGGAGCCGTAAACAATGGAAACGAAAAAAACACCTGCTCCGATTTTGGAGCCCTTGACCTCCGCGCAGGAAATTGAGCAAGCCATTGAGGCGATTCTCTTTGCCGCGGGCTACCCCATGCGCTACGATAAGCTTGCCGAGGTTTTGTCGCTGAGTGTAAAGGATATCAAAACGATGGTACGGCAAATGGCAGAGCGCTTTGACGAGGAAAATACCCATCACGGGATTCAGCTCCTCATGTATCCCACCACCTGTCAGTTGACAACAAGAGAACAATATGCTCCCTATATCCGCGAAGCCCTCGGCATTCGTCGCGGCGGCAACCTTTCAGCATCCTCGATGGAGGTGCTTGCCGTGGTTGCCTACAACCAACCCGTTACCCGTTCCTTTGTCGATCTGGTGCGCGGTGTTGACAGCTCCTATGCCGTCAATTCGCTGTTGGATAAGGGACTTATTGAGGCGGCGGGACGGCTGGATGCCCCGGGACGTCCGATGCTTTACGTAACCACCGATAAATTCTTGCGTGTATTCGGCATCAACACCCTTGACGAGCTGCCCGCAACCGAAGCACTCAGCGTTGCCGCCGCGCAGGCTGACCTTGCCGAGGCGGGTGAACAGCTGACGATCGAAGAAGAACCGATGCCTGCCAAGGACTATGAAGAGCCTACCGATTCCGAGGAAGAGGACGTCGTATTTGAAAACGGCGCACAACCCGCGCAAGAAGCCGAGCAAGAGATGCTCCCCGATCCTCAATGAACGTTTTGTGGATTATTCTTGCCGTTTTGGGTGGGATTCTGCTGCTTTTGGGTTTGCTGCTGGCTTTTGGACGGGCAAAATTGCGGATCCGTTACCGTGAGAATCTGCGCATAACCGTTTATATCTGCGGCATCCCGATTCCCATCCGAACCAAAAAAAAGGAAGAAAAGAAGAAAAAGAATCTTTCTCGCTGCCGCAATCCCGAACGGGTTTTGCGTCGAGAGCTCAGGCGGCAAAAAAAAGCCGCACAAAGAGCCCACACGCGCGCAGAACGAAAAAAAGTGCGCGCATTGCAAAAGAAAAAAAGAGCCCAACAGCACGGGCAATCCAAGTCCTCCCCTTTGCGTTTGATCGAAAATT
Organism: Oscillospiraceae bacterium; assembly: GCA_015064155.1. GTDB lineage: Bacteria > Bacillota > Clostridia > Oscillospirales > CAG-272 > UMGS1865. The sequence continues at coordinate 87,269 of SVST01000001.1, read as the reverse complement.
TGGAGCTGATCCTACAGCTTCTCAAAACCTTACGAAAAGAAACCAAGGGACAAATTCGTTTGCGCATTCGCGCCATGCAGATTCACGTCGGTACCGAGGATGCCGCGAAAACGGCGATTCTCTACGGAACGGTCCTGCAAAGCGCATCCTTTCTCTTGGGATGGATCGATACACATTTCAAGCGTGTTCCAAGCCGAGAAGGAGAGCTGGAAATCTCCCCCGATTATCTTTCGGGAGCGACCTCGGCAAATATTGATATCGAATGCTCCCTCTACGTGTCAAAGCTCATATCACTGGCACTCAAGCTGCTTACCACCCATCAAAGCACCCGAAAAAAGATTCTGCGGGCGCGGGTAAAAAAAGCACGAAGCAAGAAAATTTAAGGTAACAACCGAAAAGGAGTCAACCATGGAAAAAGAATCCTCTATCAAAGACATTATCAACAGCTCTTTGGATCAAATCAAAACCATCATCGACGCCAATACCGTGCTCGGCAATCAAATCGTTACACCAAGCGGAACCGTGATTATTCCCGTGTCCAAGGTTTCCATGGGCTTTGCCTCCGGAGGACTGGACGTTCCGACCTCCAAAAGCACCAAAAAGAACTTTGGCGCCGGCGGCGGAACCGGTGTTACCGTCACTCCCGTCGGTTTTTTGGTCGTTTCTCCCACCGGAAACGTTGAAATGATGCCGATGACCGCGGAAAAAGCAGGTCCTCTGGAGCAGATTACCGATATTTTGGAGCGCACCCCCGATATCATCAACCGCATCAAATCGGTAATCGGATCCGAAAAGTCCGAGCAATCCGAAAAGGATGCCTCCTCTAAGGAAGCCGAGTACGCAGAAAAGCTGCGCAATAAGAACGCATAAAAAGATATCGAAGTCAATCCGCTTGCTTGACATATTACGCGCCTCCCCAAAGTATACTTTAGTATCGTCTGCTTTTTGGAGGAACCGTTTATGTCACGCAATCGAAAGCTGCTCTCCGTTCTGCTTGCTTGGGCAATCCTTTTTTCGTGGGTCCCCTTGCGCATTGCCGCCAAGGACGACACGACTCCCACGGTTTCTGCGCACAGCGCGATTCTGATAGAAGCCGACAGCGGTGACGTCGTTTATGAAAAAAATGCACATGAAAGACTTCCCATGGCAAGCACGACCAAGCTGATGACGGCACTCGTTGCCGCCTCTTGCGCGTCAAGCGATACCCTGATCAGGGTCGATGCGCGTGCGGTCGGTGTGGAGGGCTCCTCGATCTATCTTACCGAGGGAGAGGTTCTCTCCTTGGAAACGCTTTTATACGCACTTCTCTTGGAATCGGCGAACGATGCCGCCGCCGCAATTGCCATCGGGCTTTTCGGAAGCGTGGAGGCATTTGCCGATGAAATGAACCGTACGGCACTTTCACTCGGCTTGGTCAACACCCATTTTGTCAACCCACACGGGCTGGACGACGAGAATCACTACACAACCGCATACGAGCTTTCCAAAATCGCGCAGGCGGTTTTGGAGAATGAGTGGCTGCGAAAGATTGTTTCTACCGAACGCATCTCCGTTTCGTCCGACGAAGAGGAACGCACGCGCTTATTCGTAAACCACAACAAGCTGCTAAGAACCTACGACGGCTGTATCGGAATGAAAACCGGCTTCACCAAAAAAAGCGGCAGATGCTTGGTTTCCGCCGCCGAAAAAAACGGCGTTTGCATGATCTCGGTTACGCTGAACGCTCCGAACGATTGGCAGGATCATACCGCACTGCTTGATCTTGGGTTTAGCCGTTACCGTTCCGTCACGCTCGTTGCCCCCGAGGCTTTCAAAATTTCCCTACCGGTGGTGGGAGGCTCGGAGACGTTGGTTTGGGTATCGAATGCCGATGGATTGCGCATTACGATTCCCGCGCAAGGCATCACGGTAGATACCACGGTCGAGCTGCCCCGTTTTCTGTATGCACCGATTACACAGAATGAACCGGTTGGATATTTGGTATTTCGCGCCGATCGCGACGGAAACGGTGAGGCGGAAGAGCTTGGGAGAGTCGCACTGACCGCAAGCAACGAGGTCTGCGCGGCGCAGGTAAAACGAAAAGGCCTTTGGCAACGAATCAAAGCGTTTTTTCAACGATTGTTCAAATAGCAATACAGAAGCAGAAACATAGAAAAGAGGAAGCAGCATGGCGGAACCGATACGCCTTCAAAAATTTTTTACCGATAGCGGTACGCTCTCTCGCCGCGCCGCTGAGGATGCCATTGCGAAGGGTCTCGTGCGCGTTAACGGCGAGCTTGCAAAGCTTGGCGATAAAGTCCTCCCCGAGGTGGACGTTATCGAATACAATGGAAAACAAATCAAACCGCGCAACAACTGCGCACATCGATACGTCATGCTCAACAAGCCCCGCGGATACGTGACGACACTGCAGGACGAAAAGGGCAGAAAGACCGTTGCGGAATTGGTTGCGAATGCCAATACTCGTCTATACCCCGTAGGACGCTTGGATATGGACTCCGAGGGCTTGCTCCTATTGACCGACGACGGAGAATTCACCAACCGACTGACCCATCCTCGTCATGAAATCCCCAAAATCTATCACGTTGCGGTATCGGCAGTTCCCACCAAAGAGCAGCTTGCAACCCTCTCTTCCCCCATGAAGATCGACGGCTACACCCTGCTCCCCGTGAAGATACGCAAGCTGGCTCCCGACGTCCTGGAAATGACACTCTTTGAGGGACGCAATCGGCAAATCCGAAAAATGTGTGCCTCCGTTGGACTAAAGGTCAACAGCCTGCAGCGCGTTGCCATCGGAAAGCTGCGACTCGGCACGCTCCCGCTTGGAAAATGGAGAGAGCTTACCGAGGAAGAGGTGCGCTACTTATCTTCTCCGCAAGTGCGGCAATAATGCAATGATATGAACAGATCTCATCATCCGAAGTCTGCCAAAACAATCCGAGCACAAATTTGAGGGGCTGATTCATTCAGTGCAGAACAAAAGCCACGAAGCCGAAAAAAAGAAAACAGATGATTTTTACTGAATTTTCTTTATAAAGTTGAAATCCGCCGACAAAAAATCGGCGGATTTCCTCGTTTTTAGGTGGCTTTTCGGTAGCGCTTGCCTCTCTTTGCTACCCTCGTACGGCCACGAGTGGCAAATCCCGTCTTCTGCATCTGCCTGACACAGCCCCTTTCGCATGAAAGCAAAATCCGATTTGGAAATGGACGTAATTCCATATTTATTTTGTAATCGACACGATTTTTCCTTTTTCTGATTATTTTTGGTAATTTTTGCCAGTAAAAATATGTAAATTTTGGAAAGTATTTCGCGAAAAATCTATTGCAATTATTTCCAGAATATGGTAAAATATTCCTGTAAATAACTGGAAAATTCTGGAGGAATGAAATGATGGAATACACAGCTAAAATTTTGATCGTTGATGAAAATGCACACTCAAGAAGCAGCTTACGGGAAGGACTCTTGCACGCAGGCTACCGCGGGATCGAGGAAGCCGCAAACGGCGAAGAGGCAATTTTGAAAATGTCGCGGCTGCACCCCGATATCGTGTTGATGGACGTTTGGCTTTCCAAGCTGGACGGTATCGGCGTTTTGCGAAACAGCCGCAGTATGGATTGGGCGCAAGACAAGGCACCTGCATTTATCGTAATCTCCTCGGTGTCCAATCAAAACGTCTTTATTCAAGCAACCGAGGCGGGGGCTGAGCTTTGTCTTTTGAAGCCGGTGAACGTCAACAGCCTTTGCGAGCACGTGGAAAGTATTCTCTCTCGCAGAAAGAAGGATATCCCCGCCATTGCAATGCAAGCGACCGCGCAAGGTCCCGATATCGAAACGCAGGTCACGCAGATCATCCACCAGATCGGTGTTCCCGCGCATATCAAGGGCTATCAATATCTGCGGACGGCAATTCTGCTCACCATTCAGGACAGCGATATTATCAACAGTGTCACAAAGGTCCTCTACCCTTCCGTGGCAAAAAAGTACCAAACCACGACTAGCCGCGTCGAGCGCGCGATTCGCCACGCGATTGAAGTCGCGTGGGACAGAGGCGACGTGGATACCCTCAACTCCTATTTTGGATATACCATTCAGAACAACCGCGGAAAGCCCACGAATTCGGAGTTTATCGCGATGATCGCGGATAATTTGAGATTGAAGTATAAGATGTTCTAAAGCAACCGAAATTTCCTTACGTTTAAAGATTTTCGGAAGCTCGCACGAAAGGATGTCCCGTCAAAAAACGCTTGAAAAACCGATGGGCTTGAGGGTTTCAGCCAATAAACTTTTTTCGTTATCCCTATGAATACTCCGAATTGATTGGGTCATACAAGCCCATCGGTTCGGAGTTTTTTGTATAGTCATAACCACCAATCGGTGGTTTTCGTTTCACAAAAAATTGGCGGAAAGCCGGAAAAAAGCAAAAAAACTGTTTGCAAAAGCATTTCGGTGCGCTATAATGAATCTGCGACACAACTGAATACGTTCTAAAAATCGGTAGCGTTTTTATTTCCCGATAAAAACGTATACTCTTTTTTCGCCTACCTTTTTAGGACGAAAGTTGTGTCGCAGCAAAACGGAGCTATGCGTTTTTTTGCGTAGCTTCGGCTACGCATTTTTTATTTTTCATCAACAAAGGAGAAAACAATGAACAAAAAACGACTTCTTTCAATCGGATTGGCACTCACACTGTCGGTTTCCATGCTTCCTTTGCGGAGTGTTCACTGCTGAAAACCGTAACCGTTTGCAACGAAGAGGGGACGCTCAATCCCGATCTCATACACGCGTGTAACGGTGTTGAAAAAATCGGCAAAGGTGCTTTTTTGAGTTGCATCAAGCTGACCGACATCACACTCGGCAATGCTGTAACCGAAATCGCTGAGGAGGCTTTCAAGAACTGCTCTGTTTTGACCACCGTCAGCATCCCCGAGGGAGTGACGGTTCTTGAAAATCATCTCTTTGATCTTTGCAGCAAATTAAAAACGGTGACTCTTCCCTCCACGCTGACAACGATCAATGAGTATGCATTTTACAAATGTACGCAGTTGAAAAACCTTGATATTCCGGACAGCGTGACCCATATTGGGGTGCAAGCCTTCGACGGTTGCTTGCAGATGCGCAAAGCGGAGGGCGGTATCGTCTACGTAGGCAATTGGATGATCAGATATAATTCGGCATCCGTAATCCGCGACGGCACAATCGGTATTGCAAGCGGTTCTGATACACTCTCCTCCAGCAGCATCACGATTCCCGTCAGTTTGCGCTTCGTTTCCGATGACGTTTACTGTTACTTTGAAATAATTACGTACAAAGGAACTGCCGAGCAATGGGCAAGCATTCTGCTGGGGGAAAACAGCGAGATTTCCTACGAAGAGATTCATTTTCAAGAGACATAAACACGTGCACTAATCACGGCATTTTAACAAAATAACAAAACAGCACGGAACGTAAGCTGCAAAGCCCTGCGTTCCGTGCGTTTCTTTTTAATGGAAACTCTTGATTACAGAAGAATACAAATGAGTCCGTTGCTTCCCTCGTTGATGATACGCTCCAGCGTTTCGGAAAGCTTGTTGCGCGATTCCTGGGGCATGTGCTCCAATTTGGTATGCAGTCCCTCGTTGACCAGCTCGTAAAGCGATTTGCCAAAAAGATTGGTTGCCCAAATGCTCTTGGGATCCTCCTCAAACTCACGCAACATATAGCGTACGAGATCCTCGGATTGCTGCTCGGTTCCCACGATGGGATTGATCTCGGTTTCGATATTGGCACGAATCATGTGGATCGACTGTGCCGCCGCGCGAAGCTTGACACCGTAGCCGCCCGATTGCTTGACGATCTTCGGTTCTTCCAGGCGAAGATCCTCCACGTCCGGCATCACGATTCCGTAGCCATTCTGCTCGACCGCCTCCAAAGCCTTTGACACTTTGTCGTATTTTTCCTTGATCAAAGCCAGCTCGCGCAAGAGCTTTATCAGCTCCTCCTCGCCCTTGATCAAAAAGCCGGTCAACTCGCTGATTACCGAATAGTAAAGTCCATCCTTCATAGAGAGCGAAAGCCTTGCCTTGCCCGTTCCAAGATCCAAGAGATCGATCTGCACGCTATCAACGTATTCGTTCTCCGTCATCGGCAAAAATGCCGATTTTACGTCCCCCATACGGCGAACACCGTCCGCGCACGCACGGATGGAAGCTTGAACCGAGCTGCAAATACGGTGCGACGGATCCAGCGAGGTCAACCACTCGGGGGTTCTGACGCTGATCTCGGTAACCGGAAATTCCTCCAGCACAAGTCCCAAGATATGACGGATATCCTCGGCATCAAGCTCCAAGCAGCTCACCAAAGCCACGGGAACGCGATATTTTTCTTCCAGCTCCAGTGCCAAGGCTCTTGCCGACTCGCTCTCGGGAATCTTGGAATTGAGAATTACGGCAAACGGTTTCCCGATGGCTTTTAATTCGCCGACGATCCGTTCCTCTGCTTCAAGATAGGAATCGCGGGAGATCTCACCGATCGAACCGTCGGTTGTCACCAGCATCCCAATGGTAGAATGCTCGGTAATGACCTTATGCGTCCCCATTTCGGCAGCCTCAACAAACGGCATGGCTTCCTCGCGCCAAGGAGTACGCACCATGCGGGGCTGTCCGTCCTCGATCGCTCCCATTGCCTCGGGAATCAGATACCCTACGCAATCGATCATCCGAACGCGCAGCTGTGCGTTGTTATCCAGAATCACGGGAATTGCTTCCTCGGGAATAAACTTTGGCTCGGTGGTCATCACCGTTTTCCCTGCCGCCGACTGGGGAAGCTCATCGCGTGCGCGGTCCTTGGAATACCCCTCTCCGATGTTCGGCAATACGACCGACTCCATAAATCGCTTGATAAAGGTTGATTTTCCGCTTCTGACAGGTCCGACGACACCAACGTAAATATCTCCGCCTGTCCTTTCGGCTATGTCCTTATAAATTGAATGTTCAGGCATTCTAAAACCTCCCATAATACCGTGTTGGTACACTATATGGGGGTTCTCCTTCTTTTAGAACGCAAACGGGGGAAAAGTTTGCACCGTCAACCTCTCCCCCCGTACTTTTTATTTCTTTTTCTTAAAATACCCTTGCGGATGAGAACAGGTAGGACAAACAGCAGGCGGTTCCTTTCCCTCTACCACGTACCCACAATTGATACAGATCCATTTGGTAGACGGACTGTCCGAGGTAAATACCTTTCCGTTTTTCACCTCTTGCCATGCGGTGCGATAGCTTTCCTCGTGCATTTTTTCAATGCTTGCCACGCGTTTGAACAGATCTGCAATGGCTTCAAATCCTTCTTTACGAGCTGTTTCTTCAAATTCAGCGTACATAGTAGCCCATTCAAAATGCTCCCCGTTTGCCGCGGCATCCAGATTTCGTTCGGTTCCCGACCATCCGCCAAGATATTTGAACCAAATCTCCGCATGCTCCATTTCATTGGCAGCGGTGTCTCGAAAAACCTGAGAAACCTCAACGTAGCCGTCTTCTTTCGCCTTTTTCTCAAACCATTTGTAGCGCAAATACGCCTGGGATTCACCGCTGAGTGCCGTGTGAAGATTCTTTTCGGTCTCGCTGCCTGCCAATTTTTCCATCATTGCGCCTTGCATTGTGTAACCTGCCATTTTTGATACCTCCAAAAAAATTCGGGGATCCCCCGTTGAAAAAGGATATCCCCGATTCTTCTTGTTTTATTCACCTCTTGCCTTTTTTGCGCGCAAGGCTTCCCATTCATTGCGCAAAATGGCGCAGGTTCCAATGTTCATATAGCTTCCCTTGATCAGCATTGCCTCGCGGTGTATCCCCTCAAAGGTCATGCCAACCTTTTCCATTACGCGTCTGGAACGGTCATTCTCCTCGATAAAACGAGCCTCAATACGGTGAAGCCCCAACGTTTCAAAGCCGAATTGCATCACGCGCAAAAGTGCCTCGGTGGCAATTCCCTTTCCCCAATATTCGGGATTGAGAACGTACCCGACCTCCCCGCTGTCAGCCGCACAGTCAAACGAGGTAAAGCCGCAGGTTCCCACCATTTTACAATCGGGTTCAAAAATGATCGCCCAATCGTAAAACATTCCGCCCGCATATCTGCTCCCCAAATACTGCAGGTATTCCTTGGTATACGTGCGGTCCGGGTGTGGGTGCCAGGTCAAATATTTGGTAACGTCGGTACGGCTTGCGTATTCGTACATATCCGAGGCATCCAATACCATCATTTTCCGCAACGTCAACCTTTGTGTCGTCAACTCCGGCAAATGCGAAAACACGCGGTAGATCTTTTCTTTCTTCATGCTCTTCCCATTGATCCTTTGCTTGTACTCCTTATCATTATAAAGAATTTTCAACGAAAATGCAACAGTTTTTCAAAAAATTCGAAAGTATTTTCAAAAGAGCTCTTTTATTTTTTTGCAAACTATGGTAAAATATCAATATGCGAAAGAAAGGAGGAATCGATGATGGATTTTGTAACCGAAGACATACTTTCGGGTGAGCTGGTTCCCGTAATTCTGGGGATCTCCCCCGAGGCGGTTCAAACGGCACAGCGTATGTACAAAAAATATAACGTCATCTCGCACGTTTTCTGCGACAAAATTCCCCTTGCGCTTCGATTCAGCCTTTGCATGAAATACCACGTCATTCACAAAACCTTGGGAGAACAGCTGATGCTACACGCACTCAAGGAATTTTCCGAGCAGTTCGGACATGCCGACGTCATTCTGTATCTGCTTCCCTGCTCGGAATACTACGCAAAATTCGTGTGGGAGCACCACGATGATTTGGAGTGTCGCTTTGTGATTGCCGATCGACCCGAGATGTACCGCGTTTGGTTCGGTGAAAAGGCTCCGATTGAAAAAGGAGGCTACGTATGACAAAAAAAGCTCCTTTGCTCGGAATTCTCGGCGGACTCGGTCCTATGTCAACCGTTTATTTTTGCGAGCTGTTGATTTCACACACGAAAGCCGAAAGCGATGCCGACCACATTGATATGCTGATCAGCAGTCGCGCAACCACCCCCGATCGCACGGCATTTATCCTTGGAAAATCCGACCGTGATCCGCTTCCCGTGATGAAAGAGGAAGCACTTCGACTCTTCAAAGCAGGGGTTGACCGAATCGTGATCCCCTGCAACACAGCGCATTATTTCTATGATGGATTGTGTCAAGATCTCCCCGTTCCGCTGATCAATATCATCGAGGAAACCGTGCTTCACCTGAAGCGTCGCGGAATCACGACGTTTGGTCTGCTTGCCACCGAGGGAACGGTGAAATCGCAGGCATATAAAAAAATCTGTCAACGAAACGGCATCTCTTGTATAACCCCCTCGGAGGAACAGCAAGCGCGTGTTTCGGCAATCATTTACGAGCAAATCAAGCAAAACCGTCCCGCCGATACCGAGGCTCTGCTTGCCATCTCAAGGGATCTTTTGGAGCGCGGCTGTGAAGCAATCGTGTTGGGATGCACCGAGCTTTCGCTTTTGAAGCCCACCCTTTCGGACAAGCTCCCCTTTGTGGATTCCTTGGAAATATTGGCATACCAAACCATTCTTGCCTGCGGCAAAACTCCGATCGGCTTCCCCGATGAATTTGAGGAGGAAACCGAACCATGAAGCTTTCTTCCCTGACCTTCGACCTGAGTGCGCACCAACCGATTCCCACACTGGAAATCACGAATTTAACCGAAAATTCCAAATTGGCAAGCTCCTCCTCCCTTTTCGTTTGCATTGCGGGAGCCGTTGCCGACGGGCATTCCTATGCACGCGCTGCCTATGAAAACGGCTGCCGAGCCTTCGTGGCGCAAAAAAAACTCGATCTTCCAATCGATGCAACGGTTTTCTACGTAGAGGATACACGGAGGACGCTTGCAACGCTTGCCTGCCGCTTTTACGGACATCCCACCAAACGAATGCGCGTCATCGGAATCACGGGCACCAAAGGCAAAACCACCACGGCACGTCTGATCGCACAGATTCTGAACCGATCGTCGATCCCGTGCGGATATATCGGAACCAACGGTATCTTATACGGCAACAAACGCATGGATACCAAAAACACCACCCCCGATGCCGTCACACTGCAACGTACCTTTTCCGAGATGCTAAGGGACGGAATTCAAACGGCGGTTTTGGAGGTTTCCTCGCAAGCACTCAAGCAATTCCGAGCCGACGGCATCGAATTTGACACCGTTCTCTTCACCAATCTCTTCCCCGACCACATCGGGGACGGAGAACATCGGGATATGGAGGAATACAAGTCTTGCAAAAAGCGGCTGTTTACCGAATTCCCGTTCCGACGCTTCATTTCTTGGGCGGACGATCCCTTTGCGGCAGAGTTAAACAAAGGAATTGAGAAAGACAAGTGCTTCCTTTGTTCTGCACTTGATGAACGTGCTGATTTTTATATCCAAAGCATACGTCCCGAACGCTTTGAAAACGGGCTCGGGGTTTCCTTTGATCTTTGTCGAAACGAAACCCGTTCTCCGGTTTCTCTCCCGCTTTTGGGAAAGATCAACGCACAAAATGCGGCTCTTGCCTTGGCCGTGGCAACCGAAAGGTTTGCAATCGATCTCTCGGTTGCAAGTGAATCGCTCAAGCAAGCGGCTGTCACGGGACGCTCCGAAACCATTTTGCTTCCGTCGGGAGCCTTTGTATGCCTGGATTACGCGCACAACGGTGCCAGCCTGCAGCAGCTTTTGACCTCTCTTGCCGAATATCACCCCTCCCGGTTAACCGTACTGTTCGGATCGGTTGGCGAACGCACGCAAATGCGCCGTGCCGAGATGGGACGAGTTGCCGCCCTTTATGCCGACCGCGCAATTCTGACCTCGGATAACCCCGGCAAAGAAGATCCCGAGGCAATTATTGCCGACATTGCCGTCGGCTTTTCGGGGACAGACACACCGTTCGTTTCGATTCCCGACCGAAAAGAAGCAATTCGATATGCGCTGGAGCACACTGCGCACGGAGAGATTTTGGTCCTTGCGGGAAAAGGACATGAAGCCTATCAGCTGATCGGCACGCAAAAGCTCCCCTTTTCCGAACGCGAAATTGTTGAAGCTTTTATCACCGCACAAAAAGAAAAACCGCAAAACACTCTTTTAAAAACATAAAAAAAGCACAAGCGTCCCTTGAAAAAGACGCTTGTGCTTTTTCTCGTTCTGCCTATATGACAGAACCCTCCACGTTATTCGGTCACCAACAAGTCACAGCCGAAGAAAATTTCCTCGCCAAGATTGACAACCGAAGACGGAATCGTAGCACTCGTCAGATTTCGGCAGTTATAAAATGCCCGATTTCCAACCGATACCAGTCCCTCTGAAAGCTCGATCCGTTGAAGTGCCGTACTGTTTGCAAAGGCTTGGTCGTTGATATATCTGACGTTATCGCTCATGGTAAGAACGGTAAAATTGCTGAAATACAACGCTTGGTATGCTACGCCAACCGTTTCCTCTCGCAAAGCACCCACGGTTGCCGCAGGATCGTAGCCAACCACCCACGTGTCAACGTAATAAATCCCGTCCACCAATTCCAATGCGGGACCGCACCCCAAGAAAACGGTATTACCAACCGAAGTAACACTTTGGGCAATCTTGACATCCGTCAAGGAGGTACACCTTGCAAACGCCTGATCTCCGATCGATTGTACGCCCTCGCAAAGAATCACTTCACGAAGTGCCTGACAGTCGGCAAAAGCCAATCTCCCGATTTGGGTCACGTTTCCGAGAACCGTATAGCTCTCTAACCCGTTGCACCCCTTGAATGCGGAATCTCCAATCTTTTTCACCGACGTGGGAAGCAAAAGCTCGGTGAAGGATTCACACCCCGCAAATGCCTCTTTGGCAATCTCCGTTATTCCCTGCGGAAAAGCAAACGAGGAAAGCGAGCTGCAATTCTTAAAGGCAGCCGCCCCGATTTGGGAGATGGTTGCAGGCAATTTGATCGATACAAGCGATCTGCACCCCTCAAATGCCGAGGGAGAAATCTGCACGCCCGATCTGATCTCCACGGTTTTCAGCGAAGCGGGAACGAATTCGCCTTGCGTTTTTGCAACGCTTGCACCGAAGATAAATCCGAAATACTGAGGAGAAACGGTTCCGTTGACCCTACCGATAAAGGGCAAGCTGACCGACGTCAAGGAGCTGCATTCCGCGAATGCTCCTTGGCTGATCTCTTTCACACTGTCGGGAACGGTCACGTGTGTCAACCCGCTGCATCCCAAAAAGGCCTGATAGCCGACGTGCGTGATGCTGTCGGGAATCGTGATCTCGGTCAGTGCCGTGCATCCCGCAAAGAGCGATTGCTCAATTTTCGTGATCGACGTGGGAATTTCCACCCGTTGCAGCGCAGTGCAACCCGAAAAAGCGGCTCTGCCGATTTCCGTAATACTCTTTGGAATGATAAATTCCGTCAGCGAGGTGCAATTTGCAAACGCCTCCGTACCGATTTTGGAAATCGATTCGGTCAACTGAACCGTTTTCAAATTCGCACAGCCGTAAAACAGGTAGGAGCTGACGCGATCCCCGAAATTCAAGGTCACGTCCTCCAGATTCATTTTGGGAAGCACAGACACGTGCGAAACCGCAACGGTAGCCTTCAAAATTCCGTCGCATCCAAAGAAGGCTTCCTCATGAACCTCGGTAACGCTTGGCGAAATGACAACGGCTTGAAGCTTTTTGCAATCCCCAAACGCATTGAATTGGATCTCTCGCACTCCGTCACCGACCGTAAGGCTACTCAAGGATTTACAATCGGCAAAGCAAGAATCGGGGATCACCGAAATACTGCCGGGAACCGTAATGGTCAGAAGGCTCGTACAAGCACTGAATGCGCCGCTGCCGAGATAGGTCACGCTGTTTGGAATGACGACGTCGGTTAAAGCAAAGCAAGATTCAAAAACCCCCTCTCCGATGCTCTGCAGCGTGCTCGGAAAGACAATGGTTTTCAGTTGTGAGCAGTTGGAAAAAGCGGTTTTCCCAATCGTGCGCAGCTGTGCGGGAAGCGTAAGTTCCTGCAAGGATCCGCATCCGAAAAAGCAAGCTTGCGGAATGTCCACAATATGATCGGTCAACCGTATGACGTTCAAGGCTCCGCAGTTTAAAAAAGCGGACTCTCCCAAGGACGTCACGCCCACGGGAAGCTCAATTGATTGTAATTCAAAGCAGAATGCAAAGGCACTGTTTCCAACGCTCTGCAGCCGTTCGGGTAAGACGATCTCACGAAGCGCGGTACATTTGTAAAACGCGGCATCCCCGATTGTTTTGACGTTTGCGGGGAGCGTGAGTGATTCCAGCTTGGTACACTCGGAAAATGCGCTCGTCCCGATTTTGACGATCGGCTTTCCGAGATACGTATCGGGCAAGGTCAACGAGGGAGCGTTCCCCTCGTAGGACAGAACGGTATATCCGTCCTCCTCCAAAAACAATTCAAGCCCTATTTCCGACAGATCGGCATTGCAATTTTTACAAAGACCGTCCGCATCAAAATGATGTCCCGATGCAGAAACCTCCTCGCTTTCTTGCTCCTCGCAATCCCGGCAGGTTCTGACTCGGATGCCGTGCTCCTCACAGCTCGGTGCCTGCGTTTCCTTCCATTTCCCAAAATCGTGGATGTGTGCGGATTCTTCAGCGTCCCCCTTTTCTTTGGAACAGCCGACCGCCAGAATGCTCAGCATCAAAATGCCGACAACAAACAAAACGATTCTTTTCTTCATATAGAGCTTCCTTTCCATATTGCATAAGCAGACGCTTCAATCTGTAAAAGTCACCTTTATTTTACCATCTTTTATCGACATTGTCAATAACGGGATATATTTTTTTACAAAGGAAGAAAAAGAAAGAAAAAGAACCCTACCGAAAGCAAGTAGGGTTCAAGCTTGCAGAGCAAGGGTCAAGCTCTTTTCAAGAGCAACCGTTTCAAGGACTTCAACAGCATGGGTGCGTTGATGACAAACAGCGCAAGAGCCGGCAGCGCGGTAAACAATAGCTTCCCGGTCTTTACGTAGGTCATCACCGCCGCCTCTCCCAAAAGCAGGAGCACATTGACCAAAAGCCGCAACACGTGCATATCAAAGCGCATCAGGCGACGAACGTCCACCAAGCGCACCGCCAACACGGCACCGTAGCTGACCATCGTGGCAATCGCGGCGCCCGCGGCTTCCAGCCTGGGGATCAGCAACAGATTGAGTACGACGTTGAGTACCGTTCCGATCATTGCCGTGAGGAAAGAGTGCATACTCTTCTTTTTTACCATATAGACGGTAGCAAGGAACGAAACGACAGCCTCGAAGGCAACGGCACATAAAAGAGTTGGCATATACTGCCACGCATCCGCGTAAGCACTGTTGAGCAAGATGCCGGTAAAAAGCTGCGAGCAAACGATCAGACCCGCGCTCCCGAGAAATGCAAGGGACAGAAAGCCGCCGAAAACCTGCGAATAGAAACGGGAGCATTCGCTTTCGTCCGACGATTCAGCCACCGCCGAAAGCTGCCATGCCTGCATAAAAATCCCCGAAGCAAGATTGACGAGTGTTGGAATCTTATAGGATGCCGAATAGATTCCCGTGGCAGCCTCTCCGCAGATTGCCGTAACCATATAACGGTCGGAAAGATCGGTAATCAGCCAACACACGGTGGTGGGAACCAACGGCAGGCTGAAAATCAACATCTCCTTAATCAGCTGCCAACGAACCGCCGACGGACGGAAAACGCGCCACAGCTTTGCTCGCCAAACCAAAAAGGCTACCGTGACGAGATTTCCAACGATCACCGAAAGCACGTACCCGATCAAGCCAAAATCAAAAACCGCCAAGAACAACACGTTGAAAACAACGGTGAGTGCCGTATTGAATATGCCTTGAATCGCGAACAAGCGGGTATCGTCAATGGCGCGCACGTACTGTGCGCAAACCGATTGCAGATTTGCAACAAGCACGTATGCAAGAATCAAAAAATAGTAAGAGGAAAAATATTTTACCAACAAAAGAAGCGGCGAAAGGAAAACAAAGCCCGCAAGCCCCATTCCCAAAAGAGCCACTCCCGAAGAGAAAACCTCGGCTTTATTGCTTGATCGGTCTGCCGCAAAGCGAAAAATTCCGTTCGTAATTCCCAAGCATGCAATGGGAATTAACAGATTTGCAGTGGAGGTAAGCAGCTCCGCGGTTCCAAACTCGGCGGTTGTCAGCCATGCCGTATAAAACGGCATTAAGAGAAAGACCAACAGCTTGGAGCCAACGGTTCCCACACCGATCAACAGCGTGTTCGATGCCAGTTTTTTGGATCGGCTCATTGCTTCTCCCGATCATTGCTTGCCGCATTGGCATCGGCATCATACGTACGATCTACGAAAACGGCATCAATCGTACCGTCACCGTCACGGTCAACAAAAATGCGATTTCCCGTTGCGGTCGCCTGTTTCTTTTTGCTTGTGAAATAGGTAATCAGCGAAATGAGGACGGACAGAGCCGTAAGACCCAAAACGACGTATCCTGCCACGTCAAACAAAATATCCAGTGTTCTGGCAGGTCCCAAAAGCAACAACACAACACCGAGAATCATCTTGGGAAGCTCGCTTTTTGCCCGCGCCGCACGGTCACGCGCCGCCAAAATTTCCACGATGGGGAAAATGAGGAAATAAACACCTACGATAATCAGCAAGATATCGCTGTGCCAAAAGATCATTACGATACCCATCAGAATCGAAAGCAACGAAAAAGCAAAGGACATACGTCCCGCGCGATCACTCAGGTTGGAAAGTCCAAACGCCAGCATGGGAATTGCCGAGAGAATCGTCATAATTCCCATAACGACGAAAATGACCTTCAAAAGGAAGCTGACCGACAGCACGATCAGTAAAATTCCCAAAAGCGCACCCAACAGTGCCGTGGTCAAAAGCTGTGTCCAAAAGAACGATTTGGTTTGTGTGGTTTTCATATCAAAGCTCCTTTTTTAATTTTGTCAAAATCAGGGATAACGCATTTGGATGTACTTGCTCTTTGGGAATCTCTCCCCGTGCAAGCATTTCTCGGACCTCTGTCGAAGAAAGCGTTGCATACTGTCCGTGCGAATAGATCAGCTCGGTACGAAAGCGGGGATTGTGGTCACGGTTCCAGTCTGCCATGTGCAGCTCGTATTCGTAATCGGTTTGATTCCGAAAGCCCTTGCAAACGGCCTTTGCGCCCAGACGGTCATACAGATCGATCAGAAGTCCGCGATCTGCAATCACGCGAACCCGTTTGTCGTCGGCTACCGTAAGTCTGGCAATCTCCAGGCGCGTTTCCAAATCAAACAGATATCGCTTGGACGGGTTAATCATCACCGCCACCACAACCTCATCGTAGCGTTTTGCCGCCTTACGAATCAAGTCAAGGTGTCCCATTGTCATCGGGTCGAAGCTTCCGGGTACAATTGCAAGACTCATTCGGATTCCCCCTCTCCCTTCCATTTCAGTATCGTCACAAACGCCGCACCGTATCGCGCCGTTCGCAAAATTTCAAATTGAGAGCGCAAAAGCGCATTGTCAAGAAATACGTCCTGCTCCTCAGCCGTTTCGCAGACGATCTTTGCATTTTCGTCAAGCAATCTGCTCTCCAACAGCTTCTCCAACACCTTTGGAACGGCACCCATTGCGTAAGGAGGATCCAAAAAGACCAACCCAAAGGTACGTCTTCCCTTGAGATTCCGAAGCAGCAGCGACCAATCCAAGGTATAGATTTCGCACTTCAAAAGAAGTCGTGTTTTCACGGCATTTGACTCAATAACACGGCAAGCCTCCCGAGATGCGTCACACAGCACGGCATGCTCCGCCCCGCGGCTGAGTGCCTCCAGTGCCATTTGTCCCGAGCCTGCGAACAAATCCAATACGCTTTTCCCTTGCAATTCAAACTGCAAAACCGAAAAAATCGCTTCCTTCGTTCGTTCTGCCGTTGGTCGCGTATTTTCACCCGTCAGCGTTTGCAAACGGGTTCCTCGTGCGCTTCCCGTAATAATTCGCATCATGTCGGTGCTCACTCCTTTCGTTCCTTGTTTGAGGGGTGCAGATCCTGCCAAACCGCCTCGGCATCGCGTGCCGAAATGCCCGAAACGGCACCAATCTGCTCCTTCGATGCCTGCTTTAAGCCCCTCATTCCGCCGAATGCGGCAAGCAGCTTTTTCGCCTTTGTGGGACCGATTCCGTCAATCCGCGTCAGAACCGAGGTTTTCACGGTCTTCCGCTTTGCGGCATCCATTTTGCCCACCGTATAACGATGGACCTCCTCCTGAATCCGATAAATCAACGAGAAAACGTCCTGCTCCTTGGCAATGCTGATTTCCTCATGCTCGGTGCAAAGCGCACGCGTTTTGTGAAAATCATCCTTGACCATACCAAACACGGGAAGATCAAGTCCGCGCTCGGCAAGCAGCGCACGTACAACACCGACGTGTCCCCGTCCGCCATCCAAAAGGATCAGATCGGGAAGCTCGGAAAACGAGCCCTGTTCATCGGAAAGATGCGCCAAGCGGCGGTCGATTGCCTCCCGCATGGAGGCATAGTCATCCGTGGTTCCCCGCACCGTTCGAATCTTAAACGAACGGTAATCACTCTTCGCAAATTTTCCATCTCGGCAAACGATCATTCCTGCGGTCAGATGCTCCTTGCCGACGTTGGAAATATCGTATGCCTCGATCCTTGTGGGATAGCTTTCCAGCTGTAAAAGCTCGGCAAGACGAACAAGCGTCCCCTCGCTCCGTTCGCTATCCAACCGGTACTGCTTGGCACGGTCGGCGGCATTCTTTTCCACCATTTCGCACAACGTACGAAGCGTTCCTCGCTCGGGCTGACGCACCGTTATTTTTCGCTCCGCCTGCCGAGAAAGGTAGGACGACAGCATCTCGCGATCCTCCGGACCTTGCGAAAAGGACAACAAAATTTGCGGCGGAATATATTCGCGCGCCTTGTAATGCTCGCAAAGGAAGGTACTCATATCCTCGGCTTCCAAAATACTGTCGGCACCGAACACGTAGTCGGCTTTATCCTGCAAAACGCCTGCGCGAACGTAAAAAACAGACACACACGAACAGAAATCGTCACTGTAAACGGCAATCACGTCATACTCGGCATCGGGATTTCCAACCACCTTTTGTTTTTCTCCCAGGCTTTTCAACGCATTCAGAGTATCTCTGCACTGCGCCGCCGCCTCGTATCTCTCTGCCTCGGCATGCGCATACATCTCGCGCTCCAATTCACAACGAACCGAAGCATCCTTTCCGTTGAGAATATCGGCGGCATATTTCATTGCTTGGACGTGCTCGTCCCGCGTAACCTTTCCCGTACAAAGACCGCTGCATCGTCCCATCTGGTAGTAAATACACGGACGTTCCTTTCCAATATCGCGCGGAAATTGCCGTTTGCAGGTGGGAAGCCGCAAAACCCGACGCAAAAGCTCCAGCAAAGAGATAGCGGTGCTCACCCCCGAATAGGGACCGAAATACTTTGCCTTATCGTTCTCTCGCTTGCGCGTAAACACAAGGCGGGGATATTCCTCGGCGGTCAGCTTGATATAGGGATAGGATTTGGCGTCCTTGAGGCGAATATTATACTTTGGCGTATACTGCTTAATCAGCGTATTTTCCAGTGATAACGCCTCCATCTCCGTGTCGCAAAGATAGTAGTCAAAGTCGGCTACCATCGACACCATACGCGCCGTTTTGGCGTTCTTTTCGCTGTTTTGGAAATATTGCGATACGCGACTTTTCAGCTTACGCGACTTGCCGACGTAAATCACCTTTCCCCCTCGGTCGCGCATGATATACACACCCGGACACAGCGGAAGCGTATTTGCTTTTTCCAACAGCGATTTTCGCTTTTCCTCCGTCAATGCCACGAGTGCGCTCCTTTCCATACGAAATGGGGCGGTGCTTCACGAACTGCTCTCAATTCGCCTATCACACCGCCCACACCTTATCCGATTTTCTATTCAGATTTCCGAAAATCCGCTGTCGATCAGCTCAATAAGGCCCGAAATTGCGGCATTTTCGTCTTGACCGTCAGCGATCAAGGTTACGGTCATCCCTTTTGCGACACCAAGGGAAAGCACGCCCAACAAGCTTTTTGCATTGACTCTGCGCTCATCCTTTTCCAGCCAAATCGATGCCTGGTAAGAGGTTGCCTTCTGGATAAAAAACGTAGCGGGTCTTGCGTGCAAGCCGCTGGCATTGGTAATAACAACGTCACGAGAAATCATATCAAACGCTCCAATTCTAAACGTGGTCTTTCATCCAAAGATAAAGACCCATAATATATCTGTAAATAGTATATCAAAAAAGCGTCCGAAAATCAATAGACATTCTATCGTATTTTTCACAATCCACGCGCAACTTTTCGTGCATTTTCCATAGAAAATCGACCAAAACCGAGAAAAAAGGATCTCATGAAGAGGCAGACGGTTCAACTTTTTGCATCTGATATTCCATCTCGGTATATGCACCCTTGAGAATCATTGTGCCTCCGAGGGGCAGCGGGATTCGTCCCAACAAAAGAAAAACGCCGTCGCGTACGGTTCCCTGCGTATAAACACGAAGCTGTACTCTGCAAAGCCGTTGGCGGTCCCATTCTCCAACGTACACCTTGCCATCTCGAATCAAGGTAACGGGTTGTGCCGCCGAGGCAACCTCCAAGACACGTCCGATCGGCTGTCCGTCCTTTCCATACACCGATTCTCCAACCTCGATGCACTCCAAAACACTTGCATCCACTGCCCGCGAGCATAGCGTTATGACGAATTCCTGCGTTTGCTCCGATTCGTGCGACCCGGAAAGATTCCGATCCTTCAAAATCATACCTACGACACACAAAAGAAGCAAAAGGATCAAAAACAGGTCCAGCATGCTTCCTCTCCGCTTCGTTACGTTTTTCATTCCGCAATCTCCCTTTCCACACGGATAATCGATGCATTTTTTGCAAAGACCGCACCTACACAAAAATCCCCCTGCAAGCCGGCGGCGATGCGGATATCCCGAACGCGAAAGCCGTCACCCTCTTTTTCTTGGGCATCGGCACGTACACGCACGAGCAGCTCGGTGCGATTCGGCAGCTGTACGAATGCAATTTTTTCGTCCCAAACCGTTGCCTCCCATGCAGGTCGTGCTTGCAGACCGACCACATAACCGAGAACCGCCGTTCCGTTGGCATTCGTAACGGCACTGCCAATCGGAATCAACGACTCCGCCCCCTCTTGCAAATTCAACTCCGCATCCGAAACGCACAGCGTATAGATCACCGTAGCGTTTGAACGCGCGTCGTCTTTCCTGCTCTTCCAATACCATACCCCCAGACCAATTCCCACGGCAAGCAAACAGATCAGCATCCGATCGACCCACGTCAATCGGTGTCGTGATTCACGCTTTGACATGATATTCCTCCTCTCCCTCCTTGGAAAACCTGACACAACACCAAGCCGCTATCATAAAAAACAGGGTAAAATTTCCAAAATGATACCAGATATAGTCGAAGCATCCCATGACCGTTGCCCCCAAAATCGCACAAAAAGCCGATAAAATACCGATACGCGCTTGTCCTTTCGCGCACTTGAGTGCATAAAGCACGCGAAGCAATATGAGGAGAAAAAAGAGGAGAAACACACAAAAGCCGATCACGCCGTGTTCGGTCAGAACCTGCAGATCCAAGCGGTGTGCGTGCATCACACGCTCGGTTCCGCTGACCGCATAGATCGGATAGATTGCCTGAAAGGCGGTTTCTCCCACTCCGATCCCAAACGGGTGTGCAGAAAGCATCCGAAGCACTCCGCGCCACGTATAAAGACGGTAACGGATCGACGACTCCCCAAGGCTGCCAATGCTCAAAAAACGCAACCGAACCGGATACGGCAAAAAACGAAGAACGGCTGCCACGGGAATCGGAAGCATCAAAAAAACGGCAAGAGATTCTTTCCCGCAAAGCAGCAAAAAGACCGCGACCTCCCCTGCAGCTCCCAGCCATGCGCCTCGCGTCCAGGTCAAAATCAGGCACAGACAAACGGCAGAAAAGCCGAGCATTGCCAAGCTTCGAATCCACGCGCGGTGGCATTTGTTAAAAATGATCCCCAAGAAAAAAGGCAAGGAAAGCACCAAAAAAAGTGCCAGGAAATTGGGGTTGGAATACGTGGCGCACACGCGGCTTCCAAGGCTTGAAAAGCGCGATGCGTCTACCCATAAAAGCTCACGTTCGGCAAAAAAATACTGAAAAATCCCCAACAATGCACAAAAGGATGCCGACAGACACAAGGAAAACGTCGCACGCCTTTGCCAGCGTTCGTTTTCCAAGAGGCCTCGAACGGGAAACCAGAAGCCCAACAAGGCGGCACGGGAAAGTCCCTCCCACGCGCTGCTCGCCCCCCCGGCTCCGACGACCCCACTCAACGCATACAGCACGACCAAAAGAAGCACAAGTCGATCCAAAAAATCAAAGCTTGCGACTCTTTTCCCCAAAAGCACCTTTTTCAACCATGCCAAGCAAGTGAGCAGACTCAACAGGATCAAAAAAAGCGTGGGAGAGGAAAGCTGTTGAAAAAAAGGCAATCCCAAGAAAACGGCGCAAACGCCGAGCTCGGGAATCAAGAACAACAGATAGAGCAAGATGCCTCCCGCAAGCATCCCGAAAAGAATACGGCTTGGAAGATAGATCCCCAAAACCGCCGCAAAAAAGGCAACGAATAAAGGAAACCACGCACAGCGTTTTACCTTGCGTTGCTCTTCATGGCAAAGAAAGCCGCAAAAATCGAACAAAAAGCCGCCTAAAAGCCGACTGTCCTCAAGCTCCGTATACAGTGATTTTTCAACGTGCAAAATTGGGATCGAGGCGATCGCGATGCCAAGCGACACCATCGTCGCCGGCAGTGAAAATTTTTGCCGGGTGAGCAGTATGACCGATGAAAAAACACCGTAAAACACACCCATACGTCCATAGGCGGAAAGCGACAAAGAGCCAAGAAACCGTAACAAGCGTTCACCGCTTGAAAAAAAAGCACTTTGTTCCGCGGATTGCAAAAAGAATCGAATCTGACGGGAGGAGCAAGCCCTTTCTCGGCTTCGTCGTTCGATACGCGGATAAAGCGTTGACAAAAAAGTGATCATTCGGCTTTTGGAAACGGTTCGTCCGAGCGCGGCAGATATTCCGCACGCTCCCTCGAACAGCCGGCTTTTTTTCACCAAGCGCAAAAAAACTCCCCCCTTACGCAATATGTAAGGGGAGAATTTCGTCAATCCCGTTTCAAAAGCTCGGGACGCAGCCGTTCGGTCAAAGAAATCGCCTGCTCCTCGCGCCATTGATCGATATTTGCATGATGCCCCGACAAAAGCACGTCGGGAACCTTTACTCCGTGATATTCATAGGGACGGGTATATTGAGGATATTCCAACATTCCCGAGGAAATGCTTTCCTTTTCGTAACACTCGGCATCCGAAAGAACGCCGTCTACCAAGCGTGCCACGCAATCGGTCAAAATACACGCAGGGATCTCTCCGCCCGTGAGTACAAAATCTCCGATCGAAATTTCCTCATCCACGATTTCGTCCACAATGCGTCGGTCAACACCCTCGTAATGTCCGCAAAGCAAAATCAGATTGTCATAATCCCGAGCAAGCTCGGCAGCACGCGATTGCGTCAGCACCTTGCCCATGGGGGAAAGATAGATGACACGGCGTCGCATATCTGTATTCAGCTCTTCTGCCTCCTGCTGCTTCAAAACGGCCTGATAGCAGTTGTAAATGGGAGGTGCCATCATCAGCATCCCTTTGCCGCCGCCGTAAGGGGTATCGTCCACGCGACGGTGCTTGTCCTCGGTATAATCGCGGATATTGTGCGTTCTGACCGAGATTGCACCGTTTTTCTGCGCCCGACCGAGAATGCTCTCACCAAGCACGGTCTGTACCAGATCGGGAAACAGCGTCATAATATCAAAGCGCATCATACGTTTTCGGCACCTCCGTCCAAAAGCCCCGGAATGGGACGAATATAGACGGCATCCTCCGCATCCACCTTCACCACAAACGCGGGAACGGCAGGAACCATATACTCTCCCGTAGCAGTCCGAACGACGTACAGATCACGCACCCCCGCCGTATTGATGTCGACCAGCTCGCCCAAAAGCACACCGCTGTCGGCATCGCGTACGGGAAGTCCGATCAGATCCACGATAAAGGCATCGCCATCCGCCAGCGGTAAATCCTCGCGTGCGGCATAAACGGTGGTTCCCCGCAATGCGTTCGCCGCCTCCTCACTGTCTATTCCCTCCAGATCAGCCAGCACGAACTGACGAAAAACCGAGGCATGCAAAACGCGGCGCGCGCTGTATTGCTCGCCGACACGAAACCATAAATGCTTCAGCCCTCTCAAAACCTCGGGAGAATCGCACCAGCACTCCAGCTTGACCGTTCCCCGAAAGCCGTGTGTATTGATAATCTTGCCACATTCCAAATATGCTTGCTTCATATACGTCGGTGTCCCTCGTTTTCTAAGAATCTTTTTCTCAGTATACCACAAGCGAGAGAAAAAAGCAAGTTTTTTCTTATTATTTTCAGTTTGTTCTGTTTTTTTCAAAAAAAGAGCAAAAAACGCGCTGTACAAAAAATATTTACAAATTGACCCTTGCTTATTCATGGAAAAAAGTTTACAATAATAGGGATATCATAATGAAACGGAGGAATTTTCAATGAATTTTACGTTTGCTCTGGAAGCACAGACGCAAAGCAGTGGCGGTGCCAGCGGTCTTGTTATGATCCTGATGCTGGTTGCGATGTTCGTCATTTCTTACTTTGTGGGAATCCGTCCCTCGAAAAAGCAGGAGAAGGAAAATGCAAACATGCGCAACAATTTGGCGGTTGGCGATGAGATTACCACCATCGGCGGCATCATCGGCAGAGTTGTCAGCATCAAGGATGAAACCTGCGTGATCGAAACCACCCACGAGCGCACCAAGATCCGTATCCTGAAAACCGCGATCAGCCGCGTTGACGTAAAAGCGGAACAACCCGAAAACTGAGCTTCCCTTTTGGCAAAACGGAATAAAAAGACCTTCGTACGAATATGCTGTACCAAGCACGCTCGCACGGAGGTTTTTTATGAAGAAGCATGTAACCGCACATTCGGTCCCGCGGAACACACCAAAGGACACCGTTGACGATTCGATTTTGTCATGGATTTCGTCTTTGCTGAAAGCCCTTGTTATCGCGCTTGCGGTCGGACTTTTCCTCTTAACCTTTACGGCAGCCGCTTTATGCTTCACGTCAAATCCGGATCGGTTGATTCGCCCAACGGCACTTATCATTGCCGCCGTATCGGCTGTAGCGGGCGGATTTGCCATTGGAAAAATACGCCGTCATGCGGCACTTTTTTGCGGCTTGCTCGAAGGCTCTCTGCTCACGCTGGTTTTCCTTTTGGGCTCTCTGTTTTTCAAATCCGAATCCTCGGGATATTCCACGGTGATTTCTTGTCTGTTACACATTGGCTTTTTACTGTGTACAGTCCTGGGAGCCATGCTGGGAATACGCCCGCCAAAACGAAAAAGGAGAAGATAAGCAATCGTCTGCGGATCCCCCCCCATAAAAAGAGCAACGAAAAATGCCGTTGCTCTTTTTTGTTCACCTCAGGTTTTGAATTTATTCATAAAACGTTCTATTATTCATCATAAAAAAGAGGTATAATAATAAGGTTAATATACTTTCACCGATGTTGACCGAGAAAGGAACGCTCAGCATGAAACGACTGCTCGTTTATTTAAAGCCTTACAAAAAGGAATGCGTAATCAGTCCTCTCTTTAAGCTTTTGGAAGCCATCTTTGATTTACTGGTCCCTTTGGTTGTCAAAGAGATCATTGACGTTGGAATTGCCAACCGGGACAAGCCTTATATTTTCTCGATGTGCGCCCTTTTGGCAGGCTTTGCCATCATCGGCTTGACGTGCGCCCTCATCGCGCAGTATTTTGCGGCTCGTGCGGCGGTTGGATTCAGCGCGGGAATTCGCCGTGATCTCTTTGCGCATATTCAAAAGCTCTCTTATGCCGAAACCGACAGCGTCGGTGTTTCCACGCTGATTACCCGTATGACCTCGGATATCAACCAGCTTCAATCGGGCGTCAACATGACGCTCCGGTTGCTTTTACGCTCGCCAATCATCGTATTCGGTGCCATGATCATGGCATTTACGGTGAACGTCAAAAGCGCACTGGTTTTCGTGATTATCATTCCCCTTTTGGCGGCGGTGGTTTTTACGATCATGATCAAAAGCATCCCGCTTTTCAAAAGAGTGCAAGGAAATTTAGATTGCGTCACCTCGGTCACCCGTGAAAATCTGACGGGTGCGCGTGTAATCCGCGCGTTCCGTATGGAGGATGCCGATACCGAACGCTTCAGCGCGGCAAACGAAGAGCATAACCGCACGCAGAACTACGTTGGAAAAATTTCGGCACTGATGAACCCTCTGACCTTGATCTTGGTCAACCTCGGTATCATTTTACTGCTTTTATCGGGCGGTAAGCTGGTAAAAATCGGGGATCTGACCCAGGGAGAGGTGGTTGCGCTGACCAACTACATGGCACAGATTCTGGTGGAGCTTGTAAAATTTGCCAATACAATCTTTCTGGTCAACAAGGCATTGGCTTGCGGAAACCGTGTCGAGGCGGTATTTGAACTGCCGATCGGTATGGAAATCCGAAAGCCCCAAGATCGGCAAAACACCCAAGATGCCGTAAGCTTCCAAAACGTATCGCTGACCTACAGACGAAATGCGGAGCCGTCACTGTCCAACCTGACCTTCTCGGTTCCCGTGGGGGCAACGGTGGGAATCATCGGCTCAACCGGCTCGGGAAAAAGCTCGCTGGTACATCTCATTTCGCGCTTTTACGACGCAACCGAGGGAACCGTTTCGGTAAACGGCTGCGACGTCAGGGAGCAAAATCCCGAGGTGCTCCGAGAAAAAATCGCAGTGGTTCCGCAAAAGCCGATTCTGTTCCGCGGAACCGTACGCTCCAATCTTTTGTGGGGCAACGACCGGGCAACCGACGAAGAGCTTTGGGAGGCTCTTGCTGCGGCGCAGGCAAAGGAGTTTGTCATGCGGCTTGAAAAAGGACTTGACTCGCCGGTTTCGCAAAACGGAAAGAACTTTTCGGGGGGACAGCGGCAACGTCTTACCATCGCGCGAGCATTGGTACGGAAAGCCGATATTCTGATTTTGGACGACAGCTCGTCGGCTCTGGATTACGCCACCGACGCGGCACTGAGGGAGGCACTTCGTGCGCTTCCCTACCGCCCCACCACCTTCTTGATTTCGCAAAGAACCTCCTCGATTCAGCATGCCGATCTGATTTTGGTTTTAGAGGACGGCTGTCTTGTCGGACAGGGCAAGCACGAGGATCTGCTGCAAGCCTGCCGAGTGTACCGCGAAATTTATGATTCTCAGTTTAAGAAAGGCGGTGAATCGGTATGAAAAAGAAACAAAAACCGCAATTTGACCGAAAAACGGTCAAGCGTGTCCTGCAAGGCTTGAAGCACTACAGAATCGCGTTGATTTTCTCGCTTCTGTTTGCCGCTGCCACCGTAGCTCTTACTTTGTACATTCCCCTTTTGACGGGAGATGCAATTGATTTGATGGTTGGGAAAGGGCTTGTCGATTGGAACGGAATCGTGAAAATTGTCGTGACGATCGGTATTTGCACGCTGCTTTCGGCGCTTGCGCAATGGCTGATGAACGTCCTGAACAACCGCATTACCTACGGGATGGTACGCAAGCTGCGGCACGATGCTTTCGTAAAGCTGCAAAAGCTCCCCCTCTCCTACGTCGATTCTCATTCGGTCGGCGAAACCGTTAGCCGTATGATCTCGGACGTCGATCAGTTTGCAGACGGACTTTTGATGGGCTTTAGCCAATTCTTTACGGGAATCCTCACCATTCTCGGAACGCTCGTCATCATGCTGGTGATTCGTCCAAGCGTTGCATTGGTGGTTATTTTGGTGACGCCTCTGTCCCTCTTCGTTGCGTCCTTTATTGCCAAGCGCACCTACTCCATGTTCAAGCTGCAAGCAGAAACGCGCGCCGAGCAAACCGCGCTGATCGACGAATATATCGCCAACCATAAGGTGGTGGTGGCATTCGGTCACGAAGACGAGGGAGAAAAGGAATTCAACGAGGTCAACGACCGCCTCGAAAAGGCTTCCCTGCGCGCAACTTTCTTTTCGTCGATCACCAATCCCTCGACGCGTTTCGTCAACAATTTGGTTTATGCGGGTGTGGCTATGACCGGTGCCTTACTGGTCATTGGAACTGCCGGCTCGGCAAATCCCTTTACGGTGGGCAGTCTTTCGGTCTTTCTCTCCTATGCAAACCAATATACAAAGCCTTTTAATGAAATCTCGGGCGTCTTGACCGAGCTGCAAAACGCGCTTGCCTGCGCACGCCGCGTGTTCGATCTGTTGGACGAGGAGGAGCTTTTACCCGACGCTCCCGATGCGCGCGTGCTGGAACATGCCGACGGAAGAGTAGAGCTGGATCGGGTATCCTTCTCTTACACCCCCGACCGCGAGCTAATCAAGGATCTTGATCTTTCGGTTTCCGCCGGACAGCGCATTGCCATCGTCGGTCCTACGGGATGCGGAAAAACCACGCTGATCAATCTGCTCATGCGCTTCTACGACGTAGACGACGGCAGCATTTCGGTCAGCGGAACCGATATCCGCAACATGACCCGTCCTTCCCTGCGTGCCGCCTGGGGCATGGTACTGCAGGACACATGGCTGCGCGCCGCAACGGTGCGTGAAAACATTGCCATGGGAAAGCCGGATGCTACCGATGAAGAAATCGTCGCGGCGGCAAAGGCTGTACATGCACACTCCTTCATCAAACGGCTTCCAAACGGCTATGACACGCTGCTCGGTGAAAACGGAGGGTCGCTCTCTCAGGGGCAAAAACAGCTTTTGTGTATTGCCCGCGTCATGCTGGCACTTCCCCCCATGCTGATTCTCGATGAGGCAACCTCCTCGATCGATACGCGTATGGAGCTGAAAATTCAAAACGCATTTGCCGAAATGATGCGAGGAAGAACCTCGTTCATCGTTGCGCACCGCTTGTCCACCATTGAATCCGCAAACGTGATTCTGGTGATGCGCGACGGAAAAATCGTGGAGCAGGGCGACCACGCCACGCTTCTTGCAAAAAAAGGATTTTACCATCACCTGTATAACAGCCAATTTACCGATGCGGTATCGTCTATCGAATCATAAAAAAATCAGAAAAACACCCTTTTTATTCACATTCGCTTCAAAATAGCATGATAAAATAATATATATTTCGTTTTAGGAGGCAAAACTTTGCTCAAACTCAGGAACATTGTCAAGGACTACGACACGGGTAGTTCCAAGGTCCGCGCCTTGGACGGCATTTCGCTTGATTTCCGTGAAAGCGAATTCGTATCGATTCTCGGTCCGTCCGGCTGCGGAAAAACCACGCTGCTCAACATCATCGGCGGCTTGGATCAGTATACCAGCGGAGATTTGATCATCAATGAACGCTCAACCAAGCTCTATCGCGATGCCGATTGGGATACCTACCGCAATCACTCGATCGGCTTTGTATTTCAAAGCTATAACCTGATTCCCCACCAAACCGTGCTTGCCAACGTAGAGCTGGCTTTGACGCTTTCGGGAATTTCTCCCAAGGAGCGTCGCGCCCGTGCGATGGATGCACTCCGTCAGGTAGGACTTGCCGATCAGGTCAAGAAAAAGCCGAATCAAATGTCGGGCGGTCAAATGCAACGCGTTGCCATTGCGCGCGCACTTGTAAACGACCCCGATATTCTGCTTGCCGACGAGCCCACCGGCGCGTTGGATACGCAAACCAGCGTACAAATCATGGAAATTCTTCGCAGCATTTCCAAGAAAAAGCTGATTATCATGGTCACGCACAACCCCGATCTGGCACAGGAGTATTCCTCCCGTATCATTCGTGTGCTCGACGGACGCGTTGTAGACGATACCAACCCCTATCTCCCCAACGGAGAGTTTGATACGGTACAAGAGAAAGCTGCAACCGACAAAAAGGAACAAAAGAAACGACTGGTTGCCGACAAAAAGGCGTTGAAAGCGGCAAAGGCTTCCCAAAAGAAGGCAGGAAAGGTCAAAAAATCCATGTCTTTCTTCACAGCTCTTTCGCTCTCGCTCAACAACCTGATGACCAAAAAGGCGCGTACCTTTATGACGTCCTTTGCGGGCTCGATCGGTATCATCGGTATTGCGCTCATTCTCTCGGTTTCCACGGGTGTGAATAACTATATCGATTCGGTACAGCGTGACACGCTTTCGACCTATCCCTTAACCATTCAAAAGGAATCGCAGGATCTCTCCGCGATGCTTTCCGCGATGACCGAGGTCAAAAAGCAAGAGCAAGGTGAGATCGACCCCAACAAGATCTACGTGGACGACTCCATGGGAGCAATGCTCTCTTCCATGAAGGAAGCAACCAGCCAAAACAATTTGGTGAAGTTCAAGCAGTATATCCTGGATAACTACAGCAAGATTGCCGACGCGGTCAGCGATATCCAATACACCTATGATTTTGATCTTCAGGTGTTCAATGCCGACGGAACGGTTCAGGTCAACCCCTCCAAGATCTTTGACAGCATGGGCGATGCATTTGCCGGCATGACCGAAATGATGGAGCTGTCCGGCAGCAGCAGTATGTTCAGCGTCATGTCCGAAATGATTAACAATCAGGACGTTTTGGAAGAACAGTACGAGCTGGTGGGTGACGGCAGCCATTGGCCTACCAATGAAAACGAGATCGTGTTGGTCGTTGATAAAAACAACCAGATCAGCAAAATGACGCTGTATATGTTGGGGCATGAGGATTTCCCTCAGGATGAGCTTGAAGAAATCATTACAGAATTGATGAAGCCAGACGGCACGTACGAATCCAGCCACATGGTTTCCTACGACATCAGCGATTTTATCGGCAGAGAATTCTGGTTGCTCAACACCTCCGATTTCTTCGTTGAAAATACGGCTCGCCCCCAATATCCGGCAAACGGAAAGACCTATCCCGTTTGGATGGATCTGCGCGACCCGCTGCAAAACCCCGCAGAATTCGATCAAGCCGCCTTTGTAAAGGCGAACGGTACAAAGCTTGTGATTTCGGCTGTTGTACGTCCCCGTGAGGGTGTTGCCGCGACCTCGATCTCGGGTACCATAGGATACACCAATGCGTTGACGAAAAAGATCCTGGCAATGAACCAAGAAAGTGCCGTGATCAATCAGCA
The DNA here is from genome assembly GCA_015064155.1 of Oscillospiraceae bacterium. Lineage (GTDB taxonomy): Bacteria > Bacillota > Clostridia > Oscillospirales > CAG-272 > UMGS1865. The sequence continues at coordinate 56,979 of SVST01000001.1, read as the reverse complement.
AAAGGAAACCCCTGCCGTAAACGTGCTGACCGGTCTTCCCTTTGCAAAAACCGTTTATACCAAGGACAATATCGACGAGCTGATCTCCAAGATTGACGACGCAACCATGGAGAGCTTCTATGCCAACATCACAAAGATGATCCTGAACGATCCCACCTTGTCCTCTCAGCTTGTCATCAACTCCCCCGAAAGCTTTATGGGCTTCTTTCCCTTGATGCCTGCCGACTATCAGCAAGCGGTTCTTGCGGGTATGCTGGAGAAAGCAAAGACGCAACCCGATGCGCTGAACGGCTTGCTCTCAGGACTTGGTTCTTCGCTCCCGGATATCTCGGTTACGGCAAATAATTTGTTGCAATTGCTTCCCGTCCTGCCGGAAAATGATGTTCTGACGGCGGTGGGCGGAATGATTTCCTTGTGCGGCGAGGATTTCATGCAAGGCATCTATCGGAGCATGACCGAAGGCTTGCGCTCTTTGACGATAACAGACGAAATTTTCACGATTCTCTTGAAGAACAACTTCATTCCCGACGATCGGTTTGAGCAGTTGGTAGAAACGCTTTACAACATGGCACCGCAAACCGATGCAACTTTGGCATCGGTCCTCCACCAGCTTGGTGATGCGGCGGAGGCAGATCCCATGTCGATCAACTTCTTTGCCAAGGATTTTGAATCCAAGGAAGTGATTGAAAAGTTCATTGCAGACTACAACAAGAGCGTTGGCGAAGAGGATCAGATCCAATACACCGATATGATCGGTATTTTGATGTCCTCGATCTCCACGATTATCAACGCGATTTCCTACGTTTTGATTGCATTCGTTGCCATTTCCCTGGTGGTATCCTCGATCATGATCGGCATCATCACCTATATTTCGGTGCTGGAAAGAACCAAGGAGATCGGTATCTTGCGTGCAATCGGTGCATCCAAGCGCGATATTCGACGGGTGTTCAATGCCGAAACGCTAATCGTTGGCTTCGTGGCGGGACTGATCGGTATCCTAACAACGCTGTTCTTTAACTTTATCATCAATATTATCCTCTTGAACCTGACGGGACTTCCCACCTTGAAAGCCTCCCTGCCCATCGGTGCGGCAATCATTTTGGTGGCAATCAGTATGTTCCTGACCTTTATCGCAGGTCTTTTCCCCTCCGGCTTTGCGGCGAAACGCAATCCCGTTGAGGCACTCAGAAGCGAATAATCCGGTCAAAAGCACAGGGCCGACGGTCTTTTCCGTCGGTCCTGATTTTGATTGAAAAATTATCTTGCAAATCTTGCAAAAATCTTGATTTATACAGATTCTTGTGTTACAATAAAAAAGTACACCAAGCTTGCGAACGCCTTTCTCGGCTCGCTTTGCGGTGCCGAACGAATTTTTTAGTAGGAAATAGAAATGAGAAACAAAAGCAAAACAGCAAATATGGTTCTTGCGGCACTTTTTTTGGCTCTTGCCTATTGTGTTCCCTTTCTGACCGGACAAATCCCCAAAATAGGCTCCATGCTTTGCCCCATGCATCTGCCCGTACTGCTGTGCGGATTTATCTGCGGTTGGTTTTGGGGTCTGGCGGTTGGAGCGATTGCACCGATTTTGCGTTCGATTACCCTCGGCTTGCCAGTTTTTTATCCTATGGCGGTTTGTATGGCGTTTGAGTTGGCGGCTTACGGGTGCGTAGCGGGCTTGTTGCATCGCTATCTTCCCAAGAAGAAGCCCTTTGTCTTGGTTTCTCTTTTTACAGCTATGACGGTTGGCAGACTCATTTGGGGGGCGGCAATGTTTATTTGCGCGGGAACTCGTGGCGGAAGCTTTACGTTTGCAGCATTTCTTGCAGGTGCCGTTACCAATGCAATTCCGGGAATCGTCATACAGCTTGTTTTCATTCCGCCGCTTGTCATCCTGCTCCAATCCGTGAAAGGGAAAGAAATCCAACGAAAGGAACCGTCATGAAAACCAAGTTTTTTCAAACCGTAAAAGAAACCTTTTATTCATCTCTTCCCTTGGTCGCAATCATCGTGATCTGCTTATTGATCACACCGCTTCCATCGGGTAGTGATTATGTCAAAATTATCGCGGGATACGGTTGCGTGGTACTGGGTCAGGCGATGTTTCTCGTGGGTCTTGAAACAAGTATTCTGCCGATCGGCAGAATGGTGGGAGGATCCTTTGCCAAATACAATAAGCTCTTCTTCGTGCTGTCCTTCGGATTCGTCTTCGGTTTGCTTGCCACGGTTGCGGAGCCGGCTCTTTCGGTGCTTGCAAAGCAGATCGGCGGCATCATGCCGCTGGTGAATAGCACGCTGTTCATCTGGATCACCGGTACGGGTATCGGAATCGGTGTGGCAATCGCACTGGTACGAATCGTGAAAAATATCAATATCAAGCTTGTGTTTGCAATTTTGTATCTATCGGTCTTTCTGCTCGTGATCTTCTCTCCCAAGGAATTTATTGCTCTTGCGTTCGACGGCAGCGGTGCAACCACGGGTGACGTATCGGTCCCGTTTATTTTGGCACTCGGTCTTGGTATTTCCGCAACCTTTTCCAAAAGTAAAACGAACGACGACTCCCTGGGAATCATTGGAATCTCCTCGGTGGGTCCCATCGTCGCCGTATTGATTTACGGCATCATCGCAAAAGCGTCAAACGGTGGAACGCTTCCCCCCGAACACGCGTATAACATGATCTCGGAAAAAGGCTTGGGAGATATCGTGCTCGGAAATCTTGCTGACGTTGCCCTGGCGGTGCTTCCCATCATTTTCATATCGATTCCGTTTCTTCTTGCCTTTCTCAAGCTCCCAAAAAGAACCTTTTTGACGCTGATGTTCGGTGTTATTCCCGTATACGTTGGATTGTTGATTTTCCTTTCGGGAATTGATTTTGGCTTTGGATTCGTGGGACAGTATATCGGGCAGATGTTCGTCTCTCCGTCACGTCCCGAAAACTTTAAATGGTTACTCTTACTCGTTGGCTTCATTTTGGGCGCGGCAATCACGGTGTCCGAGCCTGCCGTAACGGTGCTGGGAGATCAGATCGAAGAATTAACCAACGGTCACATCAAAAAGCTGACCATTCGTCTGACCCTGGCAATCGGCATCGGCTTTGCTTCCCTGCTTTCCATTCTGAAAATCTTAACCGAGGTAAACATTCTTTGGTTTCTCGTTCCGCTGTATGCGATCTCGCTGGTGATGATGATCTTTACGCCAAAGCTCTTCGTGGAATTGGCATTTGATTCGGGCGGAGTTACGGGCGGTGCCCTGACCTCGGCATTCCTGACGCCTCTTACGTTAAGCATTGCGCAAGCGGTTGCCGAGGCGCGCGGCGGTGTCTTATCCATCCTCACCAACGGCTTCGGCATTATATCCTTTATTTCTGTCACTCCCCTGATTGCAATTCAAGCGTTGGGTATCATTTATAATATCCGACTGAAGCTCGCCGCTAAAACCGCAAAAGAAACCGTTGAGGATCTTGAACGCTTCGTTGCAGAGGCACAAGCGGCTTACCGCAAACAAAATTCCAAAGAAAGCGAGGGACTCGGTCATGCGTGACGTACAGATAAACGGTCTGCAATATTTCGTCATTATTGCGGAGCATAAGAAAAAGAAAAAGTTTTTAGCACTTCTTGACGAATACGGTGCGCGCGGTATAGAAACCGTGTACGCGCATGGCTCTATGAGTCCGCGCGCGATCGCCGCCGCTTTTGGATTGGAAGCGGTACAGGCAAAGGTGATGATCTCCTGCCTCCTCCGAAACGACAAGGCAAGAGAGCTGCTCCACGTGCTTTATCGGGACTACCACTTCGACAAACCCAACACCGGAATCGCATTCAGCGTTTCGGTAGAGGGCTTGGCATTTTAAGAAAGGAGATTGTATATGAAAGAGTTGAAAGCACTTTATATCATTGTAAACGCGGGATTCTCCTCGGAGGTTGTCGAAATTGCCCGTTCTCTCGGTTCAACGGGAGCTACCATTATTAACGCACGAGGCTCGGTTGCCAAGCCGAAAACCATTCTTGGAATTACGATTGATACGGAAAAAGAAATCGTTCTCAGCGTCGTTGAAAAAGAAATTGCCGTTAAAATTGCCGAAGCAATTCAAGAAAAAGCGGGTGTTGGAACCAACGCACACGGACTTTGCTTCTTTTTGCCGGTAGAAATGTCTACGCTCACCATCGGCGATTGATTGCCTTGTCAAAAAACAAACAAAACAACCCAAAGCGGGGAGAGCCAATACGGTTTTCCCCGCTTTTCATTTTCTGAATTCCACAGATCCTCTGTTTCATCGAAAATATCGATAGCAATCATCAAAACCATTTGCTTGACTAATGTAAAAAAATACTATATAATAAAGCCGTGCAAAAACAAGCCCCGTTGAAAAATTCCGAAAAGGAGTTCTTATAAAAAACGAAAAAGGGGCAGATCTTGGGAGGCAACGAAGAAATGACGAACGCACAAATTTACACACTCATTGCGCTTGCCGTTTATGCGGCGGCAATGGCTCTTATCGGCTGTATCAGCTACGGCAAATCAAAAACGCTGGACGGCTTTCTCATCGGAGGAAGAAACGTTGGTGGTTGGGTAACCGCTTTTGCATACGGAACGACTTACTTCTCTGCCGTTGTATTCGTCGGATATGCGGGTCAGCACGGTTGGAATATCGGTATCGGCGCGGTTTGGATCGGCATCGGAAACGCAGTTCTCGGTTGCTTGCTCTCCTGGCTTTTGTTTGCGAACAAAACCAGAAAGATGACCAAAAAGCTGGGTGCGAGAACCATGCCCGACTACTTTGAAAAGCGTTATGGCTCCAAAGGCATGAAGATTTTGGCGGCAATTATCATTTTCGTCTTTCTCGTTCCCTACTCTGCCGCAGTTTATAAGGGACTTGGATCTTTGTTCAGCGCGGTCTTCCCCGGCGTTGAAACCTGGGTTTGGATGCTGATCATTGCCTGCCTGACGGCAATATACCTCGTTGCGGGCGGATACATTGCCACGGCGTACACCGATCTTGTGCAGGGTATCGTCATGATCGTTGGCGTTGTTTGTCTGTTGGTTGCCGTGCTTTCTCACGACTCGGTTGGCGGTATTTCGGGACTTTTTGAGAATCTTAAGAGCTTCAAGTCGCTTCCCAACGACCCCAACCCCACCACGGGCGAACAGCTGACAAATATCTTCGGCGGCTCTGCTTTCAAGTTCCTTTGCTTCAATATTATGTTGACCAGCTTCGGTACCTGGGGTCTTCCTCAGATGCTCGGAAAGTTCTACGCGGTCAAGGACACTGCCGCGATTAAGCGCGGAACCATCATTTCTACTTTCTTCTGTCTTGTGATCGGCTGCGGTGCATACCTGATCGGCTCCAGCTCTCGTCTGATCCTCGGCGGAACGCTCCCCGAAGGCGGAATCGACGCGGTCATTCCTGCCGTTTTGATGCAAGTTCTCGGCAGCGGAACGCTTGGTGTTATTCTGCTTGCTGTGATTATGATCCTCCTGCTTTCGGCATCGATGTCTACTTTGGAGGCTGTCGTTCTGACCTCCGCATCTGCGGTTGCGGTTGACCTGATCCCCGCGGTCAGCAAGAAAGAGGTTCCTGCCAAGCATCAAATGACGCTGACCCGTGTTCTCTGTCTTGTATTCGTAGCCTGCTCCTTCATTTTTGCCACCCAAAACATCCCGATTATCGTAAGCTTGATGTCCTTCTCCTGGGGAATCGTTTCGGGCTGCTTTATCGGTCCCTACATTTGGGGTCTGTTCTCCAAGAAGATCACCAAGATCGGTGCGTATGCGGGAATCCTGACGGGTCTTCTTACCGTTGGCGGTGCAACGCTCGTGATTTCGCTCACCTCGAATTTTGGTGTTGCTGCCTCGAAATCCCCCGAGATGGGTGTGGCTGCAATGGCTCTCTCGTTCATCGTGGTTCCGGTTGTAAGTCTGCTTACCAAGAACAAGACCGAAGAGCAAGAGCGCGTGGAAGAAATCTTTGCTTGCTACAAAGAGGATTGATCAATCTACGGTTACATCTTGAAAAAACGAATAAAAAACGAATAAAAACAAATATTTTTTCGAAAAAACTATTGACATCACCGTGCAAAGGTGATATAATGCACGTAGTAAATGCGAGGAGCAGAAACCAGTAGGTTGGAAAGAACCTGGAGAGAGTTGCCGGTTGGTGCGAGGCAATGGGGGCGTCCATCTCGAATTCATTCTGTTAGCAGTGCGCTGAATCGGAGAAATCCGTAGTAGGATGCAACGGGTGTTCCCGTTACAGAACTGGGGTATGATAGTACCTGAAAAGGTCGTCACCGTGAGGTGGCGGCGAACTGAGGTGGTACCACGGGATTGTATTTCTCGTCCTCTGTATTCTTTTCGGAATGCAGAGGACGTTTTGTTTTGCGGTTCTCGCTCCGAACAAAAGCACAAAAGCGAAAAGCACAAGAAAGGATGAAACACAAAATGGCACAGCAAAATTACTTCCAAAAAGAAATCGAAACAATGCCTGTTGAAGACCTGAAAAAGCTCCAATCGGAAAAGCTGGTCAAGCAGGTCAAGCACGTTTACGAAAACGTCCCCTACTATCGCGATCTCATGGACAAAAAGGGCGTTCGCCCCGAGGATATCCATGGAATCGAAGATCTTTGCAAGCTTCCCTTCCTCACCAAAGCCGATCTGCGCGATGCATATCCTTACGGTCTTTTGGCAAAGCCTCTGGACGAGTGCGTCCGCATTCAGTCCACTTCGGGAACCACGGGAAGACGCGTTGTGGCATTCTACACCCAGCACGACGTTGACCTTTGGGAGGATTGCTGCGCCCGCGCGATCATGGCGGCAGGCGGAACCAAAAAGGACGTTTGTCAGGTGGCATACGGCTACGGTCTTTTCACCGGCGGTCCCGGACTCAACGGCGGCTCCCATAAAGTTGGCTGCTTGACGCTTCCGATGTCCTCGGGTAACACCGAGCGTCAGATTCAGTTTATGACCGACCTGAGCGCAACCATTCTTTGCTGTACCCCCTCCTATGCGGCATACATTGGCGAGAACCTTAAGGAAATGGGATATAAGCCCGAGGATATTCCGCTGAAGGCAGGTATCTTCGGTGCAGAGCCCTGGACCGAAGAGATGCGCCGTGGCATCGAAGCAACCCTTGGTATCAAGGCATACGATATTTACGGTCTGACCGAAACCAGCGGTCCCGGTGTTGCATTTGAATGCTGTGAGCAGACCGGTATGCACGTCAACGAGGACCACTTCTATGCAGAGATCATCGATCCCGAAACCGGTGAGGTGCTTCCCGAGGGCAGCAAGGGTGAATTGGTCTTCACCTCTCTGGACAAAGAAGCCTTCCCGCTTCTCCGTTACCGTACCCGCGATATCTGCGTCCTCTCGCGTAAGAAATGCTCTTGTGGACGAACCTTGATTAAGATGGCGAAGCCCATGGGCAGAACCGACGATATGCTGATCATCCGCGGTGTAAACGTCTTCCCGAGCCAGATCGAAACCGTTCTTTTGAACGAGGGCTATCAACCCAACTACCAGATCGTGGTTGACAGAGTTAAGAACAACGATACCTTTGACGTAAACGTGGAAATGACGACCGAAATGTTCACGGATAAGGTCAGCGATATCATGGCAATGGAAAAATCGCTGGCAGGTGCTATGAAAACGATGCTCGGCATCAATCCCGCGGTACATCTTGTTCCGCCCAAGACCATCGCAAGAAGCGAAGGCAAGGCTGTTCGCGTAATCGACAAGCGCAAGCTGATTTAAGAAAGGAGCAACGAAAATGGCTATTAAACAGTTGACCGTATTTGTACAAAATAAAAAAGGAACGGTGGTTTCGGTTACCGATATCCTCGCGAAAAACAACATCAACATGAGAGCGCTTTCCATTGCCGAAACGCAGGATTTCGGAATTCTCCGTTTGATCGTAGACGATGAGAAAACCGCCGAAGACGTTCTGGCGAAAAACGGATACGTGATCAAGGTCATCGACGTGGTCGGTGTAAAGATCGGTGACGAGCCCGGAAAGCTGACCGAAGCCCTTGACGTGCTTGACAAAGCCGATATCAACGTAGAATATCTCTATGCATTTATGGCGCGCACCGAAAAGCACGCATACGTTGTCTTCCGCGTGGAAAACAACGCTGTTGCCGAAGCGGCTCTTACGGAAAAAGGCTTCAAAATGATTTCCGAAGCCGATATCAACAAGCTTTAATCCAACCCCTTTGAGAGAACAAGCAAAAAGCCCCCTTTCTTCTCCCCCACTCCGCTTGTTCTCTCAATCTGTGGGATGTACGGTCGTTCCATCCTGCAACACGTACGAAACAGTACGAATCCCCTTTTACAACGCAAAACTCGGAGGTTAGCATCCCATGCAAATGATTTTCCACAGAAAGCTCCCTATCCCACTGGAGGTTAAGAAAGAATATCCCCTGACCGATCGCATGGAAGCGGTCAAGGCAGCACGCGACGAAAGCATCCGCGCCGTGTTTGACGGCAGATCCGAAAAGTTTATCCTCGTGATCGGTCCGTGCTCTGCCGACCACAGCGAGCCCGTGCTGGAATATATTTCAAGACTTCGCAGAATTGAGGAGCAGGTGTCAGACAAAATTATCATCATTCCCCGCATCTACACCAACAAGCCCAGAACCACGGGGCAAGGCTACAAGGGCATGCTCCATCAGCCCGATCCCGATGCTATGCCCGACATGTATAAAGGAATCGTTTCGATTCGCGAATTGCATTTAGCCGCTTTGCGTGATTATGATTTTTCCTGCGCCGACGAAATGCTGTATCCCGAAAACCACCGCTATCTCTCCGATCTCCTTTCCTACGTCGCAGTGGGCGCAAGATCCGTGGAAAACCAACAGCACAGACTGACCGCCAGCGGTGTCGGGGTTCCCGTCGGTATGAAAAATCCAACCGGCGGTGATCTGAGCGTGATGATGAACTCTATTGTTGCTGCGCAATCCAGCCATACCTTTATTTACCGTGGCTGGGAGGTCACGAGCGAGGGTAACGCTTACGCGCACGCCATTCTTCGCGGATACATTGACTATGCGGGAAGAAACGTTTCCAACTATCACTACGAGGATCTGCTTCGCGTGGAAGAGCTGTATGCAAAGTCCAATCTCACGAACCCCTCTATTATCGTTGACACCAACCACAACAACTCCGGTAAGAAGTATCTGGAGCAGGTTCGCATTGCCAAGGATATCGTTCACAGCCGCAACCAGAATGCCGATATCAAACGGCTGGTAAAGGGTCTGATGATCGAAAGCTACCTTGAGGACGGCGCACAGAGCATCGGCGAGCACGTATTCGGCAAATCCATCACCGACCCGTGCCTTGGTTGGGAAAAGACCGAACGCCTCATTCTTGATCTTGCGGATAAGCTGTAACACGAAAATGATACGACAAGCAATCGAAAAGGATATTCCCGTCATCAGCGATCTGTTGCTGCAGGTTTGTCTGGTTCACCACCAAGGAAGACCCGATCTCTTTAACGTGGGAAGAAAGTATTCCGAGGAAGAGCTGAAAAATCTGTTAACGGATGAATCCAGACCGATCCTCGTTGCCGTGGACGAAAACGACAAGGTTTTGGGATATTGCTTTTGCATCTACCAACGGCATATTGATCACGCAGTTATGACCGATATCAAAACCTTGTATATCGACGACCTGTGTGTGGATGAAAGCTTACGCGGAAGACACATCGGAAAAGAGCTGTACGAGGCTGCTTGCCGCCTTGCAAGGGAGAACGGCTGTTATAACTTGACGCTCAACGTGTGGAGCTGTAATCGTTCCGCACTGCGATTTTACGAGGCGCAAGGGCTTGTTCCCCAGAAGATTGGAATGGAAGTTATCCTATAACGCGATATTTGGTGACAAACATGTATTTTGATAATTTACAAATCGGAATGACGGTAGAGATTTCCCCTGCCGTCATTTCAAAAGAAAAAATGTTGGCTTTCGCCAAGGACTACGACAATATACCGCTTCACACCGACGAGGAATATGCAAAAACCACTCCCTTTGGCAAGCTGATCGCGCCGGGAGTCATGTCCTTTATGTCGGTTTGGGCAAAGTACCTTGAGGTTGATTTTTTCGGGGAGGAGCTGCTTGCCGGGAAATCCACCAAAATCGAATGGCTGAAGCCCGTGTTTGCCGACGACGTTTTAACGGGACAAGCAACCATTACGAATCTGATCAAAAGAAACGAGAAAAACGGATTGGTGGAGGTCACCATTGAAGCACGGAACCAAAACGGAGTCCTTGTTTTGAAGGATGTGACAGAAGCCATCGTCAAATGTAAAAAAACGACGAATAACCTGACAAATGCATAAAAAGAAAAAAAACGGTAGTCCCGACTTCGATTGGAAGCGGGGCTACCGTTTCGTTATGCCAAAACGTCACGCACGACTTTGTCAAAAATGACGTTTTTTATGAAACGGTACTTGGATTCTGCGAAAGATTTGTCACTTATTACCCCGCAAAAGTTTACAGCTTCTATTGACAGGTGACCATGAAAGGTGTATAATAATAGACGTTAAGCAGTCGTTCAACAGATAAGGAAAGGTTGACATGAAGGAAAAGATTGAAAAGCTGAAAAAAGAGAAAAATGCGGTCATTCTGACGCATTACTACGCACCCGCCGAGGCGCAGGAGGTTGCCGACTACGTTGGCGATTCCTTCTATCTTGCCAAAATTGCCAAGAACAGCACGGCAGATATCATCGTATTTTGCGGTGTGTCCTTTATGGGCGAGAGTGCGAAAATATTGAATCCCGACAAAAAGGTATTGATGCCCGACCTCACGGCAGACTGTCCGATGGCGCACATGGTAGCCCGGGGAAAGATTGAAGAGATGAGAAAAGAATACGACGACTTGGCGGTAGTTTGCTACATCAACTCCACTGCTGCGATCAAATGCCAAAGCGACGTATGCGTAACCTCCTCCAATGCGGTGAAGATTGTGCGTTCCCTCCCCAACAAGAACATCTTCTTTGTCCCCGACCGCAATCTCGGTCGCTACGTTGCAAAGCAGGTTCCCGAGAAGAATATCATCGTCAACGACGGTTGCTGTCCGATCCATGCGGCAATTACCGTAGAGCAGCTTCAAAAGCTAAAGGATGAGCATCCCGCAGCTCCCGTCCTCATTCACCCCGAGTGCGAGCCCGCGCTGCTTGCCATCTCGGATTTCATCGGCAGTACGGCGGAAATAATTGCGTATGCAAAAAACAGCAGTCAAACCGAGTTTATTATCTGCACCGAGGACGGTGTTGACTATCAGCTCGTGACCGATAACCCCGACAAGAAATTCTTCTATCCCGTACCGCATCCCTGCTGCCCCGATATGAAGCTGAACACCGCACAAGCAATTCTGTCCGTGTTGGAAAAGGAAGATAACGAGGTGCAGGTAGAACAATCGGTTATGGAGGGTGCGCTTCGTCCTCTTGACAAAATGTTAGAGCTTGGAAGGTAACGAAAATGAAAGCAGACGTTTTAATCGTAGGAAGCGGCGTTGCAGGCTTATACTGTGCCTTGAATTTGCCGAGCGAAAAGAATATCACAATCGTAACCAAAAATAAGGCGCGCAGAAGCGATTCCTATCTCGCCCAGGGCGGCATCTGCGTTTTGCGTGACGAGGACGATTACGATTCCTTCTACGAGGATACGATGAAGGCGGGACATTACGAGAACAATCCCGACTCGGTTCATATCATGATCCATTCCTCGCAAGAGGTCATCTCGGATCTCGTATCCTTTGGTGTTCGCTTTGAGAAAAACGGTGAGAAGTTCGTTTACACCCGCGAGGGTGCACACTCCCACGGGCGCATTCTGTTCCATGAGGACGAAACGGGCAAGGAAATCACCTCCCACCTTCTCGAAACGGCAAGAAACAAAGAAAATATTACCATCATTGAAAATTACACGATGGTTGACCTCATCACCGACGGCAACGAGTGCCACGGGATCATCGGTCACGACGAAAACGGTGTATATTCCGCTATTCAAGCCGACTACACCGTGCTTGCAACGGGCGGCATCGGCGGAATCTTCGAGCATTCCACCAACTACAAGCATCTGACGGGCGATGCCATCGCACTTGCCCTCAAATACGGCATTAAGCTTCAACACATCGACTATATTCAGATCCATCCCACAACCCTTTATACCGAAAAGGAAGGAAGCCGTGAGTTTCTGATTTCCGAGTCGGTCAGAGGCGAGGGTGCGATCTTGCTCAACGCCAAGGGCGAAAGATTCGTCAACGAGCTGCTTCCCCGCGACGTGGTGGCAAATGCCATCTTTGCGGAAATGAAAAAGGAAGGCACAAAGCACGTTTGGCTCTCGCTTGCCCCCATTCCCGAGGAAGAGATCAGAACCCACTTCCCGAACATCTATCAGCGTTGTCTTGACGAGGGCTATGATGCAACGAAGGAGCCGATTCCGGTTGTTCCCTCCCAACACTACTTTATGGGCGGAATCGACGTTGACCGCTACAGCAAGACCTCTATGGAGCGTCTGTATGCAGCGGGCGAAACCGCTTGTAACGGTGTGCACGGCAGAAACCGTCTGGCAAGCAATTCGCTCTTGGAAAGCCTTGTGTTCGCCAAGCGTGCCGCCAAGCACATGACGGAGGGCTACGAGCCACTGACGGACAAGCCCGAGGTCACCGTTGACAAAACAAAATACGAAAACTACCAAGAAGAATATAAAGCCGCCGTTCTTGCGGCAATCGAAAAGGAGCGACTTAGCCATGAATAATATTACGATGAAAATGAACGCCGACGAGCTGATTTTGCTGGCTCTGCGCGAGGATATCACGAGCGAGGACATTACCACCAATTCCGTAATGCCCCACTATCAGGCGGGCGAGGTAGACCTGATCTGCAAGCAGGACGGAGTGATTGCCGGTCTTGATGTGTTCAAAAGAGTATTTGAGCTTCTCGACGAAAAGACGGAGGTCCTTTTCTATTGCAAGGATGGGGACACCGTAAAGAACGGCGAGAAGATCGGTCTTGTACGCGGTGATATTCGCGTGCTGCTTTCGGGCGAGAGAACCGCGCTCAACTATTTGCAGAGGATGAGTGGTATTGCAACCTACACCAGAGAAATCGCAGATCTTCTGAAAGGCACGAAAACCAAGCTGCTTGATACAAGAAAAACAACCCCCAATATGCGCATCTTTGAAAAATATTCGGTTAAGGTTGGCGGCGGTTATAACCACAGATACAACCTCAGCGACGGGATTCTTCTCAAGGACAACCACATCGGTGCAGCCGGCGGTGTAAAGGAAGCCGTTCGAATGGCAAAGGAATATGCGCCTTTCGTTCGTAAGATCGAAATAGAGGTTGAAAACCTTGATATGCTGAAGGAAGCACTCGAAGCAGGCGCCGATATCATCATGCTTGACAATATGTGCGTTGAGGATATGAAAACGGCAGTTGCGCTTTGCCGTGGCAAGGCAGAAACCGAGTGCAGCGGTAATGTCACGAGAGAGAACGTCGCTCGCCTCGTTGACATCGGCGTTGACTATATCTCCAGCGGTGCTCTGACCCACTCCTCGCCGATTCTCGATCTTTCGCTGAAGAATCTTCACGCAATATAAAATGCGAAACGGGTAAACAAATGAAATCGGACGAGAGAAGAAAAAGCATAGTCAATTTGCTGTTATCGGAAAAGAAAGCCGTATCCGGAAGCGAGCTTTCGGAGAAATTCGGAGTTTCCCGACAGATCATCGTGCGTGACATTTCAATCTTGAAGGAACAAGGAAACGATATCTTTGCTACAAACGCGGGATACGTTATTCGGTCTTCCCCTTTCAAGGAAAGAGTGTTTAAGCTGCTTCACACAACCGAGCAAACAGAGGACGAATTGCAAACGATCGTCGACCTCGGCGGCACCGTAGCCGACGTGTACGTTTGGCACAAGGCATACGGAAAAATGCAGGCAAGGCTGAATATTTCATCCCGTTCCCAAATAGATCAATTTATTGAGAGCGTTCGTTCGGGAAAATCCGTGGAGCTGATGCACATAACGGGCGGCTATCACTACCATACCGTCCGTGCTTCGAGCGATGAGCTGCTTGACAAAATCGAATTTGCACTTGCCAGCAAAAACTATATTGCTCCCGAAATATAACGGTATCATCATGAATAAAGAACGTTTTGAAAAGCAGTTGGCTTTTATACTGGAAGCCGATAAGGAAAAGAATATCTTTCGTCAAACACACCTGATCGGATACGAAAGGCGTGAGAACGATGCCGAACACGCGTGGCACATGGCAATGATGATTTACCTTTTGAAGGAATATGCCAATGAAGAATTTGACGTTGCCAAAGCGATGATGATGGCTCTTGTGCACGACATCGTAGAAATTGACGCGGGAGATACCTACGCTTACGACACCAAAGCATTGCAAACACAAAAAGAGCGCGAGGAAAAAGCAGCCGACCGTCTGTTTGGAATGCTTCCCGAAGACCAGCGCGACGAGCTTCGCGCACTGTTCGAAGAATTTGAAGCGGGAGAATCCGCGGAAGCACGCTTTGCAAGGGTGATGGACAACTTCCAGCCTCTCCTGCTCAATCATGCCAATGACGGAGCCGATTGGCGCGCGCATGAGGTAAAAAGATCGCAAGTTTTCGGCAGACAGCAGACATCAAGCAAAGGCTCAACGGAAATATGGAACTATACCCGGGAGCTGATCGATGCCAACGTTGAAAAAGGAAATATTATAGAAGATCGGCAACTGCATCTATGAAGGACGGAACGCTTTATGATGTCGTCTTTCCTTTTTATCCATCTATATAATCTATATAATACCGATGAGGATAGGCGTAAAAACCTATCCTCATTTTGATCAGAAAAAAGTTTACAATATAAAGAAAATCAACATTCCGAAACTTGTTGACATTTCAACTTCTTTGTGGAATACTATAAAAGTTGTAATTTCAACTTTTCTGTTAAGGAGTATAATTCAAATGTTAGACAGATTTGAAAGATTTTCATTCGCTATTGCCGAGATATCCCGTTGCTGGCGCAAGCTTGCTTCCGAGGAGCTTGCAAAATACGGATTAAAGAGTCCTCACGCTACGTATCTTACTACGATGTATCGATATCCAGACGGTATTACCGTACCAAAGCTGTGCGAGGTCAGCGGAAAGGATAAATCCGACGCATCTCGCATGATCGCCATCCTTGAAAAGAAAGGGCTTGCCCAAAAGAAGGTTGTTGACGGAAGCCTTTATCGCGGACTTTGGGTTCTTACAGAACAAGGAAAGAAAGCCGCACAGGAGATAAGTCTACGTGCAAGCAAAGCCGTTGAATTGGCAGGAAAGGATTTAACGGATGAAACGAGAGAGGTTTTCTATCAGGCACTTGAATCTATTACTACGAATTTAACCACACTCACCAAAGAAGGAATACCCGAATAATGAATATTGCATCAAAACTTTTTTGCCGTGTATTTCAAATCGCATTTCGCGCGGCGTTGCCGAAGCAACCATCTTCGAATATGCCTTCAAGCTTGGAGCAAGGCTTATGATGGAAACCCAACAAGACGACTAATCGAATACAAAACGAGAATAGGCGTAAAAACCTATCCTTTTTTGTTGCAAAAATCGTTTTTATAACAAAACGCAAACATTTCACAAAAAAATCAAAAACAAACGCTTGATATACTGTTATCACGATGAAAGAAACGAGGTGATCACTATGAACAGAACTGAACAGCAGGCAGCGGCAAGAATCCGCGAGCATTACACCGAAAAGCAAATAACCGACCTTGACACGCTTCGTGCGCTTGATGCAAAGGTAAAGCGTCCGGCAAGCGTGTTTGCATACGTATTCGGCAGTACTTCCGCAATCATTATGGGCGCAGGTATGAGCCTTATAATGACCGATATTGCAGAAATAATCGGACTTGGAGTTGATCCTATGCTCCCCGGCATCGTAATCGGTATTGTGGGAATGGTTATGGCACTTCTCAATTATCCGATTTACAAGGGTATTCTCGATAGCCGCAAAAAGAAGTACGGCGCAGAGATTTTGAAGCTCAGCGACAAAATAATGAATAAATAAATTAACATAAAAGGAGAACAAAACAATGGGTATCAAAACATTTTTCAAAAACGCTTTCGCAGATATGAAGGCAGATGCAAAGGCACAGCACGAGGTTGACAAGGCAAATATGGCTGCAACCAAAGCAGAATCCAAGGCACAGTGGGAGGAAGCTAAGGCGATGGGTAAGCCCGAAACCCGTAAAAAGGTAATGCAGGCACAGCGCGATGAACAGATTGCGGCAGCACAGCAGCGTCAGGCAGAGGCACAGACTCGTATTGATGCAACCAAGAAATAAAAGAATATAACAACATAAGCGAGGCGCAAAAATGCGGCTCGCTCGTGTTGCTTTCTATAAAGCAAAAGACAAAGGAGTAAAAAATGAACGCTATTGAAATCAGAAATCTTTCAAAGAGCTTTCGCGGAATGTATGCGGTTGATCATCTCAATATGACCGTTCCCATGGGTGCTATTTACGGCTTCATCGGTGAGAACGGCTCGGGCAAGTCCACCACCGAGAAGCTCATTTGCGGTCATCTCGTTCCCGACGGCGGTAGTATCAAGCTGTTCGGCAAGGATTACCGTGATGCAGGTGTTCGAGTCAGAGTCGGCGCACTCATTGAAAACGCAGGCTGCTTTCCCGGCTCGTCCGTGTACCAAAATCTTATGATGCAGTGCATCAATCTCGGCATCGAAAATGCAGACGAGGAAATTCGACGCGTCCTCTCCATCGTTCGTATGGAGGATAACGCCAATATCAAATTTAAGAGTTGTTCTCTCGGTATGAAACAGCGTATCGGTATTGCGATGGCATTGCTCGGTGATCCCGCGCTTCTCATTTTAGACGAGCCTATTAACGGTCTTGACACCGACGGTATGAGAATTATGCGTGAGATTCTTGTGGATATTACGAAAAATTACGGCTGTACCGTTCTCATTTCCTCGCATTTGCTCGGTGAGCTTGAAAAGATCGCCACTCATTACGGTATCATCCGTCAGGGCAAGATGATTATGGAGATGTCTGCCGAGGAGATGGATTCGAGAGCGCAGATGTTTATTTCTATCAAAACCGCCGAGATGCAAAAGGCGTGGCTTTTATTGACGAAGAAATACGCAGACGTGCGTATGGAGGACGGATATATCCGCATTTACGACGTGGACGATGTGGAAGAAATCGTTTCCTATCTGATGGAAAACGGTCACGTTGTCAGCGAAGTGAGGAAAAATAAAATCGGTCTTGAAGAATATTACATTGAACTGATGTCAAACGGGGGAGGAAAAAGATAATGACGAAAGAATTGAAATTTGAATCTCCGAGCTTTGCAAAAAGAATTAAGAGTATGCTCGGCGTGGACTTTTACCGTCTGTTCCATACGCCTCTATTCTATATTTTCCTTGCCATCTCTGCCATCATTCCTGCGATGATTATCGGCTCGGGCGGTATGGAGGGCGGCGAACAACTTTATGCAAACACTTGGAATATCGTTGCGGCAAATACGCCCCTTTATGTGATCAATACGATCGGTGAATACGCCAATATGAATATGGTGTTCATCTTCGGCGGTATTATGGTATCCATCTTCATCGGTCACGATTATAAATCGGGCTACGTAAAACAGCTCTTTACAACCCACGCCAAGAAACAGGACTATATGATCTCCAAGAGCCTTGTTTGCGCGTTTGCAATGGCGTGTATGTGTATCATGTATCTGCTCGGCGGTGTTGGTGGAGGTTTGTTTGCCGGAACGGATATGGACGTGAACGTAGGATCGCTGGTTCTTGCCATTATCAGCAAGATCGTGATGTCGCTCGGTTGGGCAAGTCTTTTTACATTTCTCAATATCATATTCAGAAGATATTTCGGTATCTCGGTGGCATCGTCCTTCTTCTTCGGCACGGGTATTCTTATTATCGGTGCGGCGGCAATTATCGAGGCTTTGAACCTCCCCAACTATGTTCTCAATCTGTTCCTTTACGGCTCGTCGGTCAACGCCTGCCTTACGAGCAATATCGGAACGCTGATCGTTTGTATTTTGGTGTCGGCAATGTGGACGGTTATCTATAATCTTGTCGGAACGCACATTCTGAACAAGAGCGACGTATATTAAGGGGGTGGAGCTATGAATGCTATTGAAATAAGAAATCTGACTAAAAATTTCGGTGCAAAGCAAGCGGTCAACGGACTGAATATGACCGTTCCCGAGGGCGCGATATACGGCTTTATCGGTGAAAACGGCTCGGGTAAATCCACCACCGAAAAAATAATCTGCGGTCTGATCCACGAAAGCGGCGGCACCGTCAAGCTCTTTGGTAAGCCTCACACAGACGGCGATATCCGCGCGGATATGGGCGTTTTGATCGAAGCTCCCGGATGCTTTGGCGGACTTTCGGTTTGGAATAATATGATGCTCCAAGCGGCGAATCTTCGTATTGAAAATGCCGAGCAAGAGGTCATCAAAACCCTCAAACTCGTTCGTATGGAGGGCGCGGCAGGAAATAAATACAAGAACTGCTCACTCGGTATGAAGCAGAGAGTCGGCATTGCGATGGCTCTGCTCGGAAGCCCTCGGCTTCTCGTTCTCGACGAGCCGATCAACGGTCTTGATGCAGACGGTATGCGTATTATGCGCGAGGTGCTGACCGATATTACAAAATCGGGTGCGACCGTCGTGATCTCCTCTCACGTTCTCGGTGAGCTTGAAAAGATCGCAACGCACTATGGAATTATCAAGGGCGGCAGAATGCTTTGCGAGATGACCGCTGACGAGCTTGAAGCAAGCTGCCGTACCTACACGGCACTTCAGGCAAAGGATATGAGCCGTGCAAAAAATGTGCTTGGCTCAAAATTCTCCCGTGTGCAAGAGGATGAAGCAGGCTATCTCCGAGTTTACGACGAGGTAAGGACGGAGGACGTTGTAAAACACCTTTATAACAACGGCATCGTCGTAACCGAAATTAAAACCGACAAGATCGGTCTTGAAGAATATTATATCGACTTGATGAAGGAGGCGAAAAAGTAATGGAAAAGAATACGTTTGGAAAACGCCTTGGCAGTATGCTCAAGGTGGATTTTAAGAGATTGTTCCTCTCGCGCTCCTTCTATATCATCGTTGCCGCTTGCCTTCTCGCTCCTATTCTCATTCTCGTAATGACCACGATGATGGATGGCACGGTTTCGGTTGATCCGCAAACGGGCAAAGAAACGGTTATCGAGGGCTTTGACAACGTATGGCAGATTATCGGCTCGGTAAGCGATCCAAATACAAGCGCAAACGCAGGCGGCGATATGTCGGCTATGAGTATGGATATTGTGAGTATGTGCAATATCAATATGCTGTATTTTGCGATTGCCGCGCTCGTTTGTATCTTCGTTTCCGACGATTTCAGAAGTGGATATGCAAAGAACCTCTTTACCGTCCGCGCGAAAAAGACCGACTACGTGGCATCGAAAACGCTCGTTTTGTCCTTTGGCGCGATGATGATGGTGCTTGCGTTCTTCATCGGCTCTATCGTGGGAGGGGCTGTATCGGGGCTTTCCTTTGAGATGGTTGGATTTGATGCGCTGAACCTTGTGTGGTGCATACTTTCAAAAATGGTTCTCGTGAGTGTGTTCGTACCGATCTATCTGATTATGAGCGTAGTGGCAAAGCAGAAGCTTTGGATGTCTGTTTTGCTCTCTATGATGGTTGGAATGTTCCTCTTTATGATGATTCCTATGCTCACACCTCTTAACGCCACGCTTGGAAACGTGCTGATCTGTGCCGTTGGCGGTGCTCTGTTCGGCGTCGGACTCGGTGCTATCAGTAATGTGGTTTTGAAGAAAACGAGTCTTGTATAAATACATCGGGCAACGTCGAAAGTGGGCGTTGCCTTTTCTAAATTCAACACTTTTACGGAAATGTGTTGTTCCGTTTGTCCTCAAAAAATGCTATAATATATTCAAGAAATTTTCGGGGGAGGCGAAAACACAAACAAAACTTTAACATTTCTATGGTATAATATACGCAGAAAGCCTTGTTGCCAAGTCTTTGCGCTGTTGCGCCTTCCGCACTTCGTGCGGCTGCGATATTGACGGCTTCGAAAAAATGCCCTTGCGAGCAAGCCTTTTTTCTTCATGGTATAATGATGGTGTATAAGTGAAAATATGCTCCCCGGAGGATGAAAATATGTTCAAAATTTTAATTGTGGAGGATGACAGAGATCTGAACCGCAGCGTTTGTTCTTTCTTGAACGGCAGCGGATACGAGGCGATTGGATGCCTTGATGCAGAGAGCGCGTACGACGAGATGTATAAAAACACCTTCGATTGCATCGTGTCGGATATTATGATGCCGAACATCGACGGCTTTGAGTTTGCAAAGACCGTGCGCTCGCTGAGCGACGATATTCCGATTCTTTTTATGACCGCCCGTGACGATTTCGCATCCAAGCAGAGAGGATTCCGTATCGGGATCGACGATTATATGACCAAGCCCATTGACCTTGACGAGCTTTTCTTGCGTATCGGCGCACTCCTTCGCCGTTCCAAAATCGCGTCGAGCCGTCGCCTTGAGGTGGGCAATTTCGTAATGGATGCCGACGAGCGAAGCGCAACCCTTGACGGAGAGGAAATACCCTTGACGGCAAGAGAGTTTGATCTGCTCTATAAGCTTCTATCCTACCCGAAAAAGACCTTTACGCGCACGCAACTGATGGACGAGTTTTGGGATGTGGATACGCAGACAAGCACGAGAACGGTTGACGTGTATATGACCAAGCTCCGCGCAAAGCTCTCGGAGTGCGATTCCTTTGAGATACAGACCGTCCACGGACTCGGATATAAGGCGGTGATAAAATGAAAAACGAAAATGCCGCAAGAAAGATATTCAAAACCGTCAGCAACTTTTTTATCTTCTTTCTGCTTGCCGCCTTCGTGACCACCTGCTGTATTATGCTCTTTGTCAACGCATTGCAGGATTCTATCGGTCGTGAGTTCACGCAAGAGGAAATAACGGTCGCCGCCAAGATCACGATGCTCAACGTGATACTGCTCAGCATAGGTATGGCTGTTATTGACTACGTTCGCCGTAAGTTCACCGTGGAACGCCCCGTAAAACGAATTACCGAAGCCACCGCTAAAATGATGCAGGGGGATTTCAACGTCCGCATAAATTCGACCGCAAAATTTGCTACCGACGATAGCTTTAATGAAATTATTGATTGCTTCAATACGATGGCATCCGAGCTTTCGAGCGTGGAAACATTGCGTACCGACTTTATTGCAAACGTATCCCACGAAATGAAAACGCCCCTTTCCGTAATGCAGAACTACGGAACGCTCTTGCAAGCTCCCGACCTACCCGAAGAAAAGCGGATCGAATATGCAAAGGCAATTACCGATGCTTCGCGCCGTCTTGCCGATATGATGACGAATATACTCAAGCTCAACCGCCTTGAAAATCAGCAGATCTATCCCAATCTCACCACCTTTGATCTCGGAGAGCAGCTTTGCGAAAGTCTGCTTGGATACGAAAGCACGTGGGAGAAAAAGAATATCGAAATTGAAACCGATATTGCCGAGGACGTTAAGGTGGAAGCGGATGCCGAACTGCTATCGCTTGTTTGGAACAATCTGTTCTCCAATGCCTTCAAGTTTACCGACGAATACGGCAAGGTCACGCTGACTCTCACGGCAGACGAGAATTGGGCAACCGTTAAAATTACCGACACGGGATGCGGAATGAGCGCGGAGGTCGGCGCACACATTTTTGAAAAATTCTATCAAGGCGACACCTCTCATGCAACCCAAGGCAACGGACTCGGCTTGGCTCTCGTCAAGCGAGTGGTTGACATTATGCAAGGTGAGATCGGTGTGAAGAGTGCCGTGGGTGTCGGTACGACCTTTACGGTCAGAATCAGGAGGACAACAAATGGACCCGAAGAAGCTCGGTAAGACTCTACTGTTTCCGCACATTGCAATTATGATATTGCTTGTTCCCGTGTCAACCGTTCTGCTTGTCGGCTCAATGGTGTTTATCGGAACGGAGTCACCCATAGCGTATATATCCTACGTTCTTGCCGCATATACCTTAACGGTCTGGTGCTTTAAGATACCGAAAATCATCAAATATTTTAAGACCTTCAAAGACGAAAACAAGTATGCAAGAAGATGGCAGGACGATGTTCGTCTGCGCGTGAACGTATCACTCTTTGGTTCGCTTGCGTGGAATGCTTTGTACGGACTTTTCCAACTGTGGCTCGGCTTTTACCACCACACCTTTTGGTTCTATTCGCTTGGTGCATATTATATTTGCCTCGGCGTGATGCGCTTCTTTTTGGCTCGGCATACAACGAGATACGCGCCCGGAAAGAGAATGCGTGACGAGCTTATCAAATACCGTGCTTGCGGAATCGTCTTCCTTCCTATGAACCTTGCCCTTGCGCTCATCGTATTCTTTATGGTCTATTGGAACAGAACCTTCGAGCATCATATGATAACGACGATTGCATTGGCGGCTTACACCTTTACTTCTATGGCGGTAGCCATCATCAATTTCGTAAAATATCGCAAGTATAACAGTCCCGTATTTTCGGCAGCCCAAGCCATCAGCTTGGCGGCGGCTCTCGTGTCAATGCTTACGCTTGAATCCACGATGCTTACCACCTTCAGCGACGAAACGATGACGGTAGCAGAACAAAACTGGATGCTTGGAGCAACGGGCGGTGCGATCTCCGTACTCATCATTGCGACGGCAATTTATATGATCGTCGTAGGAACGAAGAAACTCAAACTATTAGAATCAGAGGTTGAAAATGGAAAACAATAACGAAAACAAAGGATTTCAGTACACCTACTCCGCGCGTGAGCAGGCAGAGCTAAAGCGTATCCGTGAGAAATACACGCCCCCGACCGAAGCAGAGGATAAGATGGAACACCTCCGCAGACTTGATGCAAGCGTAACGCAAAAGGCACAGACAATTGCTTTGATCTTCGGTATCATCGGTGCGTTGATACTCGGCATAGGAATGAGCCTTTGTATGTCGGATTTTGCAGAGATACTCGGCTCGTATAAGGATATGGCATTGGTGATCGGTATTCCCATCGGACTCGTCGGAGGTGTCCTCGCAGCTCTCGCTTATCCGATGTATAACCTGATCGTGAGGCGCGAGAGAAAGAAGATCGCGCCCGAAATCATCCGTCTGACCGACGAGCTTATGAAGTGAAGAACGAATATGAAACCCGAAATAAAGAAAATAATTATGGATATGCTCTCGGATGCAGGCGTCAACTCTTGCACCACCACCGAGGACGTGATCGCGTTCCGTGACAAGCGAAAAGCCGAACTGCAAAGCTTGGAGCGTGAGAGAAAGGCGGTTGACAACCGCCGCCGTCGCCTAACCGATCCCGAGGAGAAACAGAAAAACAGCGCAGAGCGAAGCGCGATCACACAGAAAATGACCAACGTCCGCAGGGAGATGAACCTTGCGGACGATATTTTATCCGATTCGATAAGACTTGCCAAGGGAATCGCCGCCGAAAAGGCTTGCGAGGAGCGTCTTGTGCCGGATAGAACCAAACAGAAAAACAAAGAACAGGAGAGATAAAATGTATAAGAAATTAAAAGAACAGATCACCGAAACCACGCAGTATTATCGATTGCAAAACGTACACCCGAGGGCAGAACAGCCTTTCCAAGTGCGTGACGATGAGGAAATAGAACAGCTTGCGGGGACATATTCAAAGCACTTGCTAATTGCTCTTGTGTAATGCCTTTCTTTTTGCGGAGCGCACGTATTTTGTTTCCAAGGTTAATCATAAGTCTTTCCTCGTTTCAATTAGATTAACAGCGGCCTCTGTTGTAATAATTATTTTCAAGCAACTCACTTTGGGACAAATTCCACTAATGGTTGATGTGGTGGAATTTCACCATTAAATGAGATAGCCTCCGATAGGGAAAATCCTTGTCGGAGGCTATTTTCATTTCTTGCTATTAAAATTTGGATACTCGAATAAAACAAATAATCCGAACGAATCTCCAAAGAGGAGAATGTTCGGATTATTTTCATGTGGTCGGAATGACAGGATTTGAACCTGCGACATCCTGGTCCCAAACCAGGCGCGCTACCAACTGCGCTACATCCCGAAGTATGATATTATGTTTTCTAATAGAATTTAAACCTGCGACATCCCGGTCCAAAACCGCCGAGCTTGCGAGGCAACGCGCATACCAACTGCGCTACATCCCGAAGTATGATATTATATTTTCTAATAGAATTTGAACCTGCGACATCCCGGTCCAAAACCGCCGAGCTTGCTTTCAATCGACCTCATTATTATAACAGATAAAGCGCAGAAAGTCAATAGCAATACCACCTTTCTTTCGTTTTTTCTTCGTCTTTTTTCGATCTTTTTCATGGAACTGCCTGCTACAAAACGTTCTGCGGCAGGCAGTTCATTTGTCCTATTGCTCTTCTCTTAACAAGTACGTATAGTGGCCGTCCTTGGCAATCTTGGAAAGGATCTTCATCCCCTCAAAGGAAAAATCGACCTCGATACACGCGGGAACGTCTGCATGGTATAGGTAACAGCCGTCCGGCTTGCGTTCCCATTCTACGGAAACTCGCCCTGCGGGAATCGTATAATAGCCGCACGCAAACGTGATCCTTTGTGTTCGGTCAAAATACGGGCGCATCAGCATCTTGGTTCTGAAGCCCGGGTCACTCGGGTCGGGACGGATACCAAGGCAATACGCGTACATCCACTCGGTACACGACCCCAGCGAGTAGTGATTAAACGAATTCATGCCTCCGCGGATGCCGTTTTCGACCGTATAGCTATCCCAATGCTCCCAGATGGTGGTGGCTCCGTTCATCACCGAATAGCCCCACCCGGGATACTCCCGGTTTGTAATCAGCGCATAGGCAAGGTCACATTCCCCAAGCTCGCACAAGGTTGGCAACAGATACTTAACCCCCAAAAAGCCGGTGGTAAGCTTGTTGGTTGCCTCGGCAAGCGTACGCAACAGATTGGATTTGGTTTCCTCCTTGGTCAAAAGACCGAATTGATAGCTCAAGAGGTATGCACTTTGGGTGTCCGAGGTCAGTCTTCCCTCTTCGCTCCAAAAGCACTTGCGAAATGCCGTTTTGACAAAAGCAAACAAGGCTTCAAATTCCGTTTGCTCCTCCCCGTATCCAAGCACGTGGCAAAATTCTGCGGCCAGTCTTGCGGCATAGGCATAGTAAGCCGTGGAAACAAGTGCGTGGTCGGTTGGTGTCCCCAACGAGAGCCAATCTCCGTATGCGCCCTCCCCCGTTCGAATACCGTCGGGGCTTTCCTTGGCATAATACTCCAAAAGCCGACGAATCATCGGAAGCGTATCACGCAGAACCGTCTTATCACCGTACATCTGATAATGACAGTATGCAATCACCGCGGGGGCTTCGCTCCAGCCGGCTGCCGCCTCACGACCCGTATAGGCGAACGATCCGACGTGCGGCATCGGTGCGACGCAGGGGATCACTCCGTTGCCAAGCTGGGTGTCGCGGATATCGGCAAGATATTTCCGATAAAAGGCATTACAATCCATGTTGTACATGGCACTCTGCGAAAAGATCTGCGTATCTGCCGTCCACCCAAGACGCTCGTCACGTTGTGGGCAATCGGTTGGCACGCTCATAAAATTAGAGCGTTGTCCCCACAAGGCATTCTCGTAGACGCGGTTCACGATAGCATCCGAGCATCTGAATTCTCCCGCCACGGGAAGATCGGTATACATCACCTCGGTGAGAACGTCGGATAGCTCCGCTTCTCCCTCCACGGTGACTTCGGCATAGCGATAGCCGTGATAGGTGAACAGCGGACGAAAGCTCTCAGTTCCCTCTCCCGACAAAATATAGGTGTCGGTTGCCTCTGCCTGACGCAGATTTTCGGTATACAGCTTTCCGTCCACCAAAAGCTCTCCGTGACGAACGGTCACAACCGTACCGCGCGTTCCCTTGACCGAAAAGCGCACCACACCTGCCATATTCTGCCCAAAATCGTACAAATAATGAGTTCCGTCCTCTGCGATCAGCCTGCCCTCCAAGCGGTGCATCACGCGAATCGGAGGGATTTGGACAGCCTCCAAGTAGAGATTTCTTGAAAACTTGAACACGACCTCCTCGGCGGCGTCCCATCCCGTATCGTCGTAATCATACGCAGAAAAATCCCCCGGTGACAGCCGATGGTCGACGTATTCCCCCATATACAGATCGCTTCGCAGAATCTCTCCCGTACTTGCCTTCCACGTAGAATCGGTGGAAAGGGTTTCTACCGTTCCGTCTGCATATTCCATCGTAAGGCTTGCGGTGACCTCAATGCGGTCGCTGTAGTTGTTACGTTTAAAGGTATATTTGGAGCCCAAATGACCAACCGCCCAACCGTCCCCAAGCACGATACCGATCGCGTTTTTTGTGTTCAGCAGCTCGGTTACGTCATAGGTAACAAGCGGCAACTTTTTGGCATAATCGACCCAGCCCGGAGAAAGATAGTCCTCTGCGACAGTTGCTCCGTTGATATATGCCATGTACACACCGAGTGCCGACATTTGCAGTGTTGCTTTGACCGGCTTTTGCGCGCACGTAAAGCTTTTGCGAAAATACGGAGAGGGGTTTCCGTATTTTGCGTTGAGATCTTTATATTCTCCCGTTTTATAGGTAATCCATTTGGATTGCAGCAGCATAAAGTTCTCCTTACCTCTGTAATCAAAGATATTTCAGCATTTTGCGGATAAGATTCTCCGCATAGATACCAAAGCCCAGCGCGTTTGGATGCAACGGCTTGGGGTCGGCAAAGAATGCGGGATCGGGCGGAACGAGATCCAATCCGTTGATGTGGATAAAGCCCCGCTTGGTTGCTTCATCGATCACAACCTGCCTGCAATCGCGGAAATGCCCCATCGGCTTTTCTTGTCCCATTCTCCACGTAGGAGAGATGCAAAAGATCTTTTTTCCTTGGTATTCGGCGGCAAGCCGATCCATAAACGCCACGGTTTCCTCGCGCATAGCAGCTGTGGTGGGATATTTTCCGAAGTCGTTTGTGCCGAGTGCCAGAATCACAATATCGGGATCAAATTCGATGGAATCGAAAACCGTACGGTGGAAATATCCGCCGCCGACCCCGTGAATCACCGCATCGGCATTGAAGAAACGCATGACGCGCCAAGCATAAGACAAGGAATCGTACCCCGAATCCCAGCCCTGCGTGATGGAATCTCCCACAAATAGGATCTTTCTGTCGAACTCGTGCGGCTTGACGTATGCTCCGTCATCCACCGAAACCGATTTAAGCGAGGCATTAAGATAGTGGCTTGGAAAAATCAAGGTAACGCGCGCATCCTCAAGGGGGTCGCCCAAGGGGTCGCAAAGTGCAACCGTTGCGTGTCCTCCCTCGCTCAAATCAAGCTTTGTGCGAAACAAATCGTTGATATAAACCTCAAAAACACCGACAGCCTCAAAAGAAAAGCTCTTGGAATCGGTATGAAAATCCAAACGGACTCCGGGTGTTGTTTCCGCGCGCTCCCCCAACGTAGCGGAGAGCGTCTTCCAAGCCTCGATCTGCTTCTCGGTACACTTGTAAAAGCGCAAGCCGTCCTTGGTTTCCTCTGCTTGAACGGCTCCAAAGGTAAGCGTTTTGATTTGATCGATCGTTAACTGCATGGGATTCTCCTTTATTCGTACTTGACGTCAAACAGATTGACGGTAATATTCTCTTTCCCCTTGCAAGGAACGTAACGGAAGCTTTCCACCGTCTTGTGGGGATACGGATTTTGGTAAGCCGTTTCATAAACAGCACCCGCATCAGTCAAACGGGGGCGCGTGCTGCAAGACACTTCTCGAAAAGTTGTTCCTTGCGATCCCGATTCGGGATCGTATTCGGTGTTTTCCAGGCTCTTAACATCCATTGAGGAGGAAACGTTCGTACCGTATTTAACGGGAAATTCAACGGCCGTTCCGTCGGTATAGGTCATGCGGTAATGTCCCAGCAGATAAACATCATCCTCAATAAAGGTTCCGCACCAAAACGGGTGGTATGCAAGGTACGTATCGGCATTGTGCCATACGCGGATCAGATTCTTCTTGCCCTTGTAGAACATCCGATAAGCCTCGTCCATCGTCAACTCCGACACGAAATTGCAATCGGGAGAATCGTATTCCGCAGACCAGAAGATATAAGCGGTGCTGACCAAGAGAAAATAGCATCCGTTGCGTTGCATATATTCGGACTCGTTTGAGCCCCAGTTGGAAACGAAGCCTCCGCGACAGCCCCAGTTGATACGCTGACGGTAATCCTCGCAACCAAGCGCATCGAAATTTCCAAACAGCATCTTATAGCCGTGATCGTGATATACGCGGTCAAGATGCGTACCGAACGACCAATACCAGTTCAGGAAATTGACGTTTTTCGGCATTTTCTCGGCACATTGATACATGTCCGGAACCTTAAATTTGATGCCGTTGTAGTCCTTTTCATCATACCAACCGCCGTAGTGCTTGCCCTTGGGGCTGATCGCCTTGAGCAGCTTCTCGCCCCACATCATGGTTTCGATCCCCTTTGCCGCCAAATAGTCGCTTAGCACCTTGACGTCGTTTACGTAAACGTCTACGGGCTCTTTTCCCTTGCAACGGTCGCAGATACACATGGAATA
The DNA here is from genome assembly GCA_015064155.1 of Oscillospiraceae bacterium. Classification (GTDB taxonomy): domain Bacteria; phylum Bacillota; class Clostridia; order Oscillospirales; family CAG-272; genus UMGS1865. Next base: position 28,274 of record SVST01000001.1, on the reverse strand, counting down.
AAATTCGTCGTGTCCGATATGCAAGCACTTGGGTTGGAAGACGTCGATAACCTCATCCAACACCTCAAACACGTATTGGTAAACTCCCGGATGGTTGGGACAGTAGCAATCGGGGACCGCGTCGTTCTCGCGCTCGGCAAATTCGGGATGCGGCAGCAAGAGATAGTCGGCATGGCTGAGCGTGGGACACTCGGGAATGATGTCAAGGCCTCTCTCTCGGCAATACGCGGCGATATCGCGGCACTCCTCTTGTGTCAAATAACCGCCGTCACCGTTTTCACAGTGTACCGAGTTCTTCATGTAAGGATATTTCGCCTGCATTTCTGCGGCTCTGCCCGAAAAACGGCGCATATCGTCGCAAAACTCCACCCATTTTTCATTGATCTCGGGATGCTTTTTGTATTCCATCGCGCCGCCGATTTCCAAAATAATGGAATTGTATTTGTAATATACCAAGAGGTCGATCATATCCTTGAAAATGCCGATGGTTTCGCGTCCCGGCATATACACACGAAAGCCTCTCACAGCGCAATCGGGATAATCGTAGAGCAAGCAGGGCGAAAGCTCTCCCCAATCCTTGAGCTGAATCAGCGTTGCAAGACCGTACAGAAGTCCTTTTTCGGTCGTTGCGTAAACATAGCTTTCCTCGCCTACAACGACGGCATATTCCTCCTCGTTTCCGCTGACGGGATTCTGCATTTCGATCTTTGCACGAACGTCCAAGGGGATCCCAAGCAAAAAGGTCAGCTTACGGCAAAGAATACTTCCCTTTGGTGCGTCGGCACAAAATTCCTTTGCGAGCATCGTTTTGAGATAAGAAGCAGGTGCATCCGCCAAAATCTCAATTTCGGTTTTCGGTGTGATTGCAATCGGTTGGTCTGAAAGTTTTTGATACGTACGCGGGTTAAAAAACATAGGGATTCTCCTTTTTCATTTAGTTGTACAGGTGTCGTATCCTGTACTTTAATGCGTTTATTGTTCCAGTGAGCGCAGATACTGAATGCATCTTTCCGCTTCTTCGATGCCCGTGGGATCAAGTCCCTCGGACTCGACCACCATCAAAATACCGTTTTCGATTGCCCACTCACGCACGCGTGCCACGGGAGCAGCTCCGCTACCCAGCGAAACGCCTTTAACACCGTGATGTGCGGTAGCATAGTCGCGTGCCGTATCCGTGGGAATCACACCGTCCTTGAGATGAATCATCCGAATGCGATCCTTGTGCTTTTCACAATATTCCACGGGGTCGATTCCCGCATTGTAAATCCAAAAAGTGTCGATTTCCAACAACACGTTGGTTCTGTTCAGCACCTCGTCCTCGATCACCTTGCCATACGGGGTTGTATAAAACTCCTTGGAGTGGTTATGATATCCAAGCGTGATCCCAACCTCTGCCAGACGCTTTTGCGCCCAATTCAAAGAAGCAATTCTCTGCTCCATATCCTCGGCAGTGGTCCAGCATCCGCCCGGAATGATGATATTCTGACATCCGATCGTCTGATGATATGCAATGGTAGCCTCGATCCTCTCCGGGGTCAGCTCGTCAAAGCCCGTGTGCGTTCCGCTGACAAGAAGCCCGTATTGATCAAGCCATGCCTTGACCTCTTCGGCGGGATTGCCAAAGAAGCCCGCAAATTCTACGTAGCGGTAACCAAGTGCAGCAACTCGACGGAGGGCTTCCTTCAAATTCTCCCCTGCAAGGTCACGCACGCTGTAAAGCTGTAGTCCGTAGTCTATCATAAAAAACCTCCCGTAAATGTTGATCAATTATCTTTCTCATTGTAACACAAAACTGCTTTTTCGTCAAGAGTTTTTCGCGTTTCGGCGGTACACAAAACGAAAAAACAAGGATCAAGTTCGGTCAAACTCGATCCTTGTTTTTTGATTCTCATTGCGCAATCGCAGCCTCGGAATCAAGCGTATTCGCTTCCTTCATTTCCTCGGACGCTTCCGCGTTGCAGTTCACCGTTTTTGCACTGTGGAAGGTAGGCACAACCTGTCGCAGTGCCGCCTTAACCTTGGCGGAAGAAAGCTCTCCCGCGCTTTCGGAAACTGCCGCGTTCAAAATCGCAATCTTTTCATCGACCTCTTTGCGAGTCAAGGGCGTATCCTTTTCGACGAAGATCATATCGTTCTCGGTCTTTGTCAGCGTTTCGGTCTTCATCAAAAGCTCCTCGTAAAGCTTTTCACCGGGACGCAAGCCGATCTCTTCGATTTTGATATCGACGTCGGGCTCAAGACCCGAAAGCTTGATCATGTTGTACGCCAAGTCGTAAATCTTAACCGGCTTGCCCATATCCAACACGAACAGCTCACCCTTTTTCGCCATCGCGCCCGCTTGAATAACAAGCTGACTTGCCTCGGGGATCGTCATAAAGTATCGGATAATGCGACGGTCGGTAATCGTCACGGGACCGCCGTTGGCAATCTGACGCTTAAACAACGGAATCACCGATCCGTTAGAGCCCAACACGTTTCCGAATCGAACCGCCGCAAAAGAGGTGTTGCTGTCACCGCGGCACTGTACGATCATCTCGCACATCCGCTTGGAGGCACCCATAATATTCGTCGGATTCACCGCTTTATCGGTGGAGATCAAAATAAACTTTTCAACGCCAAACTTCTCTGCCATATCGGCAGTATTGTACGTACCGATGATATTGTTCTTAACCGCTTCGCATCCGCTGTGCTCCATCAACGGCACGTGCTTATGAGCCGCCGCATGGAAAACGATATTGGGACGGTATGCACGGAAGATTGCCTCCAGACGCTCGCGATCGCGCACCGATGCAATCTCCACGGAAAGATCCAACTTCTCTCCGTAAGTACGAATCAATTCTTGCTGAATATCGTACGCATTATTTTCATAAATGTCAACGATGATCAGCTTCGAAGGATTGCACTTGGCAATCTGACGGCAAAGCTCACTGCCGATCGATCCGCCGCCGCCCGTAACCAGAACAATTTTGCCCGTGTAGTAACGGAAAGCATCGCTGTCGTTGATCTGCAACGATTTACGGAACAAGAGGTCCTCGATCTGAAACTCGCGCAGCCTGCCACGATGGATCTTTTGGGGCTCCTCTGCCTCACGCATGGGGGTATCGTACAGCTTGACCTTACAGTTTGTTTGAGAATAAAACTCGAAAACCTTAGTTGCTTCCTCGCTGGTCAGCTTCGGCAGGGCAATGAAAATTTCACTGACCTCTTGATTTCGGATAAAGGCAAGCAGATGCTCGTCCTCTCGGTAAACCTTCAAGCCCGCTACTCTGCCGCCTACCTTGGACGCGTCCTTATCAATGAAAAAGACCGGCTTATAGTTCGACTTCTTACTGTACGTAAGCTCTTCTGCCAGCAAGGCTCCGATTTGTCCTGCTCCTACGATGGCAACCGGAATTTTATGCCGTTCGCTCACCTCGGATTGATTGATACGCTTGTACAGCTGACGGTAACCGAAGCGTGACATCAGCACCAACAGTGCATTGATCGCCGCCACCGTTACAAAATGCCACACGCTATCCAAAAAATACCATTTGAACGCAAACGTAAAGACAAGTGCTGCAAGCGTGCCGATTGCATCGGCTACGATCATTTTCATGTACGTGGTGGTATTGGTATAGCGCCATACGTTATAGTAAATGCAAAAAGCAAGCCGTGCCACCACGATAAAGCCCAACAAAACGAGCGAATTTTGAACATATGGGATAATGCCGTACGTTGACGAGCTATCCAACAAAGAAGCTACTGCGTAGTAGGCTGAATCGATTATGAAAAAGCAAAGAATATCAAATGCAAAAAGGATCACCCTTCTGGAACTCTTCAACCGAAACAGATTCAAGTTCATTTTTCATTCCTCTCTTTGAAGCCCGCGAAATCAAACAAGCGTAACGCTTCCGAAAGCTCCAACTTTTATACTTTCATTATAGCACACGCATTGTCCTTTGTCAACCCTTTTTTCGTCTTTTTGGACTTGATATCGTCGCTAAAAACAATAAAAACCGACAATAACAACAAAAACAAGAGCTCTCCAAGGTTTATTTTATCGCAAATATACAGAAATCAAAGAATGCGAGCCGCTACAGAAGCAGCGGCTCGCCAAATTTAGAAAACAGAATTCAAATTAACCCAAGAAAGAACCGTCGGTAGATACACCAAGGAGAATTGCGATTGCGGTCAAGGACTCTTTGTTGTCCTCGGTGGGATTCTCGTTGTAATACTCCACCATTGCGTTCTGGCACTCTTCTCTTTCTTCCACGGCTGCGTCACCGGTCAGTCTTCCGTTGATGCCCAAGGGGTCACTGCCAACCTCTTCGTCGTCCAGCACCGATTCACGAAGTGCTCCGCAGATCGCATTGGACGCCATCAAGGTTTCAACCGTCTCCTTTGCGGTACCGGGAAGAACGCTCTTCTCGCCGTCCTTTGCGAACAAGCAGGTTGCGGTGGAGCTATCCTTTGCCGACATTGCAAGGTTCACAACCTGGTTCAATGCAGCGGCTTCCTTGGCATACTCTTCCTCGGAAAGGTCGGAGTTTGCCATGTTTTCAAGGGTCTTATTCAGAATCGAAGAGGACAGATCCGCATAGTCTTCGGGAACGTTGTATTCCTTCATCTTAGATGCGGTGTCGAACTCCTTAATCATGCCTGCGCTCTGAGGCGTGATGTTTTGAACCAGCTCCAGCAAAGCCTCCTCGGAGGGAACCTCGTCGGTGGAATTAAAGCTGTTCATCACGTTTACGGTACTGGAAATAACCGACATGGTCTTTCCGTAGTCTACGTCACCGGCAGTTCCCTTTTCTGCCATCGAGGTTGCGGTCTTCAGGTCGATGCCCGCCAGATCTCTCAAGGTCTTGGACTGCATGATTGCGGTAAAGAGATCTGCGGTTTTATCGTTTCCGTAGCATGCGGACTGGCGCAGTGCATCCAAAATCCGTCCAACCAACGTAGCAATCTGACCAACCTCGATCTCCTCGGGACTGTCGATCTGATTCTTCAGGCTGTCTGCAGCCTCAAAGATTGCCGAAATCACCTCGGACTCGGAAGCCAAGGCTGCGGCATCCAACAGTGCTGCGGCATTTTTCGTATCCAACAGCAAATCCTTAAGCAATACCTTCGTCGTAGGCATCTTTGCGGAATCGCTCAGACCAAATGCTGCCTTGTAATCTGCATCGGTGGGATACTCATTGATTGCAAAGCTTTCCAGGTTCTTGAAAGCAGAAGACTCTTCGCCCAGCATATCCTTGTATGCGTTCAGCACCATCTCCGAAGCCTGACGGTTCAAATCGTCACTGCCGGATGCGGAAATGTCTGCGATAGAGGTATATACGTTTGCAAGAACAGCCGCACCGGTTTGCTTCAGCTCTTCCTCGGTCTTACCTGCATAAACGGTTCCCGCATACGGATCGGTTGCAAGAGCCTCGCTCTTGGACAGCGTTTCGGTGCTGTCTGCGGAAAGCTCGCCCGAAACCGTGTTGTTCGCATAAATTTCAAAGAACGCCTGTACGTCACGGGACTTGATGGTGGATCTGTCGCCGTTGTTGACGAAGTCCTGAATCATACTTGCGGAATAGCACACCAAAATCTCATCGGCAATCGGAACACCTGCCTCATCAAAGGCAACGCCCAGCTTTTCGGTCAGATATGCGGCACGCTCTTCCTCGGGCAAATTGGTTTTTGCATGGTTCACCGACTTAGCAATATCCTGCAAGAGGCTGTCGTATACCTCGGGTACGTCATCGGAAAGACCCAAAACCGAGCCGATTGCGCGTACGCCCATGTTGGTAATTTCGGGGATCAGACGCTTCATGCTGTTGTTCGAGCCCAACGTGGTTACCATCTCGGTAACAAGACCGTCGGAACCAAGCGCCGTCATCATGTTCTTCTCATCCGAGAAGCTTGAGAACACACCGTGCGTGGAGAAGACGTTCACCATATCCGCTACGGTATGAATATCCGCCTTCAACGCCGTATGGTCGTGTGCATCGGTATTCAGAATTTCCAAAAGCGTTTGCATGAAAGGATCCACGATGTCGGACAACTCACCCGTAGAGGGCTTTGACACGCCGAAGTATTTTTCACCCCGGAGCCAGCTGTCGGTAGCACCGTAAACCAAATCACCGGTCACGGAAGAGAGCATCGTTGAGGATCCGAGAGAATCGGCAATGGCATTAAAGGTTGCCGCCTCCTCGTCACCGTAGTCCTTGAAATCGCTCTTGGTCAGTTGCATCACGTTGCAGCCCAGGGTTGCCATCGAGCCAATTTCCTTGGAGAAATCAACCTTTTCCTTGCCCAACTTAAAATCGGTCAAGGAATCAACCACCAATTTACCGCCCAGGTTGCGGTAGACCTTTACAACACCGTTATTGGCAGGCTTGAGGTAGGTGTCGTGAACATCCTGCAGCTTTGCGCTCTCATCGGCATCAAGAACGTTTGCCTCCAAGACACTTTCGAGAACGGGGGTCCCGATTTCCAGATATGCGGAGACCGGAATCATCAGCATAACGAAAACAACCAAGCCCTTTACACCGCCCCAAATCACTGCACGAAGCTTACCCAGCTTGCAGCGCTTGTTGTATCTGCGGAGCGCACCGTGCAGAATCAGGGTAACGATCAGATAAATGATCCACGTTACGAAGGCGAGCACGATGTAAATCGCAAGGCAAAGAAGCGGAGATGCCAAGGAAGAAACACAGTTGAGCATAATCTTGCAAAGCGACGGGGATGCCGCCATCAGATCCTTAAAGACCTGCGCATTGCCGAGTTCCGCCAAGATGGAGTCCAGTACCTTTTGGGTAATCAGCACCTTTCTCAACGTCAAAGTCAAAATGACCGCTGCGATTGCGCATCCGATCACGCAGATACCGCGGATTCTTGCTTTTGCAAGACCCTTTATGAGTCCTCCAAGCATTCCCAGTCCAACCAGTAGGACGAAAAGTCCCAGTAAAATTAGATTAACCATTTCGATAATCTCCTTTTTCTCTCACATAGATAGCAAGGTACAGCCATATCCTGCCGACTATACCTATTCGTATCTTAGCACACTTTGGTAAAAATGTCAAGTCTTTTTGGAAAATTAGAGCCGCATCCGCATCTTATTTCCACTCTTCCCTCTCCCGAACAGAGAAAAAATATCATTTTATTAAAATCCTTTTCAAAAAGGGCTTTACAAACCGATCAAAAAGAGATATAATAAAAAGTGCAACAAGAAGCATCTTTGCGCATCTTTGTAAATTACAATCAAAGAAATTTAATTTTCTTGCGTATTTGGAGGTTTTTATGTACAAGTGCGAACGTCAAGACGAAATTTTATCCTTACTCAGCGACACCGAATACGCCACCGTTGACTATCTTGCCAGAAAAATGAACATCAGCTCCTCCAGCATCCGTCGCGATCTGAAAAATCTGGAGGAACGTGGTCTTGTCAACCGGAGCTACGGCGGTGTAAAAATTGCAGAAGCAAGCGGAAAAAAGATCCCGTTCTCTCTGCGCAGTCATGAAAACAGCCCGCAAAAAAAGCAGATTGCAAAAGCCGCAACATCCTTGATCAACGTCGGTGACGTCATCTTTTTGGACGGCTCCAGCAGTGCCTATTTCGTTGCCGAGCTGTTGCCCTCGATCAGCGGTGTAACCGTGATTACCAACAGCGTGGACACCATGAACTGCTTGTCGCGTTATGAAATCAAGGCGTTCTGCACGGGCGGAATGCTCTCCCCCGACAACAAAGGAGTTTTGGTGGGCGGCTACGCGCAAAGCTTTTTGAATCATTTTCAAGCCGACGTCGCGCTGTTTTCGGTGCAAGCGGTCAATGCGGACGGCCGTTGCTTCGATTGCTATCACGACGAAATTCCGATTCGCAATCTCATGATCAAAAACGCACGGCGCAAGATCCTGTTGTGCGACAGCAGCAAATGGAACCGTCCCTCAATCTTTTATCAATGCTGTACCGACGATATAGATTACATCGTCAGCGACCGCGACTTGAACGAGCTGTTCCAAAATCCGACGCCCGAAAAATACATTCTTGCCTGATAACACCGAAGGAGATTCTCATGAAATATCAACTGTCCATTGCTACAAGCTTTTTCCGCGGAAACGATCCGCTTTCCGATCTGGAAACCTTCCGCCGTGCGGGATACACGCGTCTGTCTGCCGATTTTTGGCTTTTCTCCGCGCCCGATCAGATGCTGGAAAAGGAGGATTGGCAAGAACGCATTGCAATCTACAAGCAAAAAGCCGACGAGCTGGGAATCGTCTTCCCGCAAACGCACGGCAACACGCTCTCCGGCAAAAGATGGGGCGACCCGAGCTATTCCAAGGAAGAAGCACGCGTTTGGGAATTGAATCACCGTGCGCTCGAGGCATCTAAGTATTTAGGTGCCGAATGGGTGGTCATGCACCCCTATAACCTGCCGCACGACCGTCTTTACAACCGTCAAAAGGCACTGGACACCAATCTTGCCTACCTTGCTCCCTTTATCGAGCAAGCGAAAAAGCTTGGCATCGGCATCGCATTGGAAAACATGGTGGACTTTGGCGGCAACCGCCGCAGATATTGCGGTGGCGACCCCGACGAGCTTTTGGAGCTGGTAGCGGTAATCAACGATCCCTCGGTTGGCATTTGTATCGACACGGGACACGCGCACCTTTCGGGGATTCACGTGGGCGATTTTATCCGCATGACGGGGGATCTGCTCAAATGCACGCACATTGATGACAACCGTTGTGACAGCGACACGCATCTGCCGCCCTATTTCGGTACGATTGATTGGGAAGACACCTTGCAGGCATTTGCCGATATCGGTTACAAGGGAGATTTTTCCTTTGAGCTTTCCGGTCAGCATTTCCCGCGTGAAACGCAGGATACCTGGTGCCGCTTTACGCACGATTTGGCAGTTGATATGTTGAAATAACCCCGCTTGAAAGGAAATCACTATGGCAAGCTTGAAAATCCCATGCTTTGGAGAAACGGAATTTTATGAAAACCGCGAGAATAATTCGTCTGTGTCTGTGGTGATACCGCATGCCGACCGCACAGCCTTTGACGCATATTGCGAAAAGCTTACGCAAAACGGATATCGCAAGCGCGAAGCGCGAAGCATCCCCGCACACGAATACGCCGCCTTTCAGAGCGAGGACGATGCGGTCTTTCTCAACTACTTTGAAACCGTTGGGGAGCTGTACGTCGTTACAGAGGAACGCTGTAATTATTTTGCATATACGGATCACCCCGGAACTGCCCGGCTATCCACAACGCTGACGCAAATGGATCTTGCCGATTTCGGAATGTCCTACGTCATCCGTCTTTCCGACGGCAGATTCCTTATCATCGACGGAGGAAGAGATTTCGAAACAGACAGAGAAAAGCTTTACAAACAGTTGGTTGAAAATACCCCCGACGGACAGCCCGTCGTTGCCGCATGGATTCTGACGCATCCCCACTCGGATCATTTTCATCTGTTCGTGAGCTTTATGGAAACCTACGGTGATCGGATCACGGTTGAAAAGATACTGTACAATTTCCCCGAGCATGACGATCTGGAGCGTTATCCGGATTTCACGCGCACCGACAAGCGCTTCGATTATAATACCTCTGCACTCGCGTGGGTTCCAAGGATGCTGGCTTGCATCGAAAAATCGGGGGCGGACGTTTACCATCCCCACACGGGACAGATATACAAAATCGGAAACGCGACCTGCGAAATTCTTGTGTGCATGGACGATACGATGCACTGCACGAACAAGGTCAATGCAACCTCTCCCGTGCTTCGGATCGAGCTTGAGGGTCAGGTCATCCTATTCGCAACCGACGCATCCTTCAGCTTTGCAAGCCTGCCCCAAAAGTACGGCGCATATTTGAAGGCTGACATTTTGCAAATTCCTCACCACGGCTTCCAATCCGGAACGGCAGAGGGAGAAATCAACGGATACAAGCTGATCAAGCCCCGCGTGTGCCTCTTGCCGGTTTCCTCCTACAATGCCTACACCGCCTTTTGCACGCATAGGGACGGCGCGCGCTTTTTGATGACGACTGCCGGGATTGACGAGCTGATCACGGGAGATCAAAAGCGCACGCTGACGCTTCCCTACACCCCCTCCGAATACGGAAGAGCCGAGCTTAAAAGCAGGTATACCCAAGGACTGAATGCCTGCGGTGCAAAAACCTGGGTCTTTATGGGGTTGAACACCCAAAACCCCGATGATTTTGAATTCAGCTTGTTAAATATGACACACGTAAAGCCGACCGTTTGGATCGAGCTGTATTTTGAAGATTCGTCAAAATGCATCCGACACATCAAAACCGAGCTGCCCGCTTTGTCCACAAAAAAGCTATCGATCGTGGGAGATGAGGTCGACCCCGATGCCCTGTATTTCAACTGGCTTTCCTTGAAAAAGCAAGGCATTCCCGAAAATGCCGATTTTTCGGTACGCTTTCTGTGTGATATTCCGATCGTGGTTTCTCACAAGCATCACAAAGCAAGCTACTCGTCATCCAATTTTTGAAACCTCTTTTTCTCTACCTATGTAGTGCACAAATCTTACAGAGGCAGTCCGCCGGGACCGCCCCTGTGTTTTTCTTTTATTTTCCGCAGCCCTTGTCAAAGGACGGGTTGCAGGCGTAGAAATTCTTGCTGTTGAGGTGATCCTGCGTGATACGGATCGCATCGGCGAAGCGTTGATAGTGTACGATCTCGCGCTCGCGCAGATAGCGGATGGGATCCAAAACGTCGGGGTCGTCGATCAGTCGCAAAAGATTGTCGTAGGTCACGCGCGCCTTTTGCTCTGCTGCCAAGTCCTCGTTCAGATCGGCAAATACGTCGCCCTTGGAGGCGATATATTTCATATCAAACGGAACACCTGCTGCCGATACGGGATATACACCGGTGGTATGATCCACAAAATAGGAAGCGTACGGAGTGGCGGCAATCTCCTCCTCGGAAAGATTGCGGGTGAGCTGATACACGATTGCCGCGATCATTTCCAAATGGGCAAGCTCTTCGGTTCCTACGTCGGTCAAAATACCGGTAACCTGTTTATACGGCATGCTGTAGCGTTGGTTCAGATATCGCATGGAGGCTCCAAGCTCTCCGTCCGGTCCTCCAAGCTGGGTGATAATCAAATTCGCCAGCTTCGGGTTCGCATTTTTGATCTTGACGGGATATTGCAGTTTCTTCTCATAAGTCCACATCGGTCAGTTTCCTCCTTCAATTGGCATCGGCTTCCCACGGCCAGGGGGAATCGATCCATGTCCATGCCGTGTGGTCGGTGTTGCCATACATCGTAACGGGAGCGCATTGCTCTTCGTATGCCGCAAGTACCCTTTTTCGTTCGTCGATCAAGCGGTGGTAATATTCAAGTGCCTGACAGCAATTCGGATACGCATCCAGATACAGCACCGTTTCCTGGATTGCAAAATCCAGTGCCCTAAGCGTTTGCATCACGCTTTTGCAGTTGCTCCCGCACGACGACGTGCGACGGGAATTCTGATTACAGTTCATAGGGTTCATCATAATACGCTTACTTGCTCAACGGCAAGCTTTCCCTCCTCTTCCGCAAGAGTAGCTCTCAAGAGGCAGCACCAGATCGGGAAACTGCGAGCCTGCCCTCAGCGCATTCGCAGGATCCAATACGCCGTTCCAGACTTGCACGGGGGCATACACCATTGCCAAGGACGGCATTGCCGTTTCCCCTTGACACAGGCTGTGTCCACCGCATCCACTCTCCATACCCTCATCGCGACGCGTGCCGTCACAAGCAACGCGAGAAGCGGCTTCGCCAAGACGGTCCTCGGTTCGGCGGCAACCGCAGCCCCCTTGTCCCGTCAGCTCGCCACCCAGCATGCGGCGCAAAAACGCGTCGTTTGCGCGGCATTGCGGTGGTTTTTTGTTTTGTTCGGAATACATGGTTTCCTAACTCCTTTCCTATTGTCAAGCGATCCATACCGCAGTAGGGTCGCTACTTTCATTCTATGCGAAGTCCTCTTTTTTTGTCCTTTTTTGTCGATATTTTATAGTAAGAATAATTCTTATTCTATAAAATATGTACTTTCCTATTTTTATTTGATTGTTTTTTGGAAAAGCCTTGACAAAGACAGAACTCCATGCTATAATGAATAGGTAAAAATGTTGACGAAGAGCTCCGAAAAAGGAAAGCTTACAGAGAGCACGCGCAAGGTGGAAGCGTGCAGTTGGTACTTTTTCTGTGAAATCACTTCCGAGTTGATATGCCGAACGCACGTGTCAAGTAGGTATATTCGTATGGCTGCGTTAAAGCACGGGAGGTTTTGCCTCCGATAAGGTGCGCCGCGCTTTGCGGCGAATATGAGTGGTACCGCGGATATTTCCGTCTCATGGCTGTGCTATGAGGCGGTTTTGTTTTTTTCGCGCATGGCAACAGTCGATTTGCTTGAACAATTTTGATATCACATAGGAGAATGAACGAAAATGGCAAAGGATTACACCAGTACACTGAATTTGCCCAATACCGAGTTTTCCATGCGTGCAAACCTGCCGCAAAGAGAACCCGAAATGCTGAAGTATTGGGATTCAATCGACCTCTACAACAAGATGCAGGAAAACGGCAAGGATAAGCCCTTGTTCCTCTTGCACGACGGTCCTCCCTTCTCGAACGGAAACATTCACATGGGAACCGCCATGAACAAGATCTTAAAGGATTTTATCAACAAGTCAAAATCCATGTCGGGCTATCACGTGCCTTACGTCCCCGGCTGGGATAACCACGGCATGCCCATCGAATCTGCGATCATTAAAAAGAACAAGCTTGACCGCAAAAAGATGTCGATTCCCGAATTCCGCACCGCATGCCACGCGTTTGCTTCCGACTTCGTAAAGGTACAGATGAACCAGTTCGTTCGTCTGGGTGTTACGGGTGACTGGGAGAATCCTTATCTCACCATGAACAAGTCCTTCGAGGCGCGCGAAATCAAGGTATTTGGGGAAATGTACAAAAGAGGCTACATCTACAAGGGACTCAAGCCCGTTTACTGGTGCCCCGTGGATGAAACCGCGCTTGCAGAGGCAGAGATCGAATACAAAACCGATAGCTGTACCTCCATCTACGTGAAGTTCCGCGTCAAGGATGACCAAGGAAAGCTTGCAGGCGTTTGCGACCTTGCCAACACCTACTTTATCATTTGGACAACGACGACCTGGACGCTCCCCGGCAACCAGGCAATCTCGCTCAACCCCGAGGAAACCTATGCCGTTCTCAAGGCTGACAACGGCGAATACTACGTTGTAGCAGAGGCTCTTGCCGCCGCTACCATGGCAGAGGGGAACGTGGAATCCTACGAGGTTGTGGCAACCTATCCCGGAAAATTCTTTGAATACATGACCGCACAGCATCCTTTCCTGGATCGCGACAGTCTTTTGACGCTTGCCGACTACGTTACGATGGATAGCGGTACCGGCTGCGTTCACACCGCCGGCGGATTCGGTGCAGACGATAACGTCACCTGCCGCCGCTACGGCTTGCCGCCTCTCGTTCCCGTAGACGACCGCGGCTATCAGACCGAGGATGCCGGTAAATTTGCAGGTCTTCGTTACGACGAATCCAACGCGGCAATTCTTGCCGATATGAAAGAAAGCGGCGCACTGTTTGCTTCCAAGGAATTTGAGCATGAGTACCCGCACTGCTGGAGATGTAAGAATCCCATTATCTTCCGTGCAACCCCGCAGTGGTTCTGCTCGGTAGATGCATTCAAGGATCTTGCCGTCGAGGCTTGCGAAAAGGTAGAATGGCTGCCCGAATGGGGTGGAGAGCGCATCAAGCAGATGGTTCGTGACCGTGCCGACTGGTGTATCTCCCGTCAGCGTCACTGGGGTCTGCCGATTCCCGTATTCTATTGCGACGAGTGCAAAAAGCCGATCTGCAACGATGAAACCATCGCTCGCGTATCCGAGCTGTTCGCAAAGCACGGCTCCAACTATTGGTATCAGAACGAGGCAAAGGAGCTTTTGCCCGAAGGATTCGTTTGCCCGCACTGCGGCGGCACGCACTTCACGCATGAAACCGACACCTTGGACGGTTGGTTCGATTCCGGTTCTACTCACTTCAGCGTCCTTGAGGACAACCCCGAGGTGCGTTGGCCCGCAGACCTCTACTTAGAGGGAGCTGACCAGTATCGCGGATGGTTCCAGTCTTCTCTTCTGACCGCCGTTGGCGCAAAGGGCGAAGCGCGGGCACCTTATAAGACGGTTCTTACCCACGGCTGGGTAGTTGACGGCGAAGGAAGAGCCATGCACAAGTCGCTCGGCAACGGTGTAGATCCCTTGGATATGATTAAGAAATACGGTGCAGATCTTGTTCGTCTGTGGGCGGCATCTGCCGATTACCGCGTTGACGTGCGCGTATCCGAAGCGATCTTCAAGCAGCTTTCGGATGCTTACCGTAAGATCCGTAACACGGTTCGTATTCTCATTGCAAACCTTGGCGACTTCAACCCCGAAACCGATGCGCTGTCGTTTGACGAGTTGTACGAAATCGACCGTTGGGTCATCTCGGCAATGAACGAGCTGACGCGCGAGGTTCGCGCTTCCTACGATGCTTACGAGTTCCATCCGATCTCGCACAGCATCAGCAATTTCTGCACCACCGAGCTTTCCAAGCTCTATATCGATATCACCAAGGATCGCGTTTACACCGAGCGTGCCGACAGCAAGGCTCGCCGCAGTGCGCAAACCGCAATGTACTTCGTGCTGTCCGGCATGGTTCGCCTGCTGGCTCCCATCCTTGCCTTTACCGCTGAGGAAATGTGGCAGGCAATCCCCCACACCGCAACCGATAAGACCGAAAGCGTATTCCTCAACGATATGCCCGCCTATGATGAAGCACTCTGCTTTACCGAGGTTGCGGACAAGTGGAACAAGCTCTTCCAGATGCGCGACGACGTTATGAAAGCGTTGGAGCTGGCACGTGCGGAAAAGCAGGTTGGTAAATCGCTGGAAGCAAAGGTAACGCTCTATACCAAGGATGCAGATATGCTTTCCCTCCTCCAAGGCTTTGGCAAGGAGCTGAACACCGTATTTATCGTGTCGGGTGTTTCGCTCGTGGAAGGCGACGCTCCTGCGGGTGCGCACACCGAAGGACTTTCGGGTGTCAGCGTTTTGGTTGAGCCTGCAGACGGCTGCAAGTGCGACCGTTGCTGGAGCTATTCGACCGACGGTGAACACACCGAGGACGGCGGCTTCCTTTGCGCTCGATGCAAGTCGATTTTGGGTTAATTTTAGGTTTATGAAACAAAGAAAGAATCGGGCAGAGCTCTTTTGCCCGATTCTTTTAGAAAGGAATCACGATATGATTTGGTTGCTCATAGGAATCATCATCGGCTCGGTGGCGCTTGACCAGCTCACCAAATGGCTGGCGGTGATTTATCTTTCGGGCGAAGCCTCCTTTCCGCTTTGGAAAGATGTGTTTCACCTGACCTTTGTGAAAAACGAAGGCGCGGCATTCGGAATGCTGAGCGATCACCGTTGGGTATTTATGGTCTTTTCCTCGGTGGCAATTATTGCTTTGGCTATCTATCTCTTCGGATTTTGCAAGATGTCACCGTGGGTCAAAATTCCGCTTGCTATGATCGTCGGCGGCGGCATTGGCAATATGATCGACCGCGTTCTGTTGGGATACGTCATCGATTTCTTGGATTTCACGTTAATCAACTTTGCGGTGTTTAACGTGGCGGATTGCTTCGTAACGGTCGGCGCGTTCCTCCTGATCGGCTATCTGTTGTGGGATATGATCCAAGAAGCGAAAAAGGAAAAGGCGGCACGGTCTGTACCCACCGAGGTAGACGAGCAAGCAACGCACCCGGAAGAGGACTCCCATGAATAAAAATCTTCTTTGCGACGCGCAAGAGGATGCGCTGATACTCGTAGCCACCGAGCAAGACGTAGGAAAACGACTTGATCAGTTTGCCACGTCGGGTGCCGAGCTTTCACGCTCTGCCCTCTCGCGATTGATTGAACAGGATGCGGTAAAGGTCAATCAAAAATGCGTAGCGAAAAATTACCGTATGCAGGTTGGCGATACGGTCGAGATTTTCCTGCCGCCTCCCGAGCCCACCGAAGCGGTTGCGCAGAATATCCCGCTTGATATCGTATACGAGGACGACGATCTGATCGTGGTTAACAAGCCGGTTGGCATGGTGGTACACCCCGCCGCGGGAAATCCCGACGGCACATTGGTGAATGCCCTGCTGTATCATTGCGGCAGCTCGCTTTCGGGAATCGGCGGTGTCATTCGCCCGGGCATCGTACATCGCATCGACAAGGATACCTCGGGACTGTTGGTGGTTGCAAAAAATGACGAAACGCATCTTGCACTCTCCGCGCAGCTTAAGGGGCATCATATTCGAAGAACCTATTATGCCATTGCAATCGGCAATTTCAAAGAAGACAGCGGAACGGTTGATGCACCGATCGGCAGGCATCCCATTGACCGCAAACGGATGGCGGTGATTCGGAATGCAGACCTCAAGTCACGAGAAGCCATCACGCATTGGCAAGTGCTTGCGCGAGCGCACGCAGAGGGGCAAGCCTTTACGTTGCTCCGTTGCGAGCTGGAAACCGGACGCACCCACCAAATACGCGTCCATCTGGCATCGATCGGGCATCCGCTTTTGGGCGATCCCGTTTACGGCGGTGCAAATACACAGTTCGAAGCCAAGCATCAAAAGCTGGTCAACGGTCAGGCATTGCATGCCAAGGAATTGGAATTTACCCATCCAAAAACCAATTCGACCGTGCATTTCTCCTCTCCTTTGCCGGAGAATATGCAAAAGCTGGTAACGCTTTTGTTTGAAAAAGAATGATAGCAGCCGCGAGTCCCATTTGGACTCGCGGCTGCTTTTTCTTGATGATTAAATTTGGGGAAGCTTCTCCAAGCCCTTGGCAAGCTCCTCTTCGGTGGGAACGTAGTCGTTCATCTTACCGTCGTGGAACTTCTCGTAGGACATCATATCAAAGTATCCCGTTCCCGTAAGACCGAACAGAATCGTTTTTTCCTCTCCCGTTTCCTTGCACTTCAAAGCCTCATCGATGGCGACCTTAATTGCATGCGAGCTTTCGGGCGCGGGCAAAATTCCCTCTACGCGTGCAAATTGCTCTGCCGCCGCAAAGACCTCGGTCTGCTTGACCGAAACCGCCTCCATCAAGCCATCGTCATACAGCTGAGAAAGCGTGGAGTTCATGCCGTGGTAACGCAAGCCGCCCGAATGGCTGGGCGCGGGAATAAAGTTGCTTCCAAGCGTATACATCTTTGCCAGAGGACAAATCATACCCGTATCGCAATAATCATATACGTACTTACCGCGTGTAAAGCTGGGACAAGAGGAGGGCTCAACCGCGATGAAGCGATAGTCGGCTTCTCCGCGTACCTTCTCGCCCATAAACGGTGCAATCAAACCGCCAAGGTTCGATCCGCCGCCGGCACAACCGATGATAACATCGGGCTTAACACCGTACTTATCCATTGCCGCCTTGGTTTCAAGTCCGATGATCGACTGGTGCAGCATCACCTGATTGAGCACGCTGCCAAGCACATAGCGATATCCCTCGGTATTGCTTGCCTTCTCCACTGCCTCGGAAATAGCGCATCCAAGGCTTCCTCCCGTTCCGGGATGCTCGGCAAGAATCTTTCTTCCCACCTCGGTTTCCATCGAAGGAGAGGGGGTCACCGATGCTCCGTAGGTTCTCATCACCTCGCGGCGGAAAGGCTTTTGCTCGTAAGAAACCTTTACCATGTAAACCTTACAGTCCAAGCCAAAATATGCGCACGCCATAGAGAGCGCGGTACCCCACTGTCCGGCTCCGGTTTCGGTGGTAACGCCCTTGAGTCCCTGCTCCTTTGCGTAGTATGCCTGCGCGATGGCAGAGTTGAGCTTATGGCTACCGCTGGTGTTGTTGCCCTCAAACTTGTAGTAAATCTTGGCAGGGGTCTGCAGCTTTTCCTCCAAGCAGTATGCGCGAACCAGCGGCGCGGGACGGTACATCTTATAGAAATTCAAAATCGGCTCGGGAATCGGGAAATAGGCGGTATCCTCGTCCAGCTCCTGACGAATCAGCTCGTCGCAGAAGACGCCCGCAAGATCCTTTGCCTGCATTTTTCGGTGCGTGGCGGGATCCAGAAGCGGCGCGGGCTTATTCTTCATATCGGCACGCAGATTATACCAAGCCTTGGGAAGCTCGGATTCCTCCAAATAGATTTTGTACGGGATTTCTTGTTTCTTCATGATTGGTTCTCCTTTCAGCGTTCGGGACAGCAATAAAAAAACTGCCCCAGTATATGCTGGGACAGGATAAAATATCCTGCGGTGCCACCCGGCTTGACGCAATGCGCCCTCTTTTGCATACCCATGATATGCCGACGTTGTTTACGAAGTGTCTGCTCCGTCTTTCATACTCGGGATCTCTCCGTTTCTGTTCGCCCTCGGAAGCCCATTCCGCATCACATTTTCCGCTGTTCTCTCACCGTCAACAGCTCGCTTTGGAAAAAGAGGCAACGCGTACTTACTCTTCCTCATCGGTTTAGCGTATTATACCACATTTTTGATCGGTTGTCAAGAGCTTTCCGTGTCTTTTTTGAAAAGCCATGAACGCTTTTTTTATTTGATAAACACGAAACACGCGCAACTGCCTCTGACAGCTGCGCGTGCTTGGATTCTGCTCAGTCTTTTACTGTTCTGCAGGCGCGTCGTTTTGAAGCTCCTGCGCATTTTCGTGATAGCTATAGTATTCCTCGGTATACTCGGCACCGTAATAAGAGCCGTGGCTCGAAATATCCTTGCGGCTTGCCTGGTTGAGGATAACGCCCAAAATCTTGCATCCACTCTTGAGAAGCTGTTCCTTAACGTTCTGCGCCACACGATACTTCGTGCTTCCCGCATTGATAACGAACACCGCACCGTCGCAATAGTTCGCCATCACCGCTGCATCAATAACCAATCCGAGAGGCGGTGCGTCGATGATGATGTAATCGTAAACGTCGCGCATACCGTCAATCAATTCCTTGAAAGCAAGGCTTCCCGCCAATGCCGTTGGGTTGGGGGGATAGGGTCCTGCAAAAATAATGTCCAGGTTGGGAATCTGCGTATGATTGATCGCCTGTTCGTTTTCTGTCTGTCCCGACAAAAGCTGAGAAAGACCTACGATTCCGCGATCCTTGGTATAGCGGGATACCATCACCGATTTTCTCAGATCCGCATCGACCAGCAAAACCTTTTTGCCGATCTCCGTCAAGCTGCGAGCCAATTCAAACGATACCGTGGTTTTTCCCTCGTGCGCGATACAGCTCGTAACAACGATGGATTTCACGTCTTTTCCGGAGAACAAAATATTGGTACGCAACGTATTAAACGCTTCATGCACAAAATAGTTCGGAGCGTCGTCCAAAAGCAATTCAATGGTTCTCATATGTCCTCCTTATTTTTTGTTGTTTTTTCAAGGCTCTTCACCTTTTTGTAATATCTGTTGCCCTTGAAATAGCGATAATGGTGTCCTTTTGTAGCAACCTCGTTTCGGTTCGGAATGGCACCAAGCACGGTCAAGCCCAAATAGCGCTCAACGTCGTCTGCCGAGTTGATCTTATCGTCAAGCTTAAACTTGAGGAAAAAGATCGCGTAAACAAGACCTGCCATCAAGCATCCGATCAAGCCTGCCTTGATAGGGGAAAGAGGGTTGGAAATTCCGCGAGGCAGCAAAGCATCCTCGGTAACAACCATTTTATCGCCACTCATCAATTCGCTCAGATGGGTGTCAAATATCTTGCTCCACGTATTTGCAATCAACTGTGCATCCTCGGGAGTAGTTGCTCTCACCGACAGCGTAATGATACGGGACTCCTCCTTATGGGAAACCGACACCATGGATGCAAGAACACTTTCCGAATAATTTTTTCCTTGTGTCTTCAGCGCATCACTGACCAGCTGACGCACCGTGGGACCGACAAGTTTCTCTTTGTAGTCGTTTACCAGATACGTAGCAATGGAAACGTCCTGCGCTTCAACGGTGTTCCCCGATCCATCAGCATTTTTCAATGCCCAGATGGACGTTTTTGCCGTATACATCGGCACGTGTGTTTTCTTCATGTACATAAACATACCGGAGGTTGCAATGATGCATACGATCAACATCAACCACCAGCATTTTTTGAAAACGATCAAAAGATCGTCCAAACGTGTTTCGGTTTGTTTCGTTTCATTTTCCATAACAAAAAAATCCTTTCTTTGATACGTGGCTACATTCTTAAACGACTTAAAATTGAATCAATCCGTCGGAAACAATGCGCATAGCATTTTCCCATACCAACCGCCTGATTGTTTGTTCGTCAAAATGGCTCTCCAGATACGGCAGACAAACAGACATTTTAGGTTGCCGCTTCGTTAAATTATGCCCATCCGTGGAAACGACGTGTACCAATCCATGCCGCAAAAGCTTCTTGCACTGGCGCTCGGAGGGAGTTCCCCACCCTGCGCGACAAGCAGAAGCCGTTACCTGAATAATTCCGCCTTCATCCACAAAGGTTTCAAGCCAATGAAACTTATGAAACAGACATCGGTAACGCTCGGCATGCGCCAAAACCACCATATAGCCCATTCGCTGCACCTGATTCACGGCAAGAGAAAGCGTGAAAAAATCCTCCCCCTCCGAAAAATCCATCAGGACGTATCGGCTGTTGTTCAGAGTACGGCAACGTCCTGTTTCCAAGGCCTGCGCACACCCTTGATAATAGCCAAGCTCGTTTCCCAAAAACAGTTGCATATCGGGATGCTTTTCAGCAACGTACTCCCGCAACACGGCATACGACCGTTCTCTCTCGGTGACATTATCACCAAACATATACGGCGAATAGTGCGGGGTCAGGCAGATTGCTCGAATTCCATCCTCGTATGCCATTTCCAGCATGGAAAACATATCCTCGACGTTCTTTGCGCCGTCATCCACTCCACAGAGCATGTGGCTATGCAAATCAAAAAACTGAGGCATTTCATTCTCCTTTCAAAAGGCAATCGAAAAGACAAAATCCCACTTATATTCCTAATAATTATATCATACACACGCGCTTTTGTCTATGGAAAACAAAATTATTAACAGTATTTTAACAAATAAAATGTGCTCCCGAATGCGTTAAAAAAGTCCCACGACGTAGTAGATGCTCCCGTATATTGCGCCGGCAAGCACTGCGTAAAGCAGCACGGGACCCGAAATGGTAAAAATCTTTGCCCCGACTCCTAAAATCCGTCCCTCGGCTTGTGCATCGATGGCAGGCGAAACAACCGAATTGGCAAAGCCCGTGATCGGAACGATCGTGCCGGCTCCCGCCACCTTTGCGATCTTATCAAACCATCCAAGGCAGGTCAAAGCAACGGTTACAAAAATCAACGTCACCGACGTCAGTGTCCCTGCGTCCTCCGGGGGAAGTCCGCACACGTCCATGTAAACGGTGCGCAAAATCTGTCCGATCAGGCAAACCATACCGCCGATCCAAAAAGCGTTGAAGCAGTTTTTGAGGATGGGGGAACGCGGCGCGTGCGCCTCCGCAAAGCGTTTATAGGTCTTTTTTTCCATGTTCATAGCAGTTCTCTCCTATCGTTTGTATTATCAATAGCGTATCCGCGACAAAGCCTGAATATACAAACGCAAAGAAAAGACTGCGCAGAGATCATTTTGCGCAGTCCTTTCAGGGATAGATAATCAGCTATTCTTTTTGGGTGCCGTTACGCGGTTGAGAACGGCGGTTACAATGATAATCAAGCCGATTACCACGAATATACCCAGCATTCCCGCGCCCATGTAGCGCGTACCCTTTACAAAATTCTTCGGTTGAAATTGAATGTCCATTTTCGTTTCGGTCTTGGGAGCCTCGGTAGCTCCACCGGTTTCCGAAGTCGCTTCCGTGTCGATTTCGGGGATCTCCGCCGTCGCATTCAAGCCAACGATCATATTTTCCAAATGATTCATCATAAAATCTCCTTTCTGTTTTTACCTTTGGTGTCGGTCTTACTTCAAAAAGAAATTCAAAATCATACCGCCGGCAATTACCGATGCGATCTGACCCGAAACGTTGACACCGATCGAGTGCATCAAAAGGAAGTTTTGGGGGTCCTCTGCCAGTCCCATTTTATGTACGATACGACCCGACATGGGGAATGCGGAAATACCTGCCGCACCGATCATGGGATTGATCTTCTTTTTGGAGAAGAGGTTGATCAGCTTGGCAACCAAGATACCGCCGATGGTATCGAATACGAAAGCGAACAGACCCAAGCCCAAAATAACGATGGTACCCAAGGAAATGAACCTTTCCGCCTGCATCTGGAACGCAATCGAGATGCCCAGGAAGATGGTAATCAGGTTTGCCAAGGTCTTCTGTGCGGTTTCGGACAGAGAATCCAGCACACCGCACTCACGGATCAGGTTACCGAACATCAAAAATCCAACCAAGGAAACCGCATTGGGAGCGAACAGACCGGCAATCAGCGTAATTACGATCGGGAACAGAATACGAGTCGTCTTGGAAACGCTCTTGGGCGCATACGGCATACGAATCAAGCGTTCCTTTTTGGTGGTCATCATCTTGATGACGGGGGGCTGAATGATGGGAACCAACGCCATATAGGAATATGCCGCCACCATGATCGCACCCTTATAATTCGACTTCAGAGCCTCGGATACGGCAATCGCGGTAGGACCGTCTGCCGCACCAATGATGGCAATCGATGCCGCGTCGTTGATGTTCGGGAAGAAGATCCATGCCAAGCACAAGGTAAAGAAGATACCGAACTGTGCCGCCGCGCCGAAAATCATCAGCTTCGGGTTACTGAGCAACGGGCCGAAATCGATCATCGCGCCGATACCGATAAACAAGAGCAACGGGAAAAGCTCGTTTGCAATACCCGCATGATACAGAGTTGTGATCGGACCGTCCTGCAGTGCTGCCACGGTTCCGCCAAGTGGTGTTTCTCCCAAAACTGCAACCGCATCCGCCAAAGGAAGATTTACCAAAATCGCACCAAAGCCCATCGGTAAGAGAAGCGTTGGTTCCATTTCCTTTTTGATCGCGAGGTAAATCAAAATGCCTCCGATAATCCACATAATAACGTTTTTCCAACCATCATGTTTAAACATTATTACAAAGCTATCGTACAAAAAACTTAATTCACCCATCGTCAATTCCTTTCTGTTTCTTGCTTTTTATTGGTTTATTCATGTTCGGAGTGACCCTCACCGTGCTCGGAGGCTTCGGGTTCCACCGTTTCCTCGGGCTCCGTTTTGATCACTTCCGCCATTTCGATACGTTTATCGGTTACCGCCAAGATGCGTACCGTAAGGTTCTGATAAGTAAATTCCGGGGTTTCACCGTCCTGCGGAATATATTCCAAATTGGCGATGACAAACCCACCGAAGGTATCGTAGGAACCCTCCTCGGTTCGTAAGGTCACACCAATCGCCTTTTCGGCATCCTCAATCAACGTAATCCCCGCAATTTGCCAATGATTCGGTTCCTCCTCCACAATTTCGGGAAGCTCCGGCTCATCGGTTTCGTCGTAAATATTTCCAACGATCGATTCCAAAAGGTCCTCCATGGTGATAAGACCGGCGGTTTGTCCGTATTCGTCCACCACGATTGCCATGTGCATCTGACTGTCGCGCATATCGCGGAAGAGTCGGTTTGCCGGCAACGTGTCGGGAACAAACCTTGCCTTTTGCATCACGTCAGACAAGCGACATTCGGGATTCTTGTATGCCATGAACAGGTATTCGCGTGCAAGCGCAATTCCCTTGATATCGTCGGTATCCTCTCCGCATACGGGAAAACGCGAAAGACCGCTTTCCTGAATCGTACGTAGGATTTCCTCCGACGAATCGGTTTCATACAGCACGCGCATATCCGAACGTCTGGTCATAATCTCCCCGACCGTGGTGTTATCAAACTCAAACACGTTCTCGATCATTTCCTTGGTGTCCGAGTCGATCTCACCCTGCTCCTCTACCGCATCGACCAAATCCAAAATATCCTCCTCGGATACGTCCTCGGTATTCTCCTTGGGGTTGATGCCGAACAAGCGGAGAGTGCCGTTCGTGCTGACAGACAGCAGCCATACCACGGGACGCATTGCCACGGAAAGTCCCGAAATAAATCCGCACACACGGCGTGCAAGCTTTTCGGGGTTTCTCATTGCCACGCGCTTGGGAACCAATTCACCAAACACCAGCGTGAAGAAAGACAGCACCAGCGTGATGACCACGACCGAAACCGTATCCAACACCGAAACGGGTGCTTTCAATTTGCAGGTGTTCACCAAAAAGCGAACCAAATATTCCGAAAACCCGTCGGCCGCGAATGCTGAGCCCAAGAAGCCCGCCAGCGTGATCCCAACTTGAATGGTGGAGAGAAATCCGGTGGAATTCTCTACCATACGTAACATTTTCTTTGCTTTCGCATCGCCTTCCTCTGCCTGTCTTTTCAGCTTGACCTCATTGAGTGAGATCACCGCGATCTCCGACGCGGCAAAAAAGGCATTCAACGCAATCAGTATAATCTGAACTAATATCTGCCATATGACAGTTTCCATTTTTTCTTTTTTCTCCTTTTCCGATTGTTAGATAAATTCATTTTGCTAAAAATTCAAATCAAGTCAATTCATTTGCTCTATCCAACGATCGGCTCCGGGGGCGTAGTTCGGTCACCGTCCGCGGGATCTGAACCTGCAGATACCATAGTTGTTCTCCTTTCTTTTACACTTCGATATAAAATCCAAACCAGAATCATTATACTGCAAAATCTCGCAAAAATCTATATATAATTTGTTAACAAATAAAATTTTGCCTAAAAGTTGTTTTTTTTGACATCCTATGATATAATGGTATGCGTAGATTTATTGGGAGTGTTGAAAGGAGTTGTCGTTGAATTGGAATCTGCATTCAAAGGCAAATTGTATGAATCACTGACGTCGATCATCCCGATTGCAACCATCGTTTTGCTGTTGGGCATCACCTTTGCTCCGATGAGTACCGATATTTTCGTAATGTTTCTCTTAGGCGTGCTTTCCTTGATTGCAGGCTTGGCAATCTTTACCATGGGTGCGGAAATGTCGATGCAGCCCTTGGGAAACAAAATCGGTTCTTATTTTGCAAAGTCAAAAAAAGTATGGTTGATCGCTTTCCTCAGTTTTATCATCGGTATTTTGGTAACCGTTTCCGAGCCCGATCTGCAGATCCTCGCAGAACAGGTAGCGGGTGTTCCCAATTTGGTGCTGATTTTAACCGTTTCTTTGGGCGTTGGCATCTTTTTGGTGATCGCCATGCTGAGAATCGTCTTTCATATTCCCCTTTCGATCCTTCTGATGTTTTTTTACATCGCGGCATTTATTTTGTGCATCTTCATTCCCTCCGATTTTTGGTCAATGGCGTTTGACTCGGGCGGAGTTACCACGGGTCCCATGACGGTTCCCTTTATTATGTCGATCGGTGCGGGTGTTGCCGGAGCGAGTGCCAGCCGAAAAGGTGAGCATGAGGATTCGTTCGGCTTGGTTGCCCTTTGCAGCATCGGCCCCATCCTTGCCGTTTTGATTCTCGGGTTATGCTTTACGCTTTCGGGCTCCTCCGAAAGTGCTGCGGATATTCTTGAAGAATTTGAACTCCACAACACTCGTACGGGCATGCATATGTATATGCAGAGCTTTGCCTCTCATTCCAAGGACGTTGCGGTGGCTCTCTTACCCACCATGGTGTTCGCTCTGATTTTCCAGCTTTCCACGCGTGCGTTCGGCACGAAGCAGCTCATTCGTATCGGCGTTGGTATCGTATACACCTTCGTTGGTCTTGTCGTCTTCCTGACCGGAGCAAACGAGGGCTTCCGTCCCGCCGGTGTTTCGCTCGGCACCTCAATCGCGAACATTGGAAACGGCTATCTTTTGATCCCCGTTTGTATGATAATCGGATACTTTATCGTCAATGCCGAGCCTGCCGTTTACGTGCTGAACAAGCAGGTTGAACAGATCACCGCAGGTGCAATTTCCGCCGGCACGATGCGATTGGCTCTATCGGTCGGTGTGTCTGCCGCGCTGGGACTTTCGATGCTCCGCATTCTGACCGGTATCTCGATTTTGTGGATCTTGATTCCCGGTTACGTGATTGCGCTTGCTTTGACGTTTTTTGTTCCGAAATTTTTCACGGGTATTGCTTTTGACTCGGGTGGAGTTGCCAGCGGTGCTATGATGAGTGCGTTCGTGCTTCCCCTTTCGATCGGTGCTTGCGAAATGCTTGGCGGAAACGTCATGACCGATGCATTCGGTTGCGTTGCTTTCGTGGCAATGACCCCGATTATTTCGATTCAAATTTGCGGTTTGATCTACAGCTTGAAGGCAAAGCAAGCCATCAGCCGTTTTACCACCGAACAAGAAATCATATTGGACTACGGCGATTCTTTCTTCGATCTACAAAAACAGGAGGCAAATCATGGCTAAAAAAACACTTGATTTTGAAAAGCGTGCCAAGCTGTTGGTTTGCATTGTCAAAAAAGGAAGCGTTATGGATTTGACAGACGCCTGCCGAGAAACCGCAGTTACCCTGCACTTTTCCGGCATCGGCTACGGTACGGCAAAATCCAACTACATGAGTTATCTCGGTCTTGACGAAATCGAAAAACGCGTTGTTTACGCATTGATTCCCAATTACTGTGAAGCGCGCGTGCTCAAGGCAATCAACCGTCGACTCAAGCTGTATTTGATCGGAAACGGAATCGCCTTTACCATTCCGCTTTCCGGCATTTCCAGCATCGTCAGCAATGCCATTCTCTCTACTCCGTTCCGTGAGGAAACGATCACGGAAAATTCCGCAAATTCCCAACCCGAAAAGGAGCGTAATAAAATGCACGAATTAGTTGTAGCCGTTGTAAATCAAAAATTCACCGATAAGGTTTTGGATTGCAGTCGCGCAGCCGGGGCTACCGGTGCCACCATTCTGCATACGCGCAGTGTCAACAACAAGCAGGCGGAGCAGTTGATCGGCACGACCTTTACGCAGGAAACCGACACCATTGCTATTTTGACCTCTCGCGAGTATAAAACCAAAATCATGGAAGCAATCCGTGAAAATGCAGGACTGAAAACCGACGGCGGTGCCGTTCTGTTTTCGCTTCCCGTTGATTCCCTGATCGGAATCGGACGGTTTGAGGATAACAACGACTGATTCGGAAACCAAAAGAACAATAGCAAAAGGGTAAGAAAAATACCATGAAAGTTTTAGTTGCGTACGACAGCGGAAACGGAACCGTAAAAACTGCGGTTGACTATATGCTGAAGAGCCTCTCCAATTTGGACGTTACAACAGCGGCGCTTACGGAATCTGTCCCTGACCCAAACGAGTTTGATATTGTGGTGGTCGGAGCGTCGGTTCGATTCGGAAAATTGCGCAAAGCCGCAAGAAAATTCTTAAAAGAGCAGGAGCATATCCTGGTACAAAAGAAGCTGGGGCTTTTCTTTTGTTGCGGATTGACAGAGGAACAGGATTATTATGCAAAGAAGCTGTTTGCAAAGTCTTTGGCGGACACGGCTTTTCAGATTTCCTTTTTTGGAGGCAGCCTGAACACAGAGGGGCTCTCCTTTTTGGACAAGCGACTGGTAAAGGCAATGCGCTCTTCCCTGTTTGAGAGAGAATTGGACGACGGCAACTACGTGCCGAATCTGCCCTATATTCTGCCGGAAAACATCGACAACATGGCAAACGCGATCCAAGCGGTTGCAACCGGCACCAAATAAGCGTTTATTTTACACAAAATGATGCGTGAAACACAAAAACTCTTTTGCTGTTTTGACGAATCAAAAAAGATTGACAAACCATGTAAAATGTGCTATAATATCTTGGTAATCAAGATACGACCCATTAGCTCAGATGGCAGAGCACATGACTTTTAATCATGGTGTCCGGAGTTCGACTCTCCGATGGGTCACCAAAGAAAAGAAGGTACTGCAGCGCAGTGCCTTCTTTTCTTTGATTACGCGTTATGAGTCGAGCTCTGCAAGGCATAAGCCTTGCCGGAACGTGCGGCAAGACGTACTTTGGATTTTTCACAGCATAAAACCGCACGTTCGAGTTCAGACTCTCCGATGGGTCACCAAAAAAGAACGTCCTCCAAACTCGTGCACAAGTCCGTTAAAAACGGACAATTGAAAAAAACGCCCTCCTATGGTAGAATAGAAATATATCTACCATAGGAGGATTTTTTATGCCAAGAGAATATCGACACATAGAACAATATGCAAAAGA
>SVST01000017.1 GCA_015064155.1 Oscillospiraceae bacterium | reverse complement strand
ACGGAGCAATACAGAAAACGACACCCGAGAGTATGCACCACACATTGTAAATCCACTTCACAGGACTTTGCCGTGAGCCCAGTACCGAGAGTGCCATTTCTTTATGCTTATAGTTTGGATAAAAATGTGCAAGAAGAAATGGTAGTAGATTGTCCGCTACTAAAATAATAATCCATAACATTTTCATGTGTTTTATCTCGTCAAATTCAAGTTTATCTATTAGCTGTATTATACCATAAAAACAGTTAAAAGTAAATAGGACGGCTCAATTTTTACAAATTGAACCGCCCTTTTTGATTAAAGCAAATCGTGCTCGATAGATTCAGCCATCTTTGCTTTGTATTCTTTGAAGATATGAACGTAGATATTAGAGGTGATTTCAGTATTGCAATGACCGAGGTGCTCAAAAATAACAAAAAGCCCTGCATAGCAGAGCTTTTTGTATATCGAAACAATCCCTTGCGGGTAATTATCTCTTGGAGAACTGGGGAGCACGGCGAGCAGCCTTCAAACCGTACTTCTTTCTTTCCTTCATACGAGGATCGCGAGTGAGGAAGCCTGCTGCCTTGAGGGCGGGCTTGTTCTCTGCGTCTGCTGCTACCAAAGCACGTGCCAGACCGTGGCGGATTGCGCCTGCCTGACCCGAGATACCGCCGCCGTTTACGGTTGCGATAATGTCAAACTTACCCTCGGTTCCGGTTACGCCGAAGGGCTGGTTAACGATCAGCTTCAGGGTCTCAAGACCGAAGTAATCGTCGATATCACGCTTGTTGATAGTGATCGCGCCGGTACCGGGAACGATACGAACGCGAGCAACCGACTTCTTTCTTCTGCCGGTTCCGTAGAAATAGGGCTTTGCACTGGTATACATCTATCTGTGTCCTTCCTTTCTCTCAATTAAACCTCGTAAGCAACGGGCTTCTGTGCCTCGTGCTTATGAGCCTCGCCTGCATAAACCTTCAAACGAGTGAATGCGTTGGCGCCGAGAGTGTTCTTGGGAAGCATGCCCTTAACAGCCAGCTCCATTGCGCGCTCGGGCTTGGTTGCCATCATGGTCTTAGCCTGTACCGACTTCATACCGCCGATATAGCCGGAGTGATGGTAGTAGTACTTATCCTCCATCTTCTTACCGGTCAAGACAGCCTTGTCGGCATTTACTACGATAACGAAGTTACCGCAGTCTACGTTCGGGGTAAATTCGGGCTCGTTCTTGCCGCGAAGCAGGTTCGCAACAACAACAGCAGTGCGGCCCATGGGCTTTCCTGCAGCGTCGACAATGTACCACTTACGAACTACGTTTTCTTTTTTCTGCATAAATGTAGACATTGTAGTTTTCCTCCATACAAAATATAACAAATTTTTTCATGCTCGCATATTATACCACAACGTCTACCCCCTTGTCAACCCCTTTTTTGAAAAAAATTTCTCAATTTTAATTTAGCAATCGCCGATCTCGTTTTTTCTCGTTTTTCCTCGTTTTTTCATAGCATTTGCTCGTTTATTATTTTTATAATTTTTTTATTTTTTTGATCAAAAATCGATAAAAAACAAAAAACGGAAAAACCGATCGGTTCTTCCGTCTTTTTTCATGCAAGCCGCGCTCATTCGTTCCCCTTGAGGTCACGCAGCTCCGCAAGGAATGTATCGATGTCCTTAAACTCGCGGTAAACCGACGCAAAGCGCACGTATGCCACGTGGTCGCGCTCCTTGAGCTTTTGCATCACCATCTCACCGATCTCGGTGGAATCGATCTCCTGACGCAGGGTATTCTGAAGCTCGGCTTCGATCTCGTCAACCATTGCAATGGTATCGATCGGACGCTTTTCGGTTGCCTTGAGGACACCCGAAAGCAGCTTTTGCTTGTCAAACAGCTCCTTGGAGCCGTTCTTTTTGACCACGATCATCGGCACGGTTTCGATCACCTCAAAGGTGGTAAACCGCTTTTGGCACGACAAACACTCGCGGCGGCGGCGAATGCTGTTCGCCTCAACCACGGGTCTGGAGTCGATTACTTTACTTTCTGCATATCCGCATCCGGGACATTTCATACCCAATCATCCTTTTCTTTCGGAACGCCGCGTATCGGCTGTCCTTTGTTTCTGTTTGCATTATTATAACATACTTTTATGAAAATGTAAAGAGGTTTTCCAAGATTTCCCTATTTTGCAGGCTGTTGGATCGCAAACCAGTCGCAAAAGACCTCCTCCAGGACGCAGGGCGTAACGCTTCCCTGCACTGCCGCGCCGAAAAACGACCATGCAATTTCCAAATCACTGCCGAGGAAGATGCGCTCGGTTTCGGCATCGCTCGACACCGACATCCAAAAGCCCTTTCTGCACTCCAGCCGATAAATCAGCCGAGCCGTCCCCGCCTGCGCCGCGCGCTCTGCCAGCAATACTCCCGTTTCCCGATCGTCTTGACATTTCATCGTTCGGTGAACCTCCCATTCATGTTTTCCCGTCGGTTTCGCCGAGAGAGAAACCACTCACGTTCTGTTCTCTGACGGCTACGTCCCATTATAGCACGGGGATATGCGTGGGGGAACAAACAAAATGCATGGAAATTTGTGGAAAACAACCAAAGAAATCCAGCTAAAAGCCTCTCGCGAGCTTATCCGTGGCAAAACATACACAATCTTGGAGTATTTATACAAAAAAGTGACCTCCGACCGACCGCCTGCACGAAAATGGAAGACATGGAAAAATCCGTTCCTTTACAAATTCGGCTTTTTTTGATAAAATAGGAATCAGAAAAGAGAAAAAGAGCCGAAATACATTTTTCATTCAATTCATAACCATGCAAGAAAGGAGATGCTACATATCAAAATTCCAAAGCTGAAGCCGCCCTCACGCTATACCAAGCTGTTTTTACGCATTGCCCTGCCAATGCTTGTAACCTCGCTTGTGACGCTACTCATCTCCTATCTGCAAATGCGCGACGTTGACCCGATTCTCGCCACGAACCGCTGTCAGCCGCTTTTGGAATACCCCGTTGCCGGGATTGCCCTTACCGCAGGCGGTGCCGTGCTGATCGAGCTGGTGTCGCGCGAGGGGACGGAATAGAGAAACCGAAAAGCACGCACCGATAAACGGCGCGTGCTTTTATCCATTTCAGTATTCCTCTTCGATCTCCAAAATCCTCCGTTTTGCGCTCTCTGCGTCGATTTTATCAACCGCATAAGCATGGCGCAAAAGATCGGCGGGAACGTAGTCGTCGTATTTTTCAAATACGGGGACCTCTCCGCCACTCACCAAGGCGTGTGCGGAAATTCGGTCGGTACGCGCTTCCTCGGCAAGCGTCGAAATCAGCTCATAATCGTTACCGCGCGACATTTTAAAGGTAATATAGTAGCACCCCTCGTATTCGACACCCGTAATGCCAAAGGACTGCGATTTCGATGCAATGATCTTGCGCATGGCACGGAAGGCACGCGTCCCAAGCCACGGGAACAAACACCACGAGTATCCGCCGAGATGCACCAAGGAATGCGACAGCATCCCCGTGTTTCGCGCCACGTGGCGTGCCACCTCCAGGCGTTTTTGTGCGTTGGGCTTGAGATACGGGTAGACGGTGTCCTCGGAGAGCACCTGCCGCATGCGCTCTAAAATGCGCGTATGCACCTCGCCGTAGTCACCCGGCCAGGACACCTCCATCTTGCCCTCCACGCTTTTGACGTAGATCAATCGGTGCGCAATATCCAGCTCCTCGACCTCCCACACTCTGCCTGCCAGAGCAAAACGGTCGCCAACGGGCGGCGGCGTGGTAATGGTTCCGATCTCATCCGAGCCGCACCGTACGGTGTAGTCCTCGGAATCCTTAAACACCGCGTAAAACTTGAAGCTTCGGAGCAATCTCTCGCCTGCCAAGCCTACGATCAAGGTTTTTTCCTCGGTCATTTCCAAAAAATCGTTGTTGAGCATCGAAAGAATCAACACCTTGTAATCCTCTTTCGGAACGTGCAGAAACGGCGAAAGGGACAGCACGCGATCGGCAAGCCGCCGTGCGCTTAATTCTCCTGACGATGCCAGAACGCTCAACGTTTGGTGAAACAGAAGACTGTACGGCAATTTTCGCAAATTTGGAGGCTCGATGAAGCGTTCCTCGATATAAAGCTGGACGATTGCAATCGCCTTGAGTAGCTCCCACGGCATCAGCTGCGGCAGCGGGGTGTTGGGAAGCGGGTCCTCTTCACGGAAAACCATCATCATCTCGGGCGGCTGACCGCGTCTTCCCGAGCGTCCCAGCCGTTGCAAAAAGCCCGTGACCGAGTTGGGCGACTGATTCTGCAGAACGCGCTCCAAGCGTCCGATATCAATGCCAAGCTCCATGGTAACGGTGGCGCAGGTGACCGCCATCACGTCCTCATCCTTCATTTTCAGCTCGGCTTCCTCGCGAATCGATGCCGAAAGATTGCCGTGATGAATCAAAAATACGTCACTGTCCCCACGCAGCTTTGCAATCTGCCGAAGCGTTGCGCACAGATATTCGGTTTCCTCGCGCGAATTGGAAAAGACCAGCGACTTACGGTCGCGCACGCAATCGTACATATAGGAGTACCCTGCGTCGTATGCGGTGGGCGGTGCGGGTGCCGACGTATCCTCACGCGGCTCAATTGCCTGCTCGGTCTTGGCATTTCCGATATAAAAATGCTCCATTCCCAGCCGCCAGCGAATTTTCCCGGGATCGGACACGGGAGCATCGGTGGCTCTTCCGCTTCCCGCCCCCAGCCAATCGGCGGCGGTTTGCAAATCGCCAATGGTTGCCGATAGTCCCACGCGCCGCGGATGATAGCCGATCAAGGAACCGATCCGCGCAAGCTGACAAAGGATCTGATTGCCGCGATCACTTCCCGTAAGGGTATGGATCTCGTCAATGACGATAAAACGCAGATCTCCAAACAGCCTTACCAGATCGTTGGAACGGTTGATCAGCATCGATTCCAGTGATTCGGGGGTCACCTGCAAGATTCCGCGCGGCTTTTCAAGCAGCTTTTTCTTGTGCGACTGTGCCACGTCCCCATGCCAATGGGTCACGGGAATCCCGCTTTCCGAAAGCAGCTCCTCGATGCGGTAAAATTGGTCGTTGATCAGACTCTTCAAGGGCGCAATATACAGCACGCCAACGCTCGCGGGCGGATCCTCGCACAGCTCGGACAGAATGGGAAAGAATGCGGCTTCGGTCTTACCGCTTGCCGTGGACGAGGTCAGGAGCAGATTGCGGTCACTCTCAAAAATCGTTTTTGCCGCCGCAACCTGCACCTCTCGCAGGCTCTCCCAGTTGTGCGCGTAAATATACTCCTGTATAAAACGCGGAAATCGTTCAAAAATCTCACTCATTTTTAAAATTCAATCTCATCTATCGTAAAACGGTGTGTGTCGTCCGTCGGCTTCTCTGCCG
The DNA here is from genome assembly GCA_015064155.1 of Oscillospiraceae bacterium. Classification (GTDB taxonomy): domain Bacteria; phylum Bacillota; class Clostridia; order Oscillospirales; family CAG-272; genus UMGS1865. The sequence goes on along the minus strand of SVST01000017.1, from coordinate 54,308 downwards.
CCTCGCGCTCTTCCAAAAGCTCTTGTTCGGTTTTGAGCGTGACCGCGCTTCCCACGACCTCTTCAAAGCTTGCCTCGGGATTTTGCATCAGAATATTGAGAACCGTCATATAATCGCGCAGCATTTCACGCGGTGTAATCATACTGTCCGCACCCGCGCGCCCCAGGCAAATCCGCAAAAATTCGACCATCTGTTCCTCGGTGATGCGCGGCTGCTGCCCGTAATTTTGCGCGTACAGCTTGGTGACGCGACTGATCAAGGCAAACAGCTCGTCGTCCGACAAGCGGCGCAGACGAATCACGGGACCGATCAGATTTTTAAAGCCCTCCAAGGCAAAGCGGCTGTCACAGAGGCGGCTTCGGAGTGCCTCGTAGGAAAACAAGCCTCTGCGCGTGTCCTCCAAAAACTGCGGCGTGCCGCCAAAGACCAACGCAAGTCCCGGGGCTCTTCCCTGCAGGGTATCGTTGAACATCGACAGAATCTTTTCGTAGTTGTTTTCGCGGCTGACACGGTGCGAAATCTTATACAGATTGACGCATTCATCCACGAATACCACCAGCCCCCGATAGCCCATCGTGCGCGAAAGTGCCGCCCACAGCTTTAAAAAATCATACCAGTTGTCGTCGTCGATAATCACCGAAACCGAAAAACCAAGAGCCTGCCTTGCCTCGGTTTTGGTCGCGTACTCGCCGCGCAACCAACGCAGGCACGCGCTCTTTCGGTCGTCATCCCCCGCCACGTAGGCGCGATAATAGGCAACGATCACACGTGAAAAATCAAAACCGCCCACCAAAAACTCCATTTCACGCAGCGTGTCCGCCACGCGACGGTTCAATGCATCCGAGAAGGCTTCCTCCTTTGCGGAAATCCCCGTATCCAACACCGCCGTTTGCAAATCGTTGATCCAACGAGCCAAAAGGCGCGGAAGAGCTCCGCCGTCGGGGGATGCCTTGGAGGCTAAATTTTTCATCAGCTCCCGATAGGTTGCAACACCGCTGCCACCCGTGCCGTACAAGCGTCTTTCTGGCGAAAGATCAGCGTCTGCGGTCAAAAAACCGCGCTCCAGCGCATAACCGCGAATCAGCTGCATCAGAAAGCTTTTTCCGCTTCCGTAGCGTCCGATCAAAAAGCGCATCGATCCGCCACCCTCGTTGACCGCCTCCAGGTCGGACAGCAAGGCGGCAATTTCGTCCTGCCGTCCGATGGCAATATACGGAGCACCCGCACGCGGAACCACCCCCGCCGAAACCGACGAAAGCAGGGACGTTAATATGCGCTTCGGCACCTTTGGTATCTCATTTTGCCGTATCTGTTCCATGAAAAAACCTCTCTTACAATTTTTGTGCAATGGCTTGTACCGTGTCGCGGTAATCCTCGATCACCGCAAAGCCGTTTTCGTTTTCTTCCAATAAAATATCGCCTAAGAGGTCTGCCGCCAGGGTATTGATTTCGTCTGTCAAAACCTCTTCGGGAAGTCCCGTTTTTCGTGCCGCCTCGCGTTGCGCGCCAACGTCATCGGACAAAGCCGCCAAGAGATAGTCACGGTATTTCTGCCACTCGTCGGATGATTCGGCATCGCCCTGCGGAACAAAAGCCGCCGGTATCGGTGTGGGAGGTGCTTCCGCCTCGGTTGCAACCGAATCGGAGTCCTCCTCGAATGCCTCCACCAATCGCTCGGTGGTTTCCCACGAGGCGCGCTCGATGCTCGCCGCATGAGAAAGCGAAAGCTCGGTGCGCGGCAGATCGTACAAGCGCTCGTATTCGGCAGGTGCTGTATCGGTGTTTTTGGAGGTGGTTGCGCGTTTCGGCAAGCTTTCCTCGCAAAAGCCGTCCAACAGCTCGCGCAACGCGGTGGGAAGCGCATAAACCGAAAGCCTGGAACGCACACCAAGCACCGCGCGAATCTTATTTTCGGTATATTTTACCACGTCGGTAATCAAAAAGCGCAGCTCGTGCGAGCGCGAAAAGGAACAGTATTGAACCTCAATGCGCCGCTTGTTCCGATACGCACAAAGCGCGCCCGCATAAGCATCGCGCATCATACTGCTGTCGTCCATTCCCGAATTTGCGAACAGCTTGCCGTCACACGTCAATCGGTGCGTCACCCGTTCCACCGCATCGGGAATCACGCGGTCAAACAGCGCGGCATTCTCCTTGGTATAAAACTTACTTTTGCGGTAATCATAGTTTGAACAAAACGCCAACAATGCCGTCAGATAGCCGTTTTTTCCACCCGATTGCACGAAAAATTCCTTGAGCGTGGCATGCGGCATCACGTCGGACAAGACGATTCCCAACGACTCGTCCGGCGGCGGCAATCGATGAATCAGACTGTAATCACAGATCCAGTTCGGCAGATAGCTGTCAAGCTGTCGGTAGATCGATCGGTAGCGAAGCCAAATTTCGCACAAGCGACGCTGCGATTCGGCAGCATCCATGACCCCCGAAAGATTGATGATCTCATACACGTACAAAAGCACGTAGCTGTAATCGGTATCGGTATAGTCCCCGCCGCGCGCAAGCTCACGCCACCACAGATACCACTCCAGCTGTGCGCGATTCATCTGCGTATACTGCGGTGAGTAGGAAAAGAACGGTACTCTTTGACACGATTCGCCACGTACCCCGTACAAACGGACAGCGTCGCGCAAAAAGCCCTCGTAGTATCGGTAATCGATCTTCCACGGATAGATACGAACGCATCGAATCAGCGCGTTATCGGGGGTATACTCCAGCATCGGTCGGGGGCGCAATGCCTCCTCCTCGGGTCCGTGCGGAGGAATAAAGTGCGTTTTCGGAGGCTGCTCCCGCGGTGGGATCGGTTCCTTTTGCGTGGGAGTTGCAGACGCGTTCGGTTTTTTCGTCACCCGCGGCAGCTCGATTTCGGTTGCCTCGGTGTCGGAGGGATAGTGCGGTGCGCGACGCTTCGGGAGCAAATCGTCAATCTCCCAAAAGCGATCCAGTTCGTCTTGCCGTTTCCGCTTATCTCGTTCCACGATCACACCCCCTTTTGCAAATTCTTGTATTATATTATTATACCATTTTAAGAGCACTTTGTCAATTCTAATTTTTCTTAAACGGATTGTTTCTTGTTTACACGACGAAAAGGGAGTGCCGAAGCACTCCCTTTTGAAGAAACGTTATTTGATTTAATAGAGCAAATACTCGTCGGTCTTGCCCTCTCTGAGCATCTGCAGCATCTTTGCAACACCGCGTGCCAGAACCTCGTGACCTGCGTCAGCGGGGTGGAGGAGGTCGGAGTTGAACATTGCCTTGGTGGTGTTCTCGGTGGAGTATGCGTTCATATCGTACAGGTGTACGTTATAGCCCGCATTCTTCAAGCTCAACGCAATGCTCTTCTGCAATTCAACCACAGTTGCAGAGGATACGATGGAGGTATATCCGCCCGCACCGTCTACACGGTAGTGTACGCAGCAGGTCATGATCACGATCTCGGCATCGGGATTCATGGTGTCGATTGCCTTCACCATGTTCTGCATTGCGGTCGTAAAGGACGTGGTCAGACTTGAAGTCCATCCGCCGTTCTTATCGGCTACGTTTGCATCGTTGATACCCAACATGATTACGACAACGTCATACGGATTTGCCTCTGCATCGTTGCAGAAGGTGGTCCAAAGTGCGATGCCCATGTACTCGGTCATTTTGGTTCCCGCAGAGCCGTAAGGCGTTACTACGCTTTCTCTCCAGTCGATTCTTCCCGACTGCTTGGGATAACCGAACATACCGCCGTTTGTCGTATAATTGGTGGAGATTGCGGCATAGGTGATACTGTCACCGATAAATGCAACGCGCTCCAGATGATACGTGCCGGTTTGATTCATTCTTACCGTCATGTTGTAAACGTTATCGGCAGCCGCGGTCTTGAAGTAAGACTCGATGGCATCAACCGCATGGTAAGTCGTACCGTCGGCACCGCCGCGGATCACAAGCTTGGAGCCGATCACGCCAACGTAGTAGTCGTCGGTGGTCAGCGTGGGGACTGCCGCGTTGGAGGATGCCGCACGGTTGGTTTCGCCAACCAAAATCTCGTATGCCTTTTCGGGTGCGTGTGCGTCGGAGTATACGGGAACCTTGACACCAAACTTGGCTTCGATCAGTTCAGCCAAGCGCTCGGCGGTAATTCTTGCCGCATCGTACTCGGGACGCCAGTAGTTCTTCAGGGTAGCCGCATCTGCGGGTGCCTTGTAGATGATCTGATAGTTGGAGATATCAACGCCGTTGATCTTCAGGCTTTCCTCGGTTTCCTTGGAGGATTCGCCGCCTGCCAATACGGTTTCCATGAATTCCTCAATGTAAGGATAGATCAGATCGTATCCGCCTGCATTGGGATGGATGTGGTCGGGCAGGTAGGTCTTCTGCGTTTCGCTGTCGCGAGAGGTAACCAGCAACGCATCGGTCAATTCCTGATTGTTATAAAGGTCAACGTAAGGAACGTCGTACTTATCGCAGATGACCTTCATCATGTCTACGTACGCAGACATTTCGGATACGGTTCCACTCATCTCGTTGGGTGCGTAGAAGTTGATGATATAACCGACCTTTGCATCGGGGAACCACTGCTTGACGCTGTAAAGCAGATTTTCAAGTCCGCCCGCAAAGGTGTTGCGGTCAAAGGTGGTAGTGCCTTCGGGGGTTACGGTGCCGAGTGCTACGCTATCCCATGCATCGTTTACACCGCCGTGGAGCATAATGAAGTCGAAATCGCGATCCTTATACTTTGCCACCTGATCTACGATGATACTGTAAGCCGAACGGGAATCGGAAATAGACGCACTGGAAATACCCGCGGTGATGTGATCCATATCGTGAACGTACGCGATTCTGCCCGCCCAGGTTCTGGTGGGAGCGTACACGCCTCTATCCTGCGTACCGTAGGTGATCGAGTCACCGCAGAAGAGAACCGACTTTCTGTAAAGTGCGGTGTTTGCCTTTTGAGGCAGGGGAGATCCGTAGAGGATCGGATTCGGCAAATTATCGGTTTTATCCATAACTTTCTCGGTATATTCTCCGTTTACAAAGGTCAGGGTTTTGGTTTCGCCGTAGTAAGCGTTGGTTCCGTCGCTGATCCAAGGAGTTGCCTCGATGACGAAGGTTCCGGTGGTGGGAACGTTGCGCACCTCTGCACTGAAGATAAAGTCACCGTACATCCGGTTCGCATAGATCTTTTCGCTGGTAACGCCGATCTTGTTGTTGATGGCTACCATGACCTTGTCGGTAGAGTAGGTCACCGTATCGCCGACAACTCCGTTATCAATGAACCGGATGTCAAAGCCTACGGTTTTGGTCACGTCGGTTGCCTTGCCCATGGTTGCCAACACGCGGATGCTCTGCTTGCCGCCCTCGGGCTCGGTGGTTTGTACGCCGCTGACCTTGGGAGTTGCAAGAACGATCTTCCCGTCGTTGCCAACGATGGCATCACGACCGGTAGCCGCCTTGATCAGTGCGGGAGCTTCCTCAACGGTAACCTTTTGGCAATCGCTTCCAACGAGTCCCAAAGACGCGCCGCAATCGATATACTTACATCCCGTAGAAACAACCGTTCCGGGCGAGGAGGTACCTGCGATCACACCGTGGTATCCGGTAACCGAATCCAAGGTACCGAACGCGTAGCAATTGGTCATGGTTGCGGTGCTGGACAGGTAGCTGAAGAAGTTACCCGAGCCGTGAGCCGCACCACTCATCATATTAACGAGTCCGATATTCGCACAGTCCTGCAAAATGATGGTATATGCAATGCCGAGAAATCCGCCGGCACAGCAGTTCTGACCCTTCTTTGCCTCACCGTAGATATCGCCCGCGTTGATACAATCATAGAAGTAAACGTTATCGGCATTTCCGATGAAACCGCCGATACACCAACCGGTAATGGTACCGAAGTTGACGCAATTGTTGAATTGGAGCTTTCTTGCATATCCGACGAAGCCGGCTGCGTTGCCGTTGAACGCCGTTACGTTACCGTAGTTGACGCAGTTCTTCAGCATGATGCGTGCGCCGGAGGAGGAGGTTTCACTGTAACCGATCAAGCCGCCCGCAGCCTGATCGCCCGCTACGTTACCGTAGTTGATACAGTTGTTCAGCTCCAGCTTGGTAAACGAAGCCGTTGCGTATGCAACCAAGCCGCCAACCGCGAACTTCTGACCCGCAGTAGAGGTGCTTGCGACGTTTGCATAGTTCTTGCAGTTGTTCATCACCAGGCTACCCTGCAGCATACCGACGAATCCCGACGCGGTGCTTGCCTCGTTGGATACGCGGCCGTATACGTTACAGTCGTTCATGGTTACGACACCGGTCGAAGAGATCGTACCGACGATACCGCCCGATGCGGTGGAAAGGTCGTGGCTCTCAATGAACACGTTACAGCTGTTAAAGGTGATGTTTCCGCCCGTGCTGGAAATCAAGCCGCCGGCAGTAACCGCTACGGGGGTAATCAGATTGTAGTACAGGTTGACGTTCTCAAACACAACACTGTAGTTTGCCGAAAGTCCGGTAAACAAAGCCATCGTGGTTTGGGAGGTGTTGCGATGCACGAAAGGATCATCCGCACTACCGAAATTGATGTTTTTCACCGTGGTAGTTGCGTACATCCCGTCACCCAGAGCCGTGTTGGGCTCCCAAGCAAACGGCGAGTTGATGTTGCCGTCCATCTCGGGGATGTAGATGGTGTGACCGTTACCGTTGAGGGTGGTAGCGGTGTACAGCAAATACTTCGTGTTTTTCTTCAGCGTGATGTCAGCGGTCAGCTTAATGTTCTGTTTCGCTGCCAGTGCCGCAACAAACTGATCCAGCGTTGCAACCTCGGTGTACTCGGTGGTATCCTCTGCCGCACTTGCGACGGGAGCAACCATCGTAACCATTCCGAGAAGCATCGACAGGGTCAAAACGATTGACAGAATCTTCTTCATAGGTTTTACTCCTTACGTTTTTCATCGAACGAATGATAGAATCGTCCGACTGTTAGAATCATTATAGTCAATCCCTTATTCGGTTGTGTGAACAAATTGTAAACAAGAGGAGAGCCCAGATCAAATTCGCCCCTTTGAACAACTTGCACTTGCATTTTTTGGTAAAATCGTTTATAATAAGCGTGGAAATAAATTCGCAACGGGAGGCTTCTTTATGCAATACGAGCGTCTTGCCGAGATCATGCGGCAAAACGAAACGGTAACGGCAAGCTACAGCCGTTATCTCAACCTGCAACCGCGCGTCATTACCGCCGATACCGTCCGTAAAATTGCAAGCACCTGTCGCGTCGATACGGAGGAAGCATATTTGTCGCTGTTCTCGGCGGTTCTGGGCTGGGACACCGAGCAAAACGAGCAGCACGCACACTTGGAGGACACCTATCTTTGCCAAGGCTTGCACCGCTTGAATCCCGACGTCTATCAAAACGACCCCTACTGCAGGGCCGTGCGTTTTCCAAGCGTCAAAAGCGGCGCATGGGAACTAAAGGAAAGCAGCTATGCCCCCTACGAGCCTTTCATTTGCGACCACCTGCTGTGCACCGACGACCTGCGCGAGATCCCACAGATCGGGTACTTTGAAGAAGAATTTCGCTTCCCCGCCGTGTTGGAAAACGGTATTGAATGGATGACGGTCACCCCACTTGAAATCGAAACCATGTGCGAGCCGATTTCGCACGCACGCGGTCGCGTTTTGACGCTTGGCTTGGGGCTTGGTTACTATGCGTTCTCCGCGGCGCAGCGCGAATGCGTGTCATCGGTAACGGTCGTCGAGCGCGACCCCCGTATCATCGCGCTTTTCAACGAGCATCTGTTGCCGCAATTTCCGCACCGTGAAAAGATCACGGTCATCGAAGCCGATGCGATTGCCTATCTGCAAGAGCTCCCCCAAACAGCGTTTGACTCAATTTTTGTCGACCTTTGGCGCGATCAAAGCGACGGATTGGAGCTTTACCTTGCCATCTGCCGCATCGAAAAGCAAAGGGGGCTTCGGAACGTAGACTACTGGATCGAATCCACCCTCTTGTCCTCGCTCCGACACATGGTTTGGAACCGGATAAACGACCCACGTACCCCCATGAACCTGCACGGCGCCGACCCCCGAGAGCTGCTCACCGATGCGTTTTTGAAGAAGCTTGCGCCAAGCATTCCCCAATCCCCGAATCCGTAAGCGGCAGATACGATACCCCTTATGGCGAAAAGTCCGTGCAGCATCGGTTTTCCGACACGGACTTTTCAAAGCTTGGATTCACGAAACGCACGTCAACCGAAGATTTTCTTGAAAACTTGTTGACATTTTCAAAAAAATATGGTATACTGTTCAAAACGCAATGACGGAGAGTAGTATGCGGGACACGGCGCACAGAGAGCGAACGGTTGGTGCGAGTTCGCGGCACGGTCGGCAGAAGTCGCTCCCAAGCGGTGTCGGTGAACCGGGGGTCCCCCTTGTAAGTAGCCTGCAACGGGTCCTCCACGTTACGGAGCAAGAGAGCCTCGGAGTTTTTTCGGGGAAATCAGGTGGTACCGCGTGCTTCCACGTCCTGATAAAAGGGACGAAGGAGGCTTTTCTTTTTTGTTCCGCACAAATTGTATTTATTTTTAGGAGGTTTTACATGAACCAATACAACGAGCTGCCGAAAACCTACGCCCCCGGTGAGTTTGAGGATCGAATTTATCAGACATGGTGTGAAAAAGGCTATTTCACGCCCGACAAAAACAACAATGCCGAGCATTTCTCTGTGGTCATTCCGCCCCCCAACGTAACGGGTCAATTGCACATGGGTCACGCGCTCGATGAAACCCTGCAGGACATCCTGGTCCGCTACAAGCGCATGCAGGGCTTCAATACCGTTTGGGTTCCCGGTACCGACCATGCAGGTATCGCAACACAGATCAAGGTAGAGGAGCGTTTGCGCGAGGAAGAGGGACTTTCCCGCTATGATCTCGGCAGAGAGAAATTCCTTGAGCGCGTATGGCAATGGAAGGATAAATACGAGGCACGCATCACGGGTCAGCTCAAAAAGCTGGGCGCGTCCTGCGACTGGACCCGTCAACGCTTCACCTTCGACGAGGGCTGCTCCCGCGCTGTTCGCGAGGTCTTTGTCAATCTGTACGACAAGGGTCTGATCTATCGCGGATACCGCATTATCAACTGGTGTCCCCGCTGTTTGACGGCTCTTTCCGATGCTGAGGTTGATTATAAGGATCAGCCCGGTCATTTCTGGCATATCAAGTATCCCATCAAGGGCGAGGACGGCTACGTGGAGATTGCTACCACGCGTCCCGAAACCATGTTCGGTGATACCGCCGTTGCAGTCAACCCCGAGGATGAAGCTACCAAGCACCTCATCGGGAAAACGCTGATTCTGCCCATCGTTGAGAGAGAAATTCCCGTCGTTGCCGATGATTACGTAGAAATCGGCTTCGGTACGGGCTGTGTGAAAATCACCCCCGCACACGACCCCAACGACTTCCAGGTGGGTCAGCGTCACGGTCTTGAGCAGATCAAGGTCATGAACGACGACGCAACCATGAATGCCAATGCGGGCAAATACGAGGGAATGGATCGCTATGCCTGCCGCAAGGCTTTGGTTGCCGATCTGGAGGCGGACGGCTATCTGGTTAAAACCGTTCCCCACGATCATAACGTCGGTGTCTGCTACCGTTGCGGCACCACGGTTGAGCCGATGACCTCGGATCAGTGGTTCGTCAAGATGAAGCCCTTGGCAGAGCCCGCCATCAAGGCGGTGGAAAGCGGCGAGATCCGCTTCGTTCCCGAACGCTTCTCCAAAAACTACTTCAACTGGATGAACAACATCCTCGACTGGTGCATTTCGCGTCAGCTTTGGTGGGGTCACCGCATCCCCGCGTTCTATTGCGACGCTTGCGGAGAAATGACCGTTTCCAAGGAGGATATTACCACGTGTCCCAAGTGCGGTGCTGCGGTCCGTCAGGACGAGGACGTGCTGGACACCTGGTTCTCGTCGGCTCTTTGGCCGTTCTCCACGCTGGGATGGCCCGAAAACACCGAGGATCTGAAAAAATATTATCCCACGAGCGTGCTGGTCACGGGCTACGATATCATCACTTTCTGGGTTTCGCGTATGATCTTCTCGGGGCTTGAGCACATGGGCGAAAAGCCGTTCCACACCGTTTTCATTCACGGTCTGGTACGCGACGCGCAGGGCAGAAAAATGTCCAAGTCGCTGGGCAACGGAATTGATCCCTTGGAGATCATCGAAAAATACGGTGCCGACGCGCTCCGCTTTGCGCTCTCCACGGGTAACTCCCCCGGAAACGATATGCGTTTCTCGGACGAGAAGATGGAGGCAGCCCGCAACTTTGCAAACAAGCTGTGGAATGCATCGCGCTTCGTCCGCATGAATCTGACCATCGACAAGGTTGAATTGCCGAGCAACGACCGCCTTTCCTCCGAGGATAAGTGGATTTTGACCGAATACAACAAAACCGTGGCAACAGTCACGGGCGCGCTGGATCATTATGAGATTGGTGTTGCGCTTGCCGCCATTTACGAGTTTGTTTGGGATATTTTCTGCGACTGGTACATTGAGCTTACCAAGAGCCGTCTGTCCGAAAAGGATACCGACGGCAACCTGATCGCGCAGAACGTCCTCTCCTACGTGCTGACGGGTACTCTCAAGCTTCTGCATCCCTTCATGCCTTTCATCACCGAGGAAATCTATCAAGCACTGCCGCACGACGGTGATTCGGAAAGCATCGTCATGGCATCCTATCCCGCCCCCGACGCCTCCCTCAATTTCCCGCGTGAATCCGAAGAGCTGTCGCGCGTGATTGCCGCCATCAAGGCAATTCGCTTGCGCCGCAACGAAATGAACGTCGTTCCCTCCCGCAAGGCAAAGGTTTACATTGCAACCAAGTATCCCGAGTCCTTCGGTGCATCGACCCACCCGTTCTTCGTTCGCCTGGCTTCCGCCTCCGAGGTAGAGGTCAAAGAAGCGTTCGCCGCAGACGTGGTCAGTGCCGATAACGCCGTACAGATCATCACCGATTCGGCAACCCTGTATCTGCCGCTTTCCGATTTGGTTGACACCGAAAAGGAGCGTGCACGCTTGTCTGCCGAGCTGGCAAAGCTGACGGCAGAGATCGACCGCATCAACAAAAAGCTGGCAAACGAGAGCTTTGTTGCAAAGGCTCCCGCAGCGGTGGTAGATGCCGAGCGCACCAAGCTTGCCAAGTACACCGAGAACTTAGAGGGTGTCAAGGCGGCGCTGGAAAAGCTGCAGTAAAAAATCATAAACAAAGAGAAGCGGCTCCGTTCGCGTGTGAACGGAGCCGCTTGCTTTTATATCAAATTCAGACAATATCGTTGATCGCGTTGCCCGCGGGAATGACCGCAGAGAATACCATCTCGGTCCCGTCGCGTAAAACGGTTACGGTAAGCGTGTCCCCCGCGCGAAGATTCCAACAAAAATCCTCCACCTGGTAGCTGCGTGTTACCGTCTTGGTGCGTTCTCCGATCGACAAGGAAACAATCTGATCTCCCTCTTGCAGTAAGCCGTCGAAGATACCGTCCTCGGTGACAGAATCGATCTCCACGGTTTCTTCCACCGAAACCGTGCCGGTTTCGGCATCGTACACGGCTTTGGAGCTCGTGAACGAAACTTCAAACTCCACGTTGTAAAGGCACAGCGTTTTCTTTACCTTTCCAAGGCAGTGGTCGATCAGGTTATCGGCAAGTGCTTGCGCAACGGTGGATGGAATCGCATAGCCGACGCCCTCGATCTCGACGTCGATCAGCTTTGCGTTGACAATTCCCACCAGCTCTCCCCGTGCGTTGTAAAGTCCGCCGCCGCTGTTGCCGCCGTTCACCGCCGCATCGATCCGTATCCCGCGTGTCACCGTTAACGTGACCTCGTCGGAAAGATACCTCTCACAGTACTCGGAATCAACGCTGACGATGCCCGTCGTCATCGAAATTCCCAAGCCTAAGGGATTGCCGACGGCAACCACCTTTTCGCCTGCACGCACGAGATCCGAGTCAGCCCACGTAACCCCCTCGGGCTGCACCTCCTTTAAAAGATCACTATCCTTGATCCGCAAAACCGCGATGTCATACTCCATCGTGCCGCCCACGTAGGTGGCAGAAATGGCGTAGTCGCTGTATTCCGCACCGTAGAGGTACACCTCAATCGCTTTAGCGCGCTTTGTTGCAGAGCTTGAATATTGATCGTAAACCACGTGATGATTGGTGATAATAAAGGCACTGCCGCTTTCGGCATCGGGGCGGTAGATCACACCCGAGCCTGCCTTATGGTAGGTTACAAGCGTGCTTTCGGTTCCCTCGGGGGTTCCGCGGAATTCGGCATAGATGCTCACGGTATTGCGCAGCATTTTTGCAGCCGCCTCGGAAGAAACAGCGTCGGCATCCTTGCCGTCTTTGCCGTCCTCTCCGTCCTTGCCGTCGACACCGTCTTTGCCGTCGACACCGTCTTTTCCGTCGATACCGTCCTTGCCGTCGACACCGTCCTTGCCGTCGACACCGTCCTTGCCGTCGACACCGTCTTTGCCGTCCTTGCCGTCGACACCGTCTTTGCCGTCCTTGCCGTCCTTGCCGTCTACACCGTCTTTTCCGTCCTCACCGTCGACTCCGTCTTTTCCGTCCTCACCGTCGACTCCGTCTTTTCCGTCGGCACCGTCTTCTCCATCCTCGCCGTCTTTGCCGTCCTCGCCAACGACCACACCCAAATTTTGCCTCGTTCCGTTGGAATAATGCAAAACCAGTTCTCCGTTGGCATTGATCTCGGCACTTGAAATGCCGATCGGATCGGTCTGCTTTGCGCAACCGTTCAACGCAAAAACAAGGCACAGCAAAAGGCAAAGCACAGAGCAAATCTGTTTTCCGCACGTTTTCATATCGCAACTCCTTTCAAAGTGATCGGATTCTCTTCGAAATTCATTATAGCATATTTCTCTCTCAAAATCAAGTTGTTTCCCAAAATTAAACCAAAAGGCGCGCGGCATACCGATTCGGCATACCGCGCGTTTCTTGCTTGATATTGAAAAAATCAGTTTCAGAAGCTGACGTCCTGTGCCACCTGATACAGGCGGTTGATCTCGGCAGTGCGCTTTTCACGCAGAGCCTCCATAGCGGCAACTTCCTCGGATGTAAACTTCTCCAGGTCACCGTCCTTGAGCTTGTTTTTGTACATACGGTCGGCAATCAGCGCAAAGGAAATATCTACGGGATGAATCTCACCGTCCAGCTCGCACATCACGAGGTTGCTCTTTCCCTGTACCAGCAGCTCTACGGCTCTCACCGCCATCTCGGTTGCTGTCACGCGATCACGCACGGTGGGGTCACCGCCACGTACGACGTGAGCAAGGCAGGCAAATTTACATTCCACACCGGTTTCCGCCTCGATCTTCTTGGTCAGGGTCGGACCGTATTTCGATCCGTCGGGATTGAACACGCCCTCGGAAACCACTACGATCATGCTGCGCTTTCCGCTTGCGCGAAGCTTGCGGATCTTCTCGATGGCAGCCGCCTCGTCAAAGGGAACCTCGGGAACCGCAACCGCAACCGCACCCGATGCGATTGCCGCGTACAAAGCTACCTGACCGCAATCGCGTCCCATCACCTCAACCACGTTCAGACGTGCGTGAGATTCGCAGGTATCGCAAAGCTGATCGATAAAGCGCGTTGCCGTGTTGATACAGGTATCAAGACCGATGGTATAGTCGGTTGCCGTGATATCGTTATCGATGGTGCCGGGCAAGCCGATCGACGGAATGCCGTGCAGCGTCATATCGGTAGCACCGCGGAAGGTTCCGTCACCTCCGATGCAAATCAGCGCATCGATATGGTTTTTCTTACAGGTTTCCACCGCGCGGGAAATTCCCTCTTCGGTTTTAAACTCGGGGCAACGGCTGGAATACAGCACCGTTCCGCCCTTGCTGACGATGTTGTTCACGTGATTGTGCGTAAGAGGAATCAAATCTCCCTGAATCAAGCCGGCATAACCGCCGTTGACACCGATTACCTCGATGCCCAAAGAGATCGCCTTGTTCACCACTGCTTTTACGCACGCGTTCATGCCGGGCGCATCTCCGCCCGAGGTCAATACACCGATTTTTCTGAATACTGCCATGTTTATAACCTTCCTTGTTTTCTGCTCTTCGTTTTTTTGCCGCAAACGGCTCTGTCCGATTTTGTTATTGAACTTCTTCATATTGTACACCATTTCTCGTCAAAAATCAATACATATTTTCATATTTTTTCAATTTTTTGTCAAAAAAAATATAGAAAAAAGAGCCGCCAACCAGTCACCTACCGGTTTCTCGCGGGTCACGAAGACCGGCGCGATCAAAAACGACTCTTTCACTGATAGTATGCCCGAAAATGTAGAGAATGTCAACACCAACGGCGAAAAAGTTTGAAAAATCGGTTGACCTCTGCCGAACAGGCATTGCGGGACGAGATCGGAGCGCATCTGACGGCGGAGATCCTTGGAAACGAAAAATTCATCGAGCGCATCGTGCGGCAGGATGCAAACCTTGCCGAGCGCATCCTTGGCAAGATCCAGGACCTTGCAGAAGGCTTCCGCACCCTTGGCAACCCCGAAGCCCGTACCGAGTACAAGCGACTGAAAAAGGCGGAAGGACTGTTCCTGGATGCGATCAAAAACGCAGGGCTTGACTACCGTTTTGGGAAAATAGAAAAAAACCTCGCAGATAGCGAGGGGGAAGAGATTGTAAATGGGGAAGTTGATAAGGAAAACGGCGAAAAACCAAAGAAAATTACAACCGAAATGACAGATGATGAGCGATATCAAATTTTAAAAAATCGTTCGATTTCGTTATCTGCAATTGCTGACAATAAAAAAATGGAGGCTGCTCAGAAAAGGCTCGAATTAAGCGAAAAAGACATAGAATTTTCCGAATATGGAGATAGGGTTCGTTTGTTTAAAAAACTTGGGACTGAATTTTCTGTTTATCAAACATATAGAAATCGTGATATCCAGCTTGATTTTAGATTTTCAAAAGAGAAAATGCGTGAAAGCGTTAGCAAACAACAAAAAAACTATATTTGTTTTGCAAAAATGTTATCTTGTTTGGATGATGTTATTGATAACGCAATCGGAATCGAAGTCCATAATAGAAATGAAGATGGATATAAACGTGATGATACCTTACGCAATGTTTATGTTCTTGCCAGTGCTTTTGTGGATGGAGAAAAAATTTTTCCCGTGAAGCTCGAAGTAAAAGAATTTACGGATAAACAAAATACTCTCCATGTTGCAATTGCGTTGGAGAGCATCAAAAAAGACGGGAGCGTTAAGCAAGAGGTCGCCAATGCTGGCGTTGCCCGACAATACTCTGTCCCGTCTGTTATTAGTATAGCAGAATATTTCAGAAAAATCAACCCCTCTGACGAAAGTTTTTATAAATATATTCCAAAGCCTTTTTTGCAGGGGAAATCTCAATTTTCTTTGAAGCCTTTCGCGAATCAAATTGATGATGTTTTGGGTGGAGCCGATACAACGAGTACACATTTGAAGGTTATGGACACACCGAAACTTCTGCAAGAAGCTGGGCTGCCCAATCTTCCTATTCTGCTGACGGCAAATCATTTGAAAAGCATCACGAGAAATGATAATGGCGCAAAAGGAAACGCTAATTATCATGATCTTGATATTGATTTTGTAAAACGGTTACCGGAGTATATCTCCGATCCTGTTTTGATTGCGGATAGCTTCACCAACGATAAAAGCGTTGTTATCATTACAGAAGCAATCGACAATCAAAATCGACCTGTAATTGCAGCGATTTTACTTAGTGGCGATGGAAGGCTGGAGAGGCGTCATATCAAGGCAAATATTTTGACGAGCGCATATGGAAAAGACAATTTTCAATCATTCCTAAACAAAATAGGAGCAACCGACGCAACGATTTATTGGAACAAAAAAAAGAGTCAATCTCTGTCAGTGAGCCTTGGGGTCCAATTCCCCAACGCTATAACAAATCTTGACTCTAATACTATTATACGCAAAGCAAAAGCATTTGTCAAGATAAATGAACAAAAAAATACTGGTAAATCCCATTTTTCTTTGAAACCCCAGGATGCCGAGCTCATGCGCGAAACAGAACGTCGCCGCAACTTTAATTTTTCCGAAGGCGAGGAACTGAAAGCTGAGGCAAACGAAAACCATAAAAAGGTTTACACCAAAAAGGATGCCTCTGCAATCGTGAGCGCAGTCCTTTCGGAGTATATGAGCTTCGGCGAGGTTTACGGAAATCTGCACGGTAAATCCCGAGCAGAAATCGTCGATATGCTTTGGAAAGGCTTGAATGCGGCAAAACCCGGGCTTCAACCGAGAGTTAACAGAAATCAACCGTTGGTCTATTGACTTTTTCTGCAAAAAATGGTATACTGGTTGCGAAAATCGGACGGAAATACGTTCGCAGAAAAAGAGGAGTCATTATGAATCGAAAAAGAAACAAAATGCTGGTTAACTATTTTGTAAAATGGGACGGAATGGGCATACTGGGTATCGGAACTGCCGCTGTAGGTTTTTTGATGCTGTGGTTGGGCTTTTCGTATATGTCCTATATTTTGGCAAGTATCCTGATGCCGATCGGATTGATTCTCTTCTTAATCGGCAATATCGGTCGCGCGAGTGAGGTTGACCTGCAAAAGGCCCGCGACGACGCAATGAACGCCATTACGTTCAAGGAGCTGGAGGAAAACGAGGGCTTTCGGTTCCGCCGAAGAATCCCCCAAAATCCCGAGGAGCATCACTTTGCCTGCTACTCGATGCACAATGGGCTGTATTTCAAAAGGCTGAAGAGTGGCGAGCTTTGCTCGTCCGAGGCGGTAGCCGCCAAAATGCTGATTTTGAACGATGCCTTCTTCATTAAGAAAAGAACCTTTTCGATCATCGACGAAACCGCCACGACCGAAACCTATGAGATTCTTTTCTCCGCCTTGGAGGAAATCTCGGTGGTTCGCGATGCCCAAAACGTAAAAAGCATCGACAACAAGTGCTTCCGCGTCAAGACGTGTGAATTGCGCATCGTTTACGACAGCGGAAAAATCTGCTCCATCCCCGCAAAGGACGATCTGGAAACCGATGATTTCGTCGAAAAGCTCAAAAGAAACTATCTTGTACGCAAATGATTTGCATTTTTTGAAAAAAAAGAGAAAAAACAAAAGTTTTTTTCAAAAAGGTCTTGCAATTTCAATTGAGTTGTGATAAAATGTACGGGTATATGGATGAAAAATGTGCGCACCCTCTCAGGCGCCGCTTTTCAAGTATCATTTTCTTAAAATCTTAAGGGAGGTGAACACACATGCCGAATATCAAGTCTGCGAAGAAGAGAGTTAAGGTTATCGAAAACAAAACTCTGCAAAACAAAATGCACCGTACTGCTCTGAAAACCGAAATGAAGAAGTATGATGCAGCTCTGGCTTCCGGTGACATGGCTGCTGCACAGGCAGCATACAAGGCCGCTGTGAAGAAGGTTGACCAGGCAGCAGCTTACGGAATCATCCATAAGAATGCCGCTGCTCACAAGAAGAGCCAGTTTACCAAGAAGCTGAACGCTTTGAACAAGTAATTTGGTTGCTTTAGAGGAATAACCCACCGAAAAAGCATGGAAATCGCGCAAGGATCAAACGATTCTTGCGCTTTTTCTTTTTCCGTTTTTTTGAAACGGGATGATTTTTTTGTTGACAGAACCGCAAAAAAATGGTATAATAAAATGAATACACGGAAAGGAGAGCGTCGTGGAAAAAAGCTTAGAACAAATCGTTGCCGTCAACCTGACCGAACTGCGGCGCGCCAAGCAATGGACGCAGGCTGATCTGGCGGAAAAGATCAATTATTCGGACAAATCGGTATCAAAATGGGAACGCGGCGAAGGACTTCCCGACCTGAAGGTGCTCAAGCAGCTTGCCGATATGTACGGTGTCACACTCGATACCCTCGTAACCGATCGCGGCGCGTCAAATGCGCTGATCCAAGCCAAGAAAAAGCCCTCAAGAAATATTGCTCCGCGCGTGATTATGGAGCTGCTTGCCGTTTCCATGATTTATTTAATCGCAACGGTGATCTACGTTTTGGTAGCCTCCTACGCGCACGTCAACCTTTGGACAGTCTTCGTTTGGTCTATCCCGATCTCTTTCGGGTTGCTGACTCTGTTCAACGTTCGTTGGAAATTCCGCGTGTGCGCAATCGTATTTGCGTCACTCCTTGCATGGAGCCTTTTAGCAGCCGTTTATTTGCAAGCCTTGCAATATAATATCTGGATGCTGTTTCTCATCGGTATTCCGGCGCAAGCCGCTGTCATTCTCGGATCGCAATTAAGCATAAAAAAACATTCTCGAAAGGACTCCCAAAGCCATGAGCAGCAACTTTGAAAAGCACAACATTCCCGATAAAAATTTGCAGGTTCCCTCCTCTATCGGAAATCTTGACGTTTCCATGTATTCGGTTCGCAAGCCGCCGTTTTCGATTTACGGCTTGTACCGTCCCTTGGAGGAGCCCGAATTCAAACGCATTCCCGACGAGATTACAAAGCCGATCAGCGCGGATCTGTTTAGTTTAGGTCGCTCCTCGGCAGGCGGACGTGTGCGTTTTTCCAGCGATTCGCCCTACATTGCCATCCGTGCAACCTATGACAAGGTTGGCAAAATGCCCCACTTTCCTCTGACGGGAAGCGCAGGCTTTGATTTGTATATCGACGATCCCGACACAGGATACAGCCGCTATTGCAAAACTTTCGTGCCTCCCTTCACCATTGAAGACAGCTACGAATCGGTGATCCAGTTGACGGGCAAAAAGCTTCGTTATTTCACCATCCACTTCCCCACCTACAGCAACGTGCGCGACCTTTGGGTAGGTGTTGCCCCCGATGCGACCTTAGGCGAGGGACTTTCCTACCGCAATATCGATCCCATCGTGTACTACGGAAGCTCGATCACCCAAGGCGGATGCTCCTCACGCCCCGGTAACTGCTACGAGAACATCATCACCCGCCGCATGGGAATCGACCATATCAATCTCGGATTTTCGGGAAACGGAAAAGCCGAGGAAAGCATGGCACACTATCTTGCCTCGCTTTCCATGAGCGTGTTCGTTTGCGATTACGACCACAATGCCCCAAGCGTGGAATATCTGCGTGACACGCATCTGCGCTTGTACAAAATCATTCGCGAAAAGCACCCCGATATTCCCTACATCATGCTCTCCAAGCCCGACCTGATCTCTCCGAACTCGTACGACGTCAATCTGCGCCGCAGAGAAGTTGTCATCGACACCTTCCACTATGCGCGCACACACGGGGACATCAATGCCTACTATATCGACGGAGGAGCCATCTTCCGCGGTGCGTATCAGGAAATGGCAACCGTGGACGGCTGTCACCCCAACGACCTGGGCTTTGCGTTGATGGCGGATGCCATTGAGGCTGAATTGAATCTTGCTTTGACGCAGAATAAAATTTAACGGCTTCCCCAATCATCAAAAACGAGGTGGGTCACGGCGCATGCGCGCACAGTGACTCACCTCTTGTTTTATGCTTTCATTTTTATGACTGCAAGCAATTCAGGTATTCCTCCAGACAAAGTCCCGAAAAATGCATATCGGTAGCCGCTTCTCTGCCGACGAACCGATAGTGCCACGGCTCGTACGAATACCCCGTCAGCTCGGTTTTCTCCTTTGGATAGCGCAAAATAAAACCGAATTTATAGGCATTATCGCGCAGCCATGCATAGGCTTGCGTCTTTTCGAAATTCTCGTCCAAACGGTCACCGTATTCCTCGGTAACGAAATCCACGCAAAGTCCGGTTTGATGCTCGCTCGTTCCCGGGCGCGCCGAGTAGCTGAGAACAACCTCCACCGCATCCGAAAAGGTCAGCTTGGTTTTCCCCTTTGAAGTGTAATTTTCATAAATATACGCTTCTCCGAAATACTTCCGTGCATCCTCCGAAATGGTACTGCTCTCTTTCGTCTGATAATTTTCAAACAATCGGGTTTGGTATGCGTAAGAGCGATACGCGCTGGTAACGAAGATGTCCGTGACACCGTTCGCTTCCATTTCCAAAAGCATCGCGGACAATGCAAGATTCGCGCCCGCCTCCAAAGAAAGTCCGCCCGTGCGGTCATTCTCGGTGACGAAACGGCTGCCGATGGGTGTCAGTGAGGTTGGAACGTATTCTTCTCCCAACACGGATGTCTTGTTGGCAAGAATCAAATAAGCGGGACTGAGCTCGGTCGTCAGCACCGATTCATCCACGGCGGTCGAATAAACGTACGTCGTGCTTTTATAAACGTGCAATGCCTCGGAGGAGATCTGCCCGTTGTTTTTGTCTTCCTTGATGCAGCCACCCAAAAAAATCGACATCGACAACACCGCCGCCAACGCGGCTTTTATCGTTTTCTTCATGCTTTCTCACGCTTTCGTTTCAATCATAATGAAGTAGGGAGAAGTGGGGGAATTGAGAATATTCACGCGCGTTGCGCAAACCTTATAGCGGCTGATTCCCGCCAAGTATTCGCAGATCATGCGTCCCTCCGCATCGCCCTCCTCGTGACCGGGATACACCGCAACGTTCAGGATCGCATCCCGATCCAAAAGCTCGATCGCCGCCTCAATGGCAGGCATGGTGGTTTCGCGCAGCGTGGTGATCGATTTGTCACCTCCCGGCAGCCATCCAAGATTGAACATCCCCGCCTTGATCGGCTCCTTGACGTAGTTTTTCACGTTGTGATGCGAATCATGTATCAGAGTATAGTTTTTCGGGCAATCGACCTCCGCCAGCCGTTTTGCGGTTGACTCCACCGCCTGCGCCTGAATATCAAACGCGTATACCCTGCCCGTTTCTCCCACGGCTCGGGACAAAAATTCGGTATCGTAGCCGTTTCCCATGGTAAAATCCACGGCAAAGTCACCCTTTTTCAAATGCTTGAGAATAAAAAATTTATGCAGATCCAAAAGATCGATCATGACTTCACGCCCTCTTCTTATTTGTTATGCAGATCGGAGCGCAAAAATTTGAACGCGCGCTCCACGGCATCCTTGGAATTGTACCAAGGCTCTTCTTCGTACCGATAGTCAAATTTTTTGCAAAACCAGCTCACGTCCTTGCGCAGCTCGTCAAAATAGTGCTCCACGACCGTGGCACACTGCTTGGCAAACTCGGGCTGTACGCGCTTACCAAGGCGTCGCTGACCGTAGGCGAGCAGCTTGCGGTAATGCGGCAGGCAAAAATAGGGCTGCGCCTTGAGCTTGGGCGCAAACTCCTCGTCGTTTTGCCAAAGATAGACCACCGTATCCACCATGTTTTCAAAATTGTGAGAAATACGCTCGCAAACGTAACAGCTCTCCTCCAGCTCGCCGATGCGCCTGATCGGTTTGTTCCCCTGACCGCCGCCAAGACCGCCGTCGCGAATCTCCTTGCGCAATTCGTCCAAATGGCTTTCCAGCGTCAGTGCCATGCCAAGGCGGTTTTTCCGAACGAACATCAAGTCGTAATGCTGACGGCAAAAGCCCGTGTGATTGGTTCGGATGCGGATTGCGGGCTCCATCATCGAAGCGCCGAGAATCAGATCCAGCTCGTCCTCCTCCAATTTACGGTAAAGCGCGCACAGGGCGCATCCGCACGAGGGGTTGGCGGCACTCGCTTCAAACGCCTCGTTGACGGGAATGGTAAAATTCATATCCATCGTAAAAAATTCCTTTTTCTGTTGCTTTTGTGAAAAAAATCGTGTATAATAAAGTATACCATAAAAAAAACGCCCTTGCAAGGGGCTTTTTTGTAAAATTCAAATGAACAAGGACGAAACCATGCCTTACCGCTACGCTTTTTTCGATTTGGACGGCACGCTGATCGATTCGGCACCGGGGATCTTCAATTCCGCCCGCTATGCACTCAAAAAATTGGGGTTTCCGCCTCCCACGCAAGAACAACTGAACGCTTTTATCGGACCTCCGCTTTATCGCAGCTTTATGGAGCATTGCGGATTTTCGCGAACCGACGCCGAGCACGGAATCGATCTGTTTCGCGAATACTATGCCGAGCACGGAATTTCGGAATGCCGTTTGTTTGACGGAATCCCCGCGCTTCTGGAGGAATTGACGCACCGCGGAGTGGTCTGCGCGCTTGCCACGTGTAAACCGCACGTATTCGCAAAACAGCTTTTGCAAACGCACGGTCTGGCTCCCTATTTTTCCTGTGTTTCGGGTCCCGAAATCGACGGCACGCGCGGAGAAAAGCAAGAGGTGATCGAGGATGCCATGAAACGGCTTGGCATTGATACTCCCGCCGAGGTCCTGATGATCGGTGACCGCGACAACGACGTGCTTGGCGCGGCGCGCCTGGGAATAGACTGCGCAGGTGCCTTGTGGGGCTTTGGCTCAAGAGAAGAGCTGCTCTGCGCAGGCGCAAAATATCTTTGCGAAGAGCCGAAAGAGGTTGCCCGCTGTATTTGATACGCGGACAACCTCTTTTTTCGTTTTTTACCTTTCCGAATCGATCACAGAGGGAAGCTGTTCCAACGACCCCAACAGATACGTCACCGCAGGTCGCACCTCGTCGTTGACGTCCTGCAGATCGGGAATCATCACCACCCGCATGCCCGCGCGGTGCCCTGCCAGCACACCGTTACGCGAATCCTCAACCACCAGACACTCCTCGGGGGACAAGCCAAGCTCTTTGGCGGCAAGCAGAAAAATATCGGGTGCCGGCTTGCTTTCCTTGACACGGTCACCGCTGATCACCGCCGAAAACACGTCGGTCAATCCGCTTCTCTCCAAAAAGTCCCGAATCCGGAACACGGGGGCAGAGGTCACGAGTGCCGATTGAATCCCGCGCATCTTCAGCTGCGCAAACACCTCGGGTACTCCGGGCTTCAGTGGGACTCCGTGCTTCTCGATCTCATCGGCAATCCTTTGCGCACGAATCGCAAGCATTTGCTCGTAGGGAAAATCGGCACCGTAGGTTTGATACACGTAAGTGCCGATATCACGCTCGCTGACCCCAAATATACGCGCAAGAAGCTGCTCCATTTCCCCAAAGCCAACCGCCTCTGCGGCATAAAACCATCCCTTTCGATACACACGCTCGGTATCGAAAATCGTTCCGTCCATATCAAAAAGAACCGCGCGTATCATATCAGCAAATCCTTTTCCCAACGGCTCCGCCCGGATGGATCAAGGCAAAATCCGACAAGGGGTAGTCGCGCGCCTCCATAATTCCCATCATCAGAGCGTCAAAAATGGCAATCGTTGCCGCAAAGCTTGCAGTAGACATCACACCGTAGCGGTCGCTTTCGGGGGAATCGGGCAAGCAAAGCACAACGTCCGCCGCCTTCGCCAAGGGGGACTCCCGATTGGCGGTCACCGCCAAAACGTGTGCCGATTTTTTCCTTGCAATGTCGCAAAGCGGCAACAGCTCCTCGGTTTTTCCGCCCTTGGATACCAGAATCAACAGATTCCCGGGCTGGAGCGCGCCCATACCGCCGTGAACCGCCTCGGATGGCGGCACGAATTTCGCGGGACATTCCACACAGCAAAGCGAATGGGCAAATTTCTTGGTGGCAAAGCCCGAAGACCCACACGCGGAAAGTACGGTCATTTTCGAGGCAAGCAAAAGCTCCAATCCCTTTAAAAAGGCTTCCGAATCCATCTCCGCCGCCAGCTTTTCCACCGCACGCGCTTCGTTTTCCACCGCGCGATGCATCACCTCAAACAATTGCTCCCCGTTCAATTCTTTCCACCTCTCTTTCATTTATAAATAGGTCGTAATACAGCCACAGAACCGAATATCGATCCTTGAGGTCCTTGGCAAAGAAGATCCCGTTGCGGATCTTTTCCGTGCCGTACGTTGCTTCAAACAAAGGAAGATCAAAGCCCACGTCGGTAAGCATCGTGCGAATCTCGTCGGCAGAGGGACACTCGCCAAGAATTTCCAAAACCTTGTCCCAGTGCGCCAGATAGCTCTCATACACGGGGTGGTCATAGCGCGCGGCTTGGTTTTGCAGATCGCGCACCTCCTCCCACGAGCCCTTGTAAACGGCGCGATAGCAGCGTTCGCGGCTCTCTTGGGAAAGCGCGGAAAACACGGGAGCCTTCACCGCACGGATCTCCTCGCGCAGCGCAGCCGTTACCACCGTGGAATACCCCACGTCGGTGCCGTGCAGAAAATACGGCTTGTCCTCAATCAAGCCCGTGATCTCAAAATAATGCGACAAATGATGCTCACTGCCCGAGCCGGGACGCGTGGTGGAAAGCAGAGTCAGGCACGCACCGATCAACACCAGGCACTCCATCAACAACCCAACCGCTTCCGCATCGCGCGCAACCAGCTTTTTTGCCGCACTGCGAATCTCGTTCGTCTTCTCCAGCACCAAATCGTACACGAACGGGCAACGGTATTCGCCGTTGATCAGCTCGCTCAAGCGCCAGTCGCACAGCGCGCTGTATTTTCCGATGATATCGGCATAGCCCGAACGAATCATCTCGATCGGTGCTGCACGCAAAATATCAACGTCCCCCAAAATCAACGTAGGGGAATTGGTGGTGTAGGTGACCTTCATGCCGTCGATAATCATTGCCGCGCCCGAGGATGCATAGCCGTCCATCGAGGGTGCGGTGGCAATGATTCCGCTGCGCAGACCTGCAAAAAACGCCACGTATTTGCAAAGATCGTTGATCACACCCGAGCCGATGCCAAGCACCAGGTCGGTTTTGTCGCTCATACAAGCGCGAATCTTTTCGATCGCCGCCTCGTCGGGGACCAGGATTCCATCCCCCTCAAACAAGCAAAGACGCTCAATGCGATCCCCCAAAAGCGCGCGCACACGGTCCCCGCACAAGGGATAGGTATTCGCATCGGCAACCAATAAAATATGACGGTTCGAAATCAAGTCGGGCAACGCATCCAACGCGCCCGAACCGATCTTGAGTGCCTCAATATCGCACCGATGCGTGCGTCCGCAGGAGCAATGCAGGTCCCGATTGATCAAATCGTAAACGGTAGTCATAAGTACACTTCCTTTCGTTTTCTTCCCCATCATTGTAGCACAAATAATTTTTTTGTCAACCGCTTTTTCAACTCTTGACATTCGATCAAAAATGATCTATAATAGACCCATAAGATAATCAAATTCAATCAAAAGGAGGCATATATGCTACCTCTTCAACGTCAGAATGACATTTTGCGATTGCTTGAAAAGAACAAGGAGATGACGGTAAAGGAGCTTTGCGCAGCCCTTTTTTACAGTCCCGCAACGGTACGGCGCGACCTTGCCGCACTGGAAGCGAAAGGAATGCTCAAGCGCAGCTTCGGCGGTGCCGTTTTAACCGAGCGTTACGACGAGCAGCTGCCGCTTTTCATCCGAGCCACCCAAAACATCGCGGCGAAAAAGCATATCTGCGCGAAAGCCTCCTCCTTGATTGCAAACGGGGACACGGTCTTTTTGGATGCGTCCTCCACCACGTATTTCATGGCACCGTATCTCTCGGGCATCGAGGATCTGACCGTCATCACCAACAATCCGCATCTTTCGGTGGTGCTTTCGGAATTGAAGATCCACAATTTTTGCACGGGCGGCGAAATGCTCAACGATTCGATTGCGCTGGTGGGAAGCGATGCCGAGCGTTTCATCGGGGGCATCCGTGCGCACAAGTGCTTTTTCTCGGCACGCGGTGTCAAAAACGGGGAGATCACCGATTCCTCCAAGCCCGAGCGCGACGTCAAAATTGCCATGCTTGCGCGTTCCGAGCAACGGTATTTTCTTTGCGATTCCTCCAAGGAGGGACTCACCTTTCCCTACCGCATTGCCGAGCTTTGGGAGATCGATCAAATGATCGACGAAAAAGAATGACCTAAGATTTTACGGCTAAAAAACTTGACAACGGCAAAAGGCTGTGTTACAATAAAACCAAGGAAAAAACAAGTTGGATTTTCCGATTCGGACATCACGAAAAAACAAGGAGAAAAAAGATGAAAAGGCTATTTTTGACGCTCTTATCGTGTCTGCTCGTCTGCACGCTGATCGTTGGCTGCGCAGAACAGGACAAAATAGACGACGAAACCACGAATGACGTGACGACAGATGCACCCGCAAGCTCGGAGGAGCCGGGAAGCTCCGGGGAAGAGCCGGGAAGCTCCGCGGAAGAGCCGGCAAGTTCCGAAGAAGAGCCGGAAACTTCCGAGGAACCTACGACTTCTGAAGAAGACCCCTCTGTTCCCGAGCCTGCTCCAAAAGCAGACTATGAGCTTCTTTATACAATCCATCATTTCGACACCTGCAGTGTTTCCGGTATAAAAATTGCATACGGTGCCAAAGATCTGATCGTGGAAATCCCTGCTGTTTCACCGGATGGACGTCAGGTAACGTCTGTTCATCTGAATCTTGCCGGACAATCGATTCCCAGCGTGCTGTCCGACGATCTGTTTCAGGAACACATTCTGAAGCCCCTGCAAGCAGCTGTGGATAAAGGAGATATCACTGCTTTTGAATATGACCGGTTTATGGCCAGCTTCAAATTTGAATCCCTTGAAGACAAGCGCACGGAAATGAAAAAACAGTTGCTGCTGGAAACCTACCCGATTACTGCAGTGACCGATATTTGGGTATTTTTGGATGGCTATGTACCTCGCACTACGAATTACGTTTCCTACATGCTATCAACCTACGCGGGATACACCCTTGAGCAGCATCAAGCCGATATTCTTTCTCTGTTTGAGCTTGCAGAAGAACATGGAATTGATCTGCAAGATTCAATCACGCTCCCTATGGATCCCGCGTCTATCATCAAGATAGTGCTTCCCGATACCGTGACAACCATTGAGGATGGGGCATTTGCCGGTTGCAGCGGTCTTACCGCCATTACGCTGCCCGATGGATTGGTAAGCATCGGTCAAGCTGCCTTTGAGGGTTGCACCAAGCTGATCCAACAAGAAAACGGCGTATCCTACGTAGAAAAATGGGTCGTGGCATGCGATGGATCGGCAACAAACATCACCCTGCGTGCCGATACTGTTGGAATTTGTAATTCCGCATTTGCCGATTGCACCACGCTTGCAAGCATCACGATTCCGGGTAGTGTTAAGAGCATTGGTGAAGCTGCGTTCTTGGGCTGCAAGAATCTTTCAAGCGTTACAATCGGCACCGGTGTCACGAGCATCGGCAATCTTGCGTTCGAGGATTGCACAAACCTTTCAAACATTACGATTCCCGACAGTGTCACAAGCATCGGCTGGTATGCGTTTGAAAACTGCAAAAGCCTTTCAAAAGCTACTATTGGGAATGGTGTTACAGACATTGCGCCCGGTGCGTTCTATGATTGCGAAAGCCTTTCAAGCATCACGATCGGAAGCAGTGTTACATACATCGGCGATGAAGCGTTCTATGGGTGTCGGAAGCTGACAAGCATCACGATTCCAAACAGTGTTACGAGCATCGGCGATGAAGCGTTCTACGGTTGCTCGAGTCTTCCGGGCATCACGATTCCAAACAGTGTTACGAGCATCGGCGATGAAGCGTTCTACGGTTGCTCGAGTCTTCCGGGCATCACGATTCCCGACAGTGTCACGAGCATCGGCTATGCTGCGTTCATATATTGCAACAGCCTGACAAGCATCACAATTCCCGACAGTGTCACGAGTATCGCCGCAGACACGTTCTCCGGATGCAGTAGCCTTTCAAGCATCACAATTGGCAAGGGGATCACGAGCATTGGTTATGCTGCATTTGATGGTTGCAGCCGCTTGAAAAGCGTATACATCACCGATCTTGCCTCCTGGTGCAATATTGAATTTGGCGGTGAATACGGAAATGTTGAATCGAATCCGCTTTATTATGCCCATAATCTGTACGTCAACGGAACACTTGCAACCGACATCACGATTCCCGACAGTGTCACCGGAATCAATGCTTATGCGTTTGCATATTGCACCGGCATTGCAAGCATCACGATTCCCGACAGTGTCCAAAGCATCGGATACGGGGCGTTTGATGGTTGTACAACCCTGATACAGAAAGAAAACGGAGTGCTTTACGTAGACAAGTGGGTAATCGGCTGCGATTTCTCGGATGTTTCGGTTTCCTCCGTAACATTGCGCAACGATACGGTCGGTATCGGTTCAGGTGCGTTCTACGGATGTGACGGATTGACAAGTATTGTACTTCCCGATAGCATGAAATACATCGGAGATAGTGCGTTCTCCGATTGCAAAAGCCTTACAACCGTTATGTTTGGAAATGGAGTGACAAGCATTGGAGATTCGGCATTTTGGATTTGTAGTAGTCTTACCGATATCGTGATTCCCGATAGTGTGACTAGTATTGGCAGTTCCGCTTTCAACAGTTGTGAACGTTTAACAAGCATCACGTTTGGAAAGGGTCTGTCGAATATCGGCGATTCTGCCTTTAACTATTGCACCGGTTTGACAAGCATTACGATTCCCGATAACGTCACCTATATCGGTGAACGAGCATTCCGCAATTGCAGTAGCTTAACAAGCGTCATACTTTCGAACAGACTTACGAGTATCAACGCGCAAACATTTTACGGTTGCACAAGCCTTTTGAGCATCACAATTCCAAACAGCGTCACAAGCATCGGCTCTTATGCGTTCGAGGGGTGCAGTAGCCTTGCAAGCATCACAATTCCAAACAGTGTAACAAGCATCGGCTCTTATGCGTTCTGGGTGTGTTACAACTTGACTGCCGTCTATATTACCGATCTTGCCGCCTGGTGCAATATTGAATTTGGCGGTGGTATTGAATTTGGCGGTGATGTTGAATCGAATCCGCTTTATTACGCTCACGATCTGTACATCAACGGAACGCTTGCAACCGACATCACAATTCCGGATGGTGTCACGAGCATCGGTAGCTATGCATTCTGTGGTTGTGAGAGTCTTACAAGCATCAAGATTCCCGAAAGTGTCACAAGCTTCAGTGCGGCTGTGTTCGATGGTTGTACAAATCTGATACAGCAAGAAAACGGAGTATCTTACGTAGATAAATGGGTTGTTGGCTACGACAATTCTGTAGCCGCCGTAACTCTGCGTAACGATACGGTCGGCATTTGTCCTTACGTGTTTGCTCAATCAGATAAATTAACAAGCATTACGATTCCGGACAATGTGAAACGCATTGATGAGTATACGTTCGACGAATGTATCAACCTTACGAGCGTCACGATTGGAAACGGTGTCACGAGCATCGGTGACTATGCGTTCTATGAGTGCAGTAGCCTGATAAGTATCACGATTGGAAAAGGTGTCGCAAGCATCGCGATGAGTGCATTCGCAAACTGTAGCAGCCTTGCAAGCATCACGGTTGCAGAAGGCAACAAAACGTATCATTCCGCAGGAAACTGTTTGATTGAAACGGCAACGAAAACTTTGATATTGGGTTGCAAAAACAGCGTGATTCCAACCGACGGAAGTGTCACGAGTATCGGAGATTGTGCTTTCTTTGGGTGTAGTGGACTTACAAGCATCACAATTCCCGACAGTGTCACGAGCATCGGGGACTATGCGTTCACATATTGCACCGGTCTTTCAAGCATCACGATTGGAAGCGGTGTTGTGAGCATCGGTCTTGAGGCGTTCTATGGGTGCAGCAGCTTGCTTGAGGTTTACAATCGGTCTTTGTTTACGTTTGAAAAAGGACAAACACCTCCCGGAGATATGAGTATCGGGGACTATGCTTTAAACATTTATACGCCTACCAGCGGATCCAGTAAGTTTTGGACAGATGAGCAGGGTTATCGTTTTTACAAAGACGAAAAGCATTGTTACTTGGTTGGCTATACCGGAACCGAAAGCTCTATAACTCTGCCCGAAGCTTGTAACGGAAAGAGTTATGAGATCTTCCCGTATGCGTTTGCTGATTGCGAGAAGCTTATCAGCGTCACGGTCCCCAATACGGTCACTCGGATTGGTAATGCAGCATTTTCGGGATGTAGCAACCTAAAAAGCATTGTTCTCCCCTTTGTCGGTGCTACCGCAGAGTCGAACTCGGATCAAACAACCCTGATCGGCTATCTCTTCGGTGAAAATGCTTATGCGGGCGGAAAAAGAACCGAGCAATCTTACCTGACGGAAAGAGGGGTAATCCGTAGCATTATCTACTATATTCCGTCAACGTTAGAGTCGGTAACCGTTATTGGCGGAAATCATTTAGAATATGCGTTTAACAGTTGTGAAACGCTTGTAACCGTCACGATCCCCGGCAGCATAACAAGCATCAGTGCTTATACGTTTAAAGATTGCACGAGCCTTACAACCATCAATTTCCAAGGCACGGTTGACGAGTGGAACGCAATCGACAAAAAGGATGGATGGAACGCCAACGTCCCCGCAACCGAAGTCGTCTGCTCCGACGGCACGGTTTCGCTAAAATAATCACTCCCCGAGGCTGCCACTATGTGGTAGCCTCGGCTTTTGCTTTTTCGGGAGTCTTTCCACAAGCCGAGCATCGAAAGAAAAACCCAAAAAGGTATTCAAATCTTCGCTCTTCTTTTTCGGCATAGACATAAAATATGCGTTTTTTTGTGGAAAGTACACAATATATTGCCCGAACAATTTCTCGAAAGAAAGAAAAAATTTACCGTAAGACATTGACAAAAGATCGAATTCGTATTATAATATTATAGAAAGGGTTTTGTCCCCAAAATCAAATGCTCGCCGCCTGCTCGTTTGCGGTGAGAAAAAAGGACCTATACGGAAAAGGAGAAACCAATGAAAAAGAAGCTTTTGCTCGTTCTTGCTTGCCTGCTTGTGGCTTGTTGCGTACTTGTTGGATGTAACAAGAAAGACAAAGACGGCGCTCAAACAACCGCCACCCCTGCGGCAACAACGGATCCCTCGGCATCCGACCCCTCAAGCACCGATCCCGTTGAGGATCCCTCGGAGTCCGACGACACCGAGCCCGAGGAGGTTGTTCCCGAGCATACACACGTTTACGGCGAATGGGTAACCACCACCGAGGCAGGCTGTGATACCAAGGGTCAGCAAACCAAAACCTGCGCTTGCGGCAACACGGTCACACAGTCCATCGCGTCCTTGGGCGGTCACTCCTACAACGCAGAGGACAAGTGCGACACCTGCGGAGCCGCATACGACGAAGCGTTTGGATTTACTTTCAAGAAGGTGGGCGATACGTACAGCGTAGTAACCTTTACCGGCACTGCTACCGACGTCACCATCCCGAAAACCTATAAGGGATTGCCCGTAACCGCGATTGAGAAAAATGCGTTTGCGGCTGCTACCGAGCTGTTGAGCATCACGATTCCCAATAGCGTTACCTCCGTTGGTTCCAAGGCATTCTCCAAATGCACCAAGCTGACAAACGCTACCGTTCCCATGGTTGCCGTGTCAGAGCTTACCAAGGGAAAATTGCAGGCGGTCGTCATTACCAACGGCACCAAGGTTCCCGATAAGGCATTCAACTCGGCAACGGCTCTGGTCAGCGTCACCATTCCCGACGGTGTAACCGAAATCGGAAAGGACGCTTTCAAGAACTGCCCGCAGCTGACCAATATCGTTCTGCCCGAGGGTGTCGTCAGCATCGGCAACAGTGCGTTTGAAAAATGCACCTCGCTTGCAACGGTTTACATCCCCGCAAGCGTTACAACGGTTGGAACGAAGGTATTCGAGGCTTGCACCAAGATTACCAGCGCAACCATCCCCGCAAGCGTATCCACCGTGCTTCCCAAGGATAGCCTGCAAACCGTAGTTATCATCAGCGGTGACAGCATCCCCGACGGCGCGTTCACGGATAGCAAGCTTTTGGTCAGCGTTACCTTGCCCGAAGGCATCACGCACATCGGTGCGGCGGCGTTCAGCGGTTGTGAAAGACTGACCGACTTTACGCTCCCCGAGGATACCATCACCTTTATCGGTGCAGCGGCATTCGACGGTTGCACGAAGATCATCGAAACCGACGGTGCGATCCAGTATCTCGGAAAATGGGCAGTGAAATGCGCTCCCTTCTATGCAACCACCTACACCACGCTGAGAAACGATACGATCGGTATCGCCGCTGAAGCGTTTGCAAACTGCTTCGGCTTGCTGGAGATCGCGATCCCCGACAGCGTGAAGTACATCAACGCGAATGCGTTTATGAAGTGCTCGGAATTGAGAAACATTACCGTTGGTACTGCGGCGGAAAGCATTGACGCAACCGCTTTCATCGCCTGCTTCAAGCTTGAAAACATCATCGTTGCAGAAGCAAACGCAACCTATCAGTCCATCGACGGTAACCTCTACAGCAAGGACGGCAAAACGCTGCTGCGCTATGCGGTTGGAAAGACCGACATCTCGTTTGAGATTCCGAGTACCGTAACCACCGTTGGTGATTATGCGTTCTATTGCGCCTCCAACCTGTTCATCATCACGGTTCCCGCAGACGTTACAACCATCGAAGACAATGCATTCTACGGATGCCAAAAGCTGGTTGAGGTTTACAATCTCTCCTCTCTCACGATCAAGGCCGACAAGAAGAACGGCTACGTTGGTTATTATGCGTTGAACATCCGCACGTCGGAAGCCGATGCATCCAAGGTTTGGGTGGATGAGAACGGATACGTCTTCTACGAGGACGTTACCGAGGATTCGGCAGCTTGCTATCTGATCGCTTACATCGGAACCGAAACCGATTTGATCCTCCCCGCTACCTGCAACGGAAGAGAGTATGAAATTTACAAGTACGCATTCTACTACAACGAATCGTTGAAGAGCGTTACCATTCCCAAGAGCGTAACAAAGCTTGGTGATTATTCCTTCACCGGTTGCTTTGGAATCACAAGCATCACCTTCAAGGGAACGGTTGAGCAGTGGACCGCTTTGATCCCCAACCCCAAAAAGCCCGTTTGGAACAACAACAGCGTTTTGGCATTTGAGGTCAAGTGCTCCGACGGACTCACCTCTGTTAACTAAAACCGTTTAAAAGTCAAGGGACTACCGCAAACGCGGTAGTCCTCTTTCTTTGCATAAAACGACCCCGTCGGTGTCCGGAATAAAGCCGGGCAACCGTACGGGGTTTGGTTTTCGATCGTATATTATAATGAATAAAATTACTTCAGCATGCCTTCCAGAACACCGTTTGCCGTTTGCAGTGCCTCGGCGATCTTGGATTCATCGCGTCCGCCTGCCATCGCGTTGTCGGGACGTCCGCCGCCCTTACCGCCCGTGACAGCCGCAACCGCGCCTACCAGCTTGCCTGCGTGTGCGCCACACGCAACCGCCGCCTTACCCGCAACCGCAAGGAAGTTCAGCTTCCCGTCACCATGGATCGCAAGCACCGCAACGACGTCATCGTAGCGCGCCTTGATCTCATCGGCAAGGCTACGTGCCGCATCCGCTTGCATTCCCGCAAGGTCTGCGCAAACCAGACGAACCGATTTGAGTGCAACAGCCGCTGCCATGATATCGTCCAGCTTGGATGCCGCCATCTTGGCATTGAGCGACTCGATCTCCTTCTTCATTGCCGAAAGCTCCGCCTGCAGCTGTGCCGCACGCTTTGCAAGATCGGCGGGATTCTGCGCCTTGAGCTCCTTTGCGGTATCGGCAATCAGCGCGTTTTTATCCGCCAGCAAGCGCAGGATTCCCTCGCCCGTGGTAGCCTCGATACGACGTACACCCGCCGCTACGGAGGACTCGGTCAAAATTTTAAACATACCGATCTTCGCGGTGTTGTCCACGTGCGTACCGCCGCAAAATTCGATGGAATTCTCGCCCATGCGAACTACGCGAACGACGTCACCGTACTTCTCGCCGAACAGAGCCATTGCCCCCAGCTTCTTCGCTTCCTCCAAAGCCATGGGAGTCATAGAGCCCTCTGCGCCTGCAAAAATTTCAGCGTTCACCAATGCCTCGACGTCGGCAATCTCTTTTGCGGTGAGTGCTGCAAAATGTGTAAAGTCAAAGCGGCAAACGGTATCCGAAACGTAAGAGCCTGCCTGTTCAACGTGGTTGCCCAATACACGGCGCAGTGCGCTCTGCAACAAGTGGGCCGCCGAGTGATTTCTCATAATGGCTTGACGTCTGTTCGCGTTTACCTCAGCCCGTACGCTATCACCCACCTTCAATACACCGTTTGCAACGCTGCAAAGATGGATGTAAATACCGTCGGTCTTCTTGGTGTCGGTAACCGTCAAAGCCGTATCACCGGCAATCAGAGCACCCGTATCTCCAACCTGACCTCCGCCCTCTCCGTAGAAAGGCGTGACGTCAAGAATCACCGAGCATTCGCCCTCGCTGATCTCGCTGACAGCCATATCGTCCGCCATAATTGCCAACACCTTGGCATTGGCGGTGAGGGTATCGTATCCTACGAACTCGGTGGCGGGAATGCCCTCCAAAAGGGTCTTGGATGCATTCGACCAACCGCTGATATTGGCTCTTGCTTCACGCGCGCGAACCTTTTGCTCCTGCATCAGGGCGGCAAAACGCTCCTCGTCAATCGCAAGACCTGCCTCCTCGGCGATCTCTCGCGTCAGGTCAATCGGGAATCCAAAGGTATCGTAAAGCTTGAACACGTCCTCACCCGAAAGTGCCTTGCTGTTCTTCGCTTTCGAATCCTCGATCACCGTGTTCAAAATGGCAAGACCCGCATCGATGGTTGCGTCAAAGCGCTCCTCCTCCATGGCAACGACCTTGAGAATATACGCCTTTTTCTCGGCAAGCTCGGGGTATGCCTTGTCGGATTCGCCAATGGCAATTTCGCCAAGCTCGGGCAGGAAGGATCGATTGATGCCCAAGAGCTTTCCGTGACGGCAAGCACGGCGCAAAATGCGGCGAAGCACGTAGCCGCGTCCCTCGTTGGACGGAATGACACCATCCGAGATCATAAAGGTTGCCGAACGGATGTGGTCGGTAATCACGCGAATCGAAATGTCGTCGTTCTTATCTTTGCCGTACTCCTTGCCCGCAATCGCACAAACGCTGTCGATCACCTTGTGGATCGAATCAACCTCAAACATATTGTCAACGCCCTGCATCACGCATGCCAAACGCTCAAGACCCATACCGGTATCGATGTTCTTCTGGGTCAGCTCGGTGTAGGTGCCGTCCCCCATATTGTTGAACTGCGTGAACACGTTGTTCCAAATCTCCATGAAACGGTCGCAATCGCAGCCGGGCTTGCAATCGGGCGAGCCGCAGCCGTATTTGATGCCGCGGTCAAAGTAGATCTCGGAGCAAGGACCGCAAGGACCCGTGCCATGCTCCCAGAAGTTGTCCGCCTTACCAAGACGAACCACGTGTGCGGGATCAACCCCCACCTTGTTCACCCAAATGTCGTAGGCTTGCTCGTCACTCTCATAGATCGAGGGCCACAAAAGCTCCTTCGGAATCTCCAGCGTTTCGGTGAGAAATTCCCATGCCCACGGAATCGCCTGATCCTTAAAGTAATCGCCGAACGAGAAGTTGCCCAGCATTTCAAAGAAAGTACCGTGACGCGCGGTATGGCCCACACGCTCAAGGTCAGGGGTGCGGATACACTTCTGACAGGTGGTTACACGCGTACGGGGCGGCTGCTCCTCACCCGTGAAAAACTTTTTCATAGGCGCCATGCCCGAGTTGATCAACAACAGGGATTTATCGTTGATGGGAACCAGCGGATAAGACGGCAGACGAAGGTGTCCCTTCGATTCAAAAAATGCCAGATACTTCTCGCGCAGGTCGTTAAGTGATGTCCATTTCATAGCAAAATCGTCCTTTCGCTTTGCACTTCAAAAATCTTTACAGTATAGTATACCATAAAATGAGGGGGCTGTCAATTACTTCTCCGAGATTTTCCGCGGACATGGGCGCAAAAAAAGAGGAGAAAGCCGCATTTTTGCTTTCTCCTCTGAAAAATCAAGCCTCGATAAATCTCTTGAGGTTCTTATATCCCTTTTCGATGCCGACCAAGCAATCCTCGTTGCCCTCGTACTCGATGGTCATAAAGCTATCGTAGCCGACGCGCTTCATGATTGCCACGCACTGTGCCACGGGGATGTCGCCCTCGCCGATTGCGCATCCGACCAGCTTATTGCAGCCGCGCGTGGAGAAGCCCTTTTCCTCGGTGACTCTGCCGTGGGGGTAGATGCGGAAGTCCTTGGCATGAACGTGGAATGCGTAGGGGGCAAGTCTGGAAACCGCCTTTGCGCTGTCCTCATCCACGCAAGCGAAGTTGCCGAAATCGATCAAAAGACCGTAGTTTTCATGATTGACCGCATTGTAAAGAGCCTCTACACGGTCGCTGTCCTGTGCCACGTAGCCGTGGTTCTCCGAGCAGGTCTTCAGTCCCTTGGACGCGGCATACTCGGTAATCTTGCGTGCGTTTGCGGCAATTGTGGGCAGCATTTTGGCAAAGCTGACAACGGTGCCGTCCTCCTGACGCTCCTTCTTGCAAACGTCGTGACGCATCACCTTGGCACCCATTGCAACAGCAACGTCAACCTGACCCTTAAGGCGCTCAACCTCTTTTTCGTCCTCCTCGGGAGAGCCCTGATACAAATTGGCACCAACGGTATATCCAACGATCGTCATACCGTATTTTTCAGCCTCGGCGCGAATTTTTGCGGCATAGTCCAGCTGCTCCGCAAGAGTGGGTGCATCGTTGGGCTTCAGCTCGGTGAAATCGATCCCCTCAATCCCCATCTCGGAGGCAACGCGCGGGACGTCCAGCTGGGTCATCTCGCCCGCCTTGATTTTTTGCTGATACGAATAAGAGCTAACCGAAATTTTCATAATACGTTTCCTTTCAACAAATTGCTGTTAATTGTTTGCAATAATATTCAACAGATGATCCTTGGCAATGCCGATATCACGGGCGGGATCCTCGCCTGCCTCGCGCTCGATGGTCAAAAAGCCCGTATATCCGATCTCCTCCAGTGCCTTGAGGTAAGGAACGAACGGTACGCTTCCCTCTCCCAGAGGAACCTCACGGAAGAACTTGATGCCCTTCATATCCTCGGGCATGGGGGTGACGTGATAGATAAACTCGGGATTCGTACGCTCCAGCATCACGCCGTCCTTTGCGTGGGTATGAACGATATACTTTTTGAGGTTGTGAACCGCCTGCACGGGATCGTCGCCGGTTACCATCACAAGATTTGCAGGGTCAAGGTTGACGCCAACACCCGTTGAGCCCAGTGCATCCAAGAATTTTTTGAGGACCGCGGAGGTTTCGGGACCGGTTTCGATGGCAAAATGAGAGCCGATGCTGTCGGCATAACGCGAAAGCTCAAAGCAAGCCTGTTGCATAATGCCGTAACGCTCCACCGTGGCATCCTCGGGAACCACACCGATATGCGTGGTCACGATGTCGGTTTCCAGCTCCTTGGCAAGATCCAAAATGCGCTTGGATTTTTCGATCAGCTCGGGATTCAGCTCGGGATTGCCAAAGCCCTTTCCAAGGTCACCGCACAAAGCGGAAAAACGAAGACCGTTTGATTTTACGATATCCAAAAGCTCGCGCCTTTTTGAAGGAGTCAAATTTTCGGGAGAATTCTCTCCCTTGGTGCTGTACATTTGAATACCCTGCGCACCCAATGCTGCCGCCTTTTCAATCGCGGTGCGGGTATCGGTGCGGAAAGAATCGATAATAACGCCGATTGGAAACTGATACATGATAAAATCTTCCTTTCTTTGGAAAATATAGAGTTCCCTTTCATTATACAATAAACACGTTGCAATGTCAAGACCGCAATTTTTTCTTGGGAAAACTTTTGAAAAAGTTTTCCCAAACCCTTTCAAAACTTTCACAGAGAGTTTTGTTTCGTGAGAGTTTTTATTTTTTGTGTCGAACGTTCGGTACTGCCGATAGCATTTTGCGCAAGGGAAAACGCTCTGCCGAAAAGACAACATTCTCATGGAAATGTGTGAATCTGTAGGAACCGGCGTCCTCAACGGTCCGTGCCAAATGTTTGGTCCCCCAAAAGAGCAACATTTCCACGAAAATGTGTGAGTTGTAGGAACGACCATCGTTTCCGCTTTTGTATTTACGGACGCACCTGCGCCTTATATTTCATCGGAGTTACCCCATAGGTCTTTTTGAACAGCGCGATAAAGCGCGATTCGTCCGAAAAGCCACTCCGCCTGCAAGCCTCTCCAACGGTAGCCCCCTTGTACAAAAGCTCGGCTGCGATTCCCAAGCGTTTCTTTTTCAGATAGACCGACGGGGACATATGCAAAACAGCTTCAAAATGCCGTTCCAAAGTGTTCACGCTGACATGAGATAGCTTGGAAAGCGCGGAAACCGTAATCGGAAAAGCATAGTTTTGTTCGATATGCTCCAACGCTCGTTCCACGTCGGAAAAAGATACGTCCGCCTGCAAACGTGCAGGGGTAGCAGCGTCCAAAAGACAAAGCATTTTCAGAAAACGGTATTGCCGTTGCAGGTCGCTCTCCCCACCCTCCAGCATTTCGAAAAGCAGCCCGTTCAGCTCCATTTGTTGCTCCGAGGATAACGTCAGCAGATTTTCGTTTCCCGCACGTCTTTCAAAAAAGCGTCGCAAAAAACGTTGGTTTTCGCTTGGTGAAAACAAAATCCAAAAATGCTTATGTAAATCATTGTTGTGGTAAATGCAATGGTGATATTCATAAGGACGCGTGATCACG
Source organism: Oscillospiraceae bacterium (assembly GCA_015064155.1). Taxonomy (GTDB): domain Bacteria; phylum Bacillota; class Clostridia; order Oscillospirales; family CAG-272; genus UMGS1865. The sequence goes on along the minus strand of SVST01000017.1, from coordinate 15,716 downwards.
ATACTTCCCGGCACGATGGGATAGATGCGGTTTTCCACCATAAACGAAACGTCCCCCGACAAATTGACGTAGATCTCACACTCGGGATGAACGTGGGAATTGTATTGGTTGTTCGGAGAATCCCGCGTAATCTCCACGTAGGAAAGCTTCATCTCAAATGCATTCATTGGCGCGTAAGAAAGCTCGCTCTCGCGGATCAAATCCATTTTCGCACCTCCTTTTTGGTGATTATAGCATATTTTTTGGTGAAAAGTCAATAGAAATATCCATTGTTTTATGGTACAATATAAAAAAAGGGAGCATTGTGATGAAAGACTATTCATTATTGGTGCTGGCGGCCGTTCTTTTGGCCGTTGATTTCGCACTTACCAAGCTTTATCAAAAACGCGAAGGAACGTCGCTGTCGGCAGGCTTTGCATTCAACTCGCTGTCCGGGCTTTTCACTGCTCTGATTTTTGGGGTGCTCAGCGGTTTTGACCTCGAAATTTCACTTTACTCCGCAGCACTGGCGTGCCTTTTATCGGCACTCGGAATCACCTATATTCTGTTTGGATTCCGTATTTTGAAATCCGGAAGTATGGCACTTTACTCGCTCTTTTTGATGGTGGGAGGCATGACGCTTCCCTACGTTTGGGGGCTTCTGTTTTTAGACGAGTCCTTTTCATGGATTCGCACCGCCGGACTTTTCATTCTAATGAGTGCCATTTTCCTCTCAAATCTGCCCCAAAAAGGAGAAAAAACCAACGGCAAGATGATTTTGCTATGCATTCTGGTCTTTGTGCTAAACGGATGCGTCAGCATCGTTTCCAAGGCACATCAAATTGAAGCATCTCATCGGGTCGTAGGAACCGAAGAATTCGTAATGCTATCGGGTGTTTGGAAATTTCTGATCGCGGGGACCGCATTTCTCATTTCCAAATTCAAAAAAACAAAGGAGCAAAAAGAGCATCTCCCAACGAATAAGCTCCCCGTGTTGTTTATTATTCTTTGCTCTGCGGCAATCGGCGGCGTTTCCTATCTGCTCCAACTGATGGGAGCGAAAAGCCTGCCCGCCACCGTGCTTTACCCGTTTATCACAGGAGGCAGTATGATTTTTTCATCCATCGTCGGAATCGTATTCTTCAAAGAAAAGATCTCCAAACGGCTGGCAGCTTGCATCCTTTTGTGCTTCGTGGGAACGCTTTTGTTCCTCTAACCTTTGAATATCAAGAAAGGAAACCGTAACATGGAATTTTTAAAAAACAACCGTCGAATCTCCTTTTTATATGGCGGAAAGCCGGCTTTCGAGCAGCCTTATCAAAAGAAAGAATCGGTTTGCGACAATACAGTAACCACGGTGTATCACTTCCAGGGCGGCTTGACGCTGACCAACGTGGCAAAAAAATATGACGACTTCGGTGCATACGAGTGGGTCAATCACTGGGAAAACACGGGGAACGAAAACACCCCCTTGATCAGCGAACTGTGGGATTGCGAGGTCACACTCCCCTGCCCGCACGCAGAGGTGCGTCAGCCTACGCCGTGGATCCCTCACATCGACTGCGATATGTTTATTCTGAATCCGCGCGGCTCCGACAGCATCGACGAAACCGATTTTTCGACACATTTCGACAACGGAAGTCTGTTTCAGCATAATTACATTTTCCCAAACCAATCTCCAAAGAAATATAAAACCCGCGGCGGACGCTCCAGCGGCGGATGCGCCCCCTTTTTCAATATCCATCAAAACGGTGTGGGGTATTTCGTTGCCGTAGGCTGGACGGGACAGTGGAACGCACAAATTTCCCGCACAGAGGATGCACTTCGCATACAAAGTAAAATCGAAGATACGCATTTCGTCCTCTACCCCGGTGAAAAAATTCGCACGTCATCGGTTCTGATCCTCCCTTACACGGGTTCGGTTGAGGATTCGCAAAATCTTTGGCGCCGCTTTTTGCGTGCGTGCATCGTTCCGAAAAACGCGCAGGTTGCTCCCCTTACGGTAGGATTTTGGGGCGGCACAACCACCGAAAAAATGCTGGAGCGCATTGAGCAAATTGATGAGAATCACATTCCCAACGACGTTTTCTGGATCGACGCGGGGTGGTGCGGTGAGAATACCCTGCCCTCCGACAATGAGTTCCAAGGCGATTGGTCGGAGCGTGTGGGAGATTGGGAAATCAGCCGACATATCCACCCGCAGGCACTTCATGACGTAGCAAAAAAGATCAAAGAAAAAGGCAGAAGATTCGTGCTTTGGTTTGAGCCCGAGCGTGTGCGCTCCACAACGCGCTTTGCCGCCGAGCATCCCGCGCTTTTGTTACACAACGGAGATCGCAAATCGCTGCTTTTGAACCTCGGGACCCCCGAAACACTCAACTACTGCATCGATTGGATCACACAGCGTATTACCGACTTAAACGTGGATTGCTACCGTCAGGATTTCAACATGGACCCCTTGGAATACTGGCGCGGAAACGACACCGAGGATCGCAAAGGCATCACCGAAATCAAACACATCATGGGCTTGTACACCCTGTGGGATACCCTTTTGGAACGCTTTCCGAAGCTGTTTATCGACAACTGTGCCTCGGGCGGCAAGCGGTTGGATATTGAGATGATGAAACGAAGCACGGCTCTTTGGAGAAGCGATGCGCAATGTCCCGCAGACCCCAACCCCGAGGTTACACAGGTAAACAACGTCAATTTTTCGCTTTGGATGCCCTACAGCGGCACCGGATCGGGTCGCGTGTACGACACCTACCGTATGCGAAGCGCCTATGCAACGGGCGGTCTTTCCACCACCTACTCCTATTCGGCAAACGAGCATTTCGGCGCGGAACCGGGACAGATAGAATGGCTCCGTGCGCGCGCAGAGGAATATTGCCGCGTGCGTCCCTATTTCCAAGGCGATCTCTATCCCCTGACCCACCCAACCAAGGACGAAACCGCTTGGTGTGCTTCACAATGGCACCGTCCCGAGTCGAACGACGGCATGATTCAAGTCTTCAAGCGCGAAAAAAGCCCGTATACAGAAGCGTCCCTTGCGCTTCGCGCGATTGATCCGACCAAAACCTATCGTTTTACTGACCTTGACGGCGGTGAATTTGAAATTTCGGGAAAAGAGCTTGCACAAAACGGTCTTTCATTAACGATCCGCGAAACTCGCGTGGCAAAGATCTGGTTTTACAGCGTTATAACAGGATAAGAGGACTGCTATGAGAAAAATGATCTTTATGAGATTTCCCGAAGGTCGTGCAAAGGCGCTGACGTTCAGCTACGACGATAATGTCAGGGAAAATATTCGTCTGATACAAATTTTCAATCGCTACGGAATGAAGGCAACCTTTAACATCAACAGCGGACTTTATCCCCAGGATGACAGCCATCTCCGCATGATGTCAAAGGATGAAATGACAAAGCTCTTTGATGAAAACAGCCCGCACGAGGTAGCCATTCATTCCCATACCCATCCCTTTTTGGCAGCTTTGCCGATCGTTGCCGCAACAGAGGAGCTTCTTTGCGATCGTCAATGCTTGGAGGAACAATTTCACCGCATCGTTCGCGGAATGGCATACCCAAACAACTCCTACAACGATGAAATTGTGAGTGCGGCAAGGTCTTGCGGCATCGTTTACGCACGTACAACGGACAGCACCGAACGTTTTGATCTTCCCACCGATTGGCTTCGTATGCCTACGACCTGCCATCACAACTCACCTCGCTTGATGGAGCTTGCAACAAGCTTTGTGGAAAAAGAAGCCAAGTATCTGCCCAAATTGTTTTATCTGTGGGGACACAGCTATGAATTTGAGGACAATCAAAACTGGGAAATCATTGAACGCTTCACTTCATATATGGGGGGCAGAGAAGCCGAAATTTGGTATGCAACAAATATCGAAATCTACGAATACGTAGAAGCCTACCATCGCCTCATTTTCTCCGCCGATTGCAAGACGGTCAAAAATCCCACCTCAATCACGCTTTGGTTCTCGTATAACAAACAGTTGATCTCGATTCTCCCCAACCAAACACTGAATTTATAAGTGAAAAACTGCGTTTTGCGCCTTCTTACAGTCAGAGGGAGCAAAACGCAGTTTCCTTTATAATATCATTTTTAATCAATCTTCCCAACGGCTGATGGGGGTAACGTCGTATACCTTTTCGGTTGCCTTTTCACCGTCGGCAAGCAGACGGCAAACCACTGCCATGCGCAGTTTTTCCTTGCCGGAAACGCGCACCTGTAAGCAGCTCCACTCGGTGCCCTCCACCGTTTGAAGCGTAAACCGCGCAGGAGAACCGATACCGCAAAGCTTGCATCCCATGCGCTTTCCGTTTTGGGTCAGAATCGCGCTCCGTCCGCTTGGGCTGAGCTTTACCGAAGCCTTTGTCCACACGGACCAAGTAAAGGCTTCTGCTTTTGACATCGTCAATTCATCCTGAATCACCGCCACCGTTCGATCCTCGGTCAGCATGACTCCGCGTTTTGCGCGAACCAATGCATCACTTACCGAGGTCATGTCCACCGTTGCAAATGCGCGCGTGGGGGAGGTCTTCATTTCGTCAAAGCGAACCGCTGCGTCAAGATTTTGGTCGGGCTCACCGTCAGATACCTCCCCGATGTGCCAGGTATTCTGTCCCTCGGCGCGTCGGCGAAGCAAGAGAGGAAGACTCTCGTCCCCGCCCGTTTCGGCGAAAAATCGCTCTCCGCCCATTTCCAAAACCACGCTACCCGCATCGAGATCGGCACCGCCGACACGGTTACTGCCACCATGCAGACCAACCCATACGGCATCTGCGCCCCAATCGGACCGCATCACGGCAAGTCCCGCTTTGCGGTAAACGGCATCCAACGGCAGATGTACGGTAAAATTGCCGTCGATCGGCATATAGAATAAAAGATCAAACGGGCTGACCTCTTTTTTGCCCATCTGCAAATCTCTCGCTCGCATCCATGCAGCCTCTGTGTCACCGGTCCGTCTTGAAAACCAAAATTGCATCGCGGTATCCAAGCTACTCTGTGCGGCATCGTGATAGTTCCAGCTTCCGTTTGCGGTTTCGGTGTGAATCGGAAAATCTGCGGTTTCCAAAAAGCCCGGGGCTTTGGAAAAGCCGTAGTCACTTCCGCAGGCTCTTTCCAGCATTGCCGAAAGCAACGCCAGCGCGCGCGTAGTCTTTTCCCATGCACGCAAGGAGGTGGGATGCCCTCCGTCTGGCGCGTAAACGGCGAAGCATGGCTCGACGTTCCGCACGATACGGTCAATCAATTTGTAGGAGGTTTGCGGATAGACGTCGGCAAGCGTGAAAGAAAGTGCCAAAAGACCCGCATTCACCGTTGCCGCGGTCACGCCGCCCGTGTGCCACATTTTCCCCTTGCCGTCATAGACCTCCAGCATGGGGCGCATTGCGTTTCGAAGCATGGCTCTCTCAAGACCCGCCTTTTGCGCCTCGCTCCAGGTATGATGACACCAATCGTACGCAAGTGCCATGGAGAAAGCAGCCTCGCCAAGGAGCGAAAGACCTCCAATATTCCAATTCTCCATCGCGGCAACCGCTTGTGCCCGGGAAAGGACGCGCTCGGAATAACACTTATCCCCCGTAATACGGTAAAGCATTGCAAAGGCAATCAGCGCGTCACTCGATTCCCGCAACGCTGCGGCGTCGTTGACCTCCGAATCCCAAAGAAACCGTTCCGATTTCTTACCGTACCGCGCCGTCAATGCCGATACGTATCCCGCAAGCACGGAATCGGTCTTTGCCAGGCGGCGAAGAGCCATCAATTCATCGTGCGATGCCAACAGCCTTGCGCGGTTGGCATTGGGGAAAGTGCGGTGCAGGTCGCACAGGATCTTTTCCCCGTCGGGACGCGTCAAAACGGTATCCATCACCAGCTCCCGGATCAGCTCCTCGTCGCGCACGGGATCGAAGATCTGCTTTCGGTTAGAAAGCACGACAAGTCCCGTGGGGTCGGTAAAGCATTGCCGCCAATGGAAAAAGTCTGCTACGAAGGACGCAGGGAAAAAGAGCGTCCCCTCCACCGAAACGGGAGAAAAGCCGAGAGATTGGCGCGTATCTCCCACCAAAGCGGTATCAGAGTCCTTGGAAAAAACGTATTTTTTGCGGCGGTAGGTAAACGAAAGCGTCCCCGCGCCCGTATCTGCCACTGCCGCGTGTGCAAGCCCTGCCGCAACGGGTGCCATCGGCAACCATAAAATGCCGTCACGCTCAAAGGGGACTGCCGAAGAGCCATCGGGCGTAATCGCGATTTTCTTGCGGTCAATCAACGCGTACGAGCCGCCCCGAGAAAAGACCGCCGCCCTCTTCAATTCGGGCAAGGAAACATAAATCCGCGGTGCGGCGTGTTGCCAAACGTAAAAATTATCCAAATACAAAACGGTATCGGTGCGATTGTTCTGTCCTGCACGCACGCAATCCAAAACAAGCGTCTGTGCGGTATCAATGCCAAGAGGTGCACCGACGGTATGCAAAAACGGCAGCTCGATGCGATAGCTGTTCCAGCCGTCGCGCGTAATCGGGAAAAGACAGTCGTAGCCGTCCCCTCCCTCGGTGCCGCAATCCAGCATCAACGAGAACGACCCTCCGATCCCGCCCGTTGCAAATACCGCAAAGGTGAGATACCGCGCGCTTGTCAGCTCGTTGCCGTAAAGCGGAATACGAACGGCGGAACGGTCACCAAAGTGCCATTTTGCGCTGACGCGTGCGTTCTTTTTATGGAGCGTGTCACCGGGCAAGCCGATCTCTTCAAGCAGTCCGCCGCGGTCAAGATCCACCAAGGTGCGGGCAGTATCCGAAATTGCCGACTCGATACAGCTCTTCAAGTTCTTTTTCATATCGTTTCCTTTCTTATGAGGTGCTTCCGCCGAACAGCCCGTACAGGTAAGCGCGGAGAACCGCCTCCTCTTTGTAATAGCCGTTCGTTCCCAAATGAATTACGTCATCGATCCTCTCCACGGGATCACCGTCCACCGCATCGGTCGTACTGCGGTGCCAATCACTCCACGCGTTGATTCCCGCATGGGTAGCCAGTAAATAAACGCTTTCCTCCTCGCGCCCGTCAAAGGCTTCGAGAAGGGACTCGAAATAGGCCGCCTGACGCTGCCGCATTGCCCATACGTCGGTGGTAAACGATTGCGCCAGACAGTACCCCGTTTCGGGAGAACGGTATTCCCCGAAAACCAAAATACGAATCGTGAGCGATTCGGAAGCCGCGTAGGCTTGTACCGACGCCACCAAGCGGCTCAGCTTTTCTACCGATTCCTTGGAAAAGCCGTCGTTTGCACCTAAATTGAACACCACGAAATCGGGCGCGTCAAAGCCCGTTTTTTCCATATAGTAGGCAAAATCAAAGCTCTCTGTTTCGGGATTGTAAAAGGCATTTTCCACCACGACGCCCGCCACCGTTTTGGATGGCTGCGTCAGATAATCGTCAATGCTCCAAGCGGCACGTCCCTCGTGCATTTTTCCCGAGCTTGCGGTCTGTCTTGTTCCCAAGAGTTCAAGGCTCGGAAAATCCGCCAACAGCTTGGAAACGATCGTATTGTCGGAAATGCGGCTGTCCCCGATCAGAATGCCCTTCAAGGCAAGATCGTCCCGACGTTCCACAACCGTTACGTTCACCGTCTTCTCGGTGACGGTTTGAACCTCTCCCCCGTCAAGCGTTTGCACGCGAACGGTCAAAGTGGCTCCGCCTCCCACCTCGTCGGGGGTGATAGCAAACGAATCGGCTTGCAGCACGCGCTCGCCCTTTCCCGAATAGGAATACACCACCGACAAGCCGTCCTCAAGCGCGGGAACCACCTGATCGGTATAAAACCAGGCTCGCTCCCCTGCCGTCAGCATCATCGAATCGGGCAGATTGACCGTGGGAATTTCCCCGCTGTAGGTATATTTTACGTCAAAATATTTGGATCTTGCATAGCAGATCTTATCCTTGTACAAAAAACGACTGAAGCCCTCGGGGGTCTTTTGATCGCCCACACGCAAAAGCTCGTCACCGCGCGACACCGAAAACAAAATCTCGGTGGTGGTGTCGGGCTCGGCACGCAAATACAGACTGCTTGCCAGATCGTTGAGCACAACCGTTTCGTAAACCTCGTAAAAGCCGTTTTCATCGGGAGCTTCCGAAAAGCCACCGCCCGTACCGACGTAGCCCGCGTTCAAAACGGTACCGTCCGACAGCGTAATCAACAACGCCCCCGTGCTGTCCACGCGAGCATTCGTGACCCCAACGCCATCCTTTCCGTTCGTTCCGTCCGCACCGTCGGCTCCGTCCAAGCCGTCTTGCCCGTCCTGACCGTCCGCACCGCGAACCGCCAGCGACAAAAGCCACTCGTGCAAGGAGCCCTCAAATCCGTCAGCCACGGCAAGCTCGTACGCGCTCTTTCCGTTTTGTCCGTCCTGACCGTCCAAGCCATCCTGACCGTCCAAGCCGTTCCGTCCATCCAAGCCGTCCTTACCGTTTTGACCGTTCACACCGTCGCGTCCGTTCAAGCCCTCCAGAACAAACACACCGCCGTGCGCCAGATTGACGGTCAACAAAACCGCAATCAGCACACCCAGCACCAGCAAGCACCATGATAAAACGTTATTCCGTTTCATAATCCTCCTTAAATCCGATCAACAAAGCGCAGGAATGCAGCTCTGCCCTCCTCGGTACACTTATAAACGCCCGCATCCTCCAAGACCGCCTCAAAGGTCTTGCCGACCTCCTTTTGCAAAATCTCGGTGATATTGTCGGCAGAAACCTCGTACGCTCCGATAAAGCCGTCCACCCAATCGGCATGCTTTGCCAGCACCTCGTCGGCAGAGAGATCTCGCTTTGCAAGGATGGCGGCGGCAAGAGCCTCCAATTCCGCCTTGAGTCGGGACGGAAGCACCGCAAGACCCATGACCTCGATCAAGCCGATGTTTTCCTTTTTGATGTTGTGCTTGTCCGCATGGGGATGGAAAACGCCCAAGGGACAATCCTCGGTGGTGATATTGTTGCGAAGCACCAGATCCAATTCATAATCCTCACCGCGACGGCGCGCAATGGGGGTAATCGTGTTGTGCGGCTCGCCATTCGTTTCGGCAAAGATAAAGGCATCTGGATCGCTGTATCCTCTCCATGCGGAAAGAATCCGATCGGAAAGCTCGATCAACGCATCACGGTCGGAGCTCGTCAGACGGATCACCGACAAGGGCCACTTCACGATTCCCGCACGAATCTGCGGAAAGTCCTCAAATTGCAGCTCACGCTCGATCTCGGCGCGCTCCATCGCAAAGGTATAGTGACCGCCTTGCATGTGATCGTGTGTCAGAATCGAGCCGCCAACGATGGGCAGATCGGCATTGGAGCCCAAAAAGTAGTGCGGAAACAGCGTCACGAAATCCAACAGCTTGACAAAGCTGTCGCGGTTGATCTGCATGGGTGTATGGTTTGCAGACAGCGCGATGCAATGCTCGTTGTAGTAAACGTAGGGACTGTACTGCAAGAACCAATCCTCCCCCGCCATCGTGATGGGGATAAGACGGTGCGACTGTCTTGCCGCCTGAGAAAGACTGCCCGCATAGCCCTCGTTTTCGCGGCAGATCGCACATTTGGGATAACCGGTTTGCTTCTGCGTTTTGGCAGCGGCAATCGCCTTGGGATCCTTTTCGGGCTTGGAAAGATTGACCGTGATATCCAGATCCCCGTATTTGCCGGAATAGACCCATTTCAAGTCCTTTTTCACACGCTCGGTGCGGATGTAGTTGGATGCACAGCTGATGTGATAGTAGTAGTCGGTTGCCGCCTCGGGAGACAGCGCATACAGCGCGTTGAAATGGCGGATGACCTCACTCGGACGGGGTGTCAGATGTCCCATCAGCTTGGTATCAAACAGATCTCTTCCCGTCACGCCGCAATCCTCAATCACACCGTTTGCAATCGCATAATCGCAAAGCTGTTCCAAAATATCGTCCAGCGTGGGATGCGCAATGGGAGCACGGTCTGCTTCAAAAGCACCGCCACCCAGCTCCGCCATCAAAATGTTGTGATAAAAGGTGCGATCTGCCTCCTCGCAAAGCCCCTCCTTCACCGCATACTCCACCAAATCGGCGATCAAATTACATACGTTTGTTTCCATTGTCGTTCCGCTCCGTTAATTGAATTTATAATCATTTTTATTATATCACGCCATCGCTTTTTTGTAAATGGGATTTTTGTAAAAAAACATGAGTTTTCTGCGCACGCGTCCAAATTATTTCTTGTTCTCCACGCACACGAACCGAACGCCGCCAAACCGCGCTTGATACTCCTCGTCGTAATCGATATCGCTGATCACACAGCTTACGTCGTCAAGCGTTCCGCAGAAGATATTGCCGCTTTTGATCTTGCCGTGATGAAGCAACAAAAAGCTTTGCTTGGAGCGAGCTAAAAATTCCTTGTACAAAAATTTGTTGTCCTCCCGCGCGATCAGCTCTCCGTTTTCGGTGACGTACGCCAACGACAAAAAGCACTTATCCGCGCGGTAGCTTCGCGCCGCCTGCACGGTTTCCGCGCCGCCGCAAAAATAGGGGGCTTCCACCACTTGTCCGCCAAGGATATGCACACATACCCCCTGCTCGGAAAGCATTGCCGCCAAAGCGGTGTTGGGGGTGATTACAAGGCTCGGCTTGGCTTTGGGCAGATACTCCGCCAAAAACTGCGTGGTGGTGCTGGCATCCACAAAGACCGTGTCGCCCTCCTCCACAAACTCCGCCGCGCGCTTGCAAATTGCGCGCTTGGCGCTTTTGTAGGCGTCGTAGCGAAACAACAGCGGCGTGTACGCCGTCTCGGTGGATTCCACCCCTCCGTAGGTGCGGCGGATCATGCTTAGTTTTTCCATATGGTTCAGGTCGCGGTTGACCGTTGCGGTGCTGTAACCCAGCTCTGCGCTCAAAAACTTCACCGTGACGTATCCGTATTTTCTCAAAATCTCACAAATAGCCTCTACACGCTCTTTTTGATACATTTTCCCCTCCAAGATTGAGAACAAATGAGAATTTTGATTTTTCTCAAACATTCTTGTTATATTGTTGCAAATCTGTTATCATTATAGCAAATCAAAAAAGCGTTGTCAAGGAGTGCTTTATGAAAAATCTGACCGAAGGAAGCATGAGCAAAAACTTTGCTCTTTTTACCATCCCCGCCATTCTTTCCGGCTTTTTGGGGTTGGCGTATTCCACGATTGATTCGATCATCGCAGGGCGATTCTTGGGGGAATCATCGTTTGCCGCCATTTCGTCAACCGCCTCGCTTCATCAGCTGGTCTATATGCTGTTCGTTGGCTACACGCTGGGCGCTTCTGTGTATACCGCGCGGCTGTTTGGAGAGAAAAACTACGAAAAGCTACGCAACAACAGCCTGACCAACTTCTTCTTTTGCTTTGTCGCGCCGCTGTTCATTTCCCTTGTTGCGATCCTCTTTTGCGACCCGGTTTTGGACTTTTTGAACGTAAGCGGCTTTTACCGCCACGAAGCAAAGATCTATTTTATCGTTTTGATGGCGTCCTTTGCCGTGCAGGTGACCAACCAGCTGGGCGGCGTGATTCTTGCCTCTATGGGAAACAGCTCCTATGGGTTATATCTGCGCCTGATCTCCTCCGCCATCAATATCGGCGGAAACCTGCTCTCGGTAACGGTTTTGGACTGGGGAATTGGCGGCATTGCCTTTTTCACGGGATTTTCGGACCTTGTGGTTACGGTGTTTTATCTGTGGCGGCTTCGAAAATTTTATCAAAAGGTGCTTCCGAAGACCTGCAAAGCAAAAATTTCTTTTCGCGAATTGCGCGACTCCTTTTCCTACACCTCGGTCTCGGTGCTTCAGCAGGGCTCTTTGTTTGTAGTTGATTTCGCAGCCTCCCCAAGTATAAACGCGCTGGGCGGCATTGCCCTTGCCGCAAAATCGATTTTTGGCAGCTTGGCGGGATGGGTTACCAACTGCTATTCCTGCGCGGGAAAAACGGTAAGCAATTATTCTGCGCAGTGTATGGGAGTGGACAAAACCCCTGCCGAGAAAAAAGCGATGCTTCGGCGCGCGGTTTTGGTGGGACTTGGGCAATCGCTCCTGTTTGGCGGAATACTGATGATTCCCCTTATGATCTTCCCCGAATTTTTTGCATCCTTTTTCTTAACCGATGCCCAAAGCGCGCAAAGCATTCCGCTTGCGGTGTCGCTTGTGCGAACCATGCTGCCCTTGTACGTCACCTATGCCGTCAGCACGCTTTTGCACAGCTTTTTGCGCGGCGTCAAAGCCCTTTGGACGCTGTATGGAGTTTCGATCTTCGCAACCGTGGTGCAACTGATTTTGGTCTTCCCCATCGTTGCAAGGTTCGGCATTTACGGCTCGGTTCTCAGCCGCATTTTCTCTTGGCTTGCCGAGGATATTGTCATGATTGTCATATATCTAACCGGAAAATGGATCCCCAAGGAATGGAAAACAAAAAAGGAAAACACAGCCGACTCGCAATGAGTGGGCTGTGTTTTCTGTATCGGATCAAGAATTAAAACTCGATCTTCTTTTCGATATAGGACTTCAATTCGGAAATCGGGATACGAACCTGCTCCATGGTATCACGGTCACGAACCGTTACGCAGTTGTCTGCGGGCTTGGTATCGTCGCCCACCGTTTCAAAGTCAACGGTGATGCAAAGAGGTGTACCGATCTCGTCCTCACGGCGGTAACGCTTACCGATCGAACCGGTTTCATCGTAGTCTACCATGAAGTACTTGGAAAGCTCCTCATAGATCTCGGTAGCCTTGTCACCCAGCTTCTTGGAAAGCGGCAGCACGGCAGCCTTGAAGGGAGCCAGTGCGGGGTGCAGATGCAGAACGGTACGAACGTCGTTCTTCTCCGCATCGATCACTTCCTCGTCGTACGCGTCAACCAGGAATGCAAGCGCCACACGGTCTGCACCCAAAGAGGGCTCAACAACGTAAGGAATGTAATGCTCGCCGGTTTCCTGATCGAAATAGGTCATATCCTTGCCGCTGTGGTTTTGATGCTGGCCAAGGTCATAATCGGTACGGTCGGCAATGCCCCAAAGCTCGCCCCAGCCGAACGGGAACAGGAACTCAAAGTCGGTGGTTGCCTTAGAATAGAAGCACAGCTCCTCCGGGTCGTGGTCACGCAAGCGGAGATTTTCGTCGCGCATACCAAGGTTCAAAAGGAACTTGTGGCAGTAGTCCTTCCAGTATGCAAACCATTCAAGGTCGGTGCCGGGCTTGCAGAAGAACTCCAGCTCCATCTGCTCGAACTCACGGGTACGGAACACGAAGTTACCGGGCGTGATCTCGTTACGGAAAGATTTACCGATCTGCGCGATACCGAAAGGCAGCTTTTTACGGGAGCTTCTCTGCGCGTTGTTGAAGTTTACGAAAATACCCTGTGCGGTTTCGGGACGGAGATATACCGTGTTGGTGTTGTCCTCGGTAACACCGATAAAGGTCTTGAACATCAGGTTAAACTTCTTGATATCGGCAAAGTCGTTGCTGCCGCACTGCGGGCAAACGATCCCCTTTTCCTTGATGTAGTCAGCCATTTGCTCGAAAGACCAACCTGCAGGGTTGTCGTCAAGACCGTTCTGGAATGCATATTCCTCGATCAGCTTGTCGGCACGGTGACGCATCTTGCACTGCTTGCAGTCCATCAAGGGGTCGGAGAAACCGCCAACGTGACCCGATGCAACCCATGCCTCGGGGTTCATGATGATGGCACTGTCAAGACCGACGTTCCACTTGCTCTCCTGTACGAATTTCTTCCACCATGCGCGCTTGACGTTGTTCTTAAACTCTACGCCAAGAGGTCCGTAATCCCAAGAGTTGGCAAGACCGCCATAGATCTCGGAGCCGGGGAAGATAAAGCCGCGCGTTTTACACAGCGCAACGATTTTGTCCATTGTTTTTTCGGAATTGTTCATTTTTGTACACTCCTGAATTTTTTAATAATCATCTTATTATAGCACTGTGAACCCGAATTGTCAATAGGTACAGAAGTTTTCCTTGACTTTTTGCAAAAAAAGCAAAGAAAAGAACTGCATCTCCGAAAAATGAACTTGACAAACAGAGTAAAAGATAGTATAATAACAACGGTTCGCGGGTATGGCGGAATTGGCAGACGCGCTAGATTTAGGATCTAGTATCTCCGATGTGCAGGTTCAAGTCCTGTTACCCGTACCAATACAAAGGCACCTTTGGCGCACCTGCGATAAAGCAGGTGCGCCAAACTTTTATATCAAACTAAATTTTCAGTTTACCACCTCGCAATTATCGAGAGGTGGACAAATGATCAAAAACTTGGTATAATATAGTCACAGACCGGTCGAGTAATCAAATTAGGAGAATAGTTTATATGACATTTGGACAAACGATAAAATCCCTTCGACGAGAAGCAAATATGACACAAGAAAATCTTGCAGAACTTCTTTCTATTTCTCCGCAGGCGGTTAGCCGTTGGGAAACAGATGTTGCTATGCCCGATATTTCTTTGTTGCCGCCGCTTGCCAATTTATTTAACGTAACCACCGATTATCTGCTTGGAATGGAAACCTATCAAAAGGATTTGAGGAAAACGGAATTTGATGAAGCATTCCACAAATATTGGGAACACGACGACAAGGAAAAGAATTATCAAATCGCCCGGCGTGCGGTTGCTGAATATCCCGGAAATATGGAATATGTGGAATGGTTGGCATCTGCAGAATATTATGTTGCTATACCGACCTTGGATAATAGTGAATATACTCGTTTGCTTGAAAGTTCAGCAAAACATTATAGATTGGTTTTAGATAACACCAAGGATTCAAAATTATATTCCAAAGCGCTGTTCGGAATTGTTCTTGCACTTAGCTGTAATCAAAAAAAGGACGAAGCTAAGCAATACGCTATGTTAGAAGAGGATGAGGAGAAAAGGGATGAACTGCTTTGTTGGTGCTTGGAGGGTGAAGAAAGGAAAAAGCATTGTCAACGCCTTACGAATACAAAGTTAAATAGCTTTCTCTTTCAACTAAAATTTGGTCAAGACTCAATAGAAGTGTATGAAGCCGTTGAAAAAATACTGAATATTATGTTTCCGGATGGTAATTTTCAGTATTATCACAATACGCTGCAATACAATTCTATTAGCAAAGCCTTTTGCTTCTGCAAAACACAACAATATAACTGTGTATTAGAAGAACTGAAAAAGGCAAGGTACCATGCGGAAGAAATGACAAAAATAAATCATCAAAAGACAATAAAGTTCACAGCTCCGCTATTTTCACTTATCGAAGAAGAGCACCCAGTCACAGATTCAGATACAACAGATGTTGATGATTTTATTCGTTGCTTGAACAACAATCGTTGTTTTGATCCTGTTAGGGAGACTGAAGATTTTAAAGCTTTGATGACACTATAATCTAACTTTTGGCTTGTGTTGACATCGTTTTTGTGTCCACAAAAGCAGTGCTTGCGCGAGGAAAAGCAGACAGACTTTCGAGGCGCACAAACCAAAGGCTCCCTTGTGTAAAGGGAGCAGACGCCGAAGGCGGCTGAGGGATTGTTTTACGATGAAATTTTTGCTTTTACAATCCCTCCGTCACGGCGTTGCCGTGCCACCTCGGCAGATTATAATAATAAGTGCAACACCTCAAAAAAGTATAGACAATATTCTCACCAAGGTGTAAAATGTAGTCACCACAACAAACAACTACACGGAGGTAAGAATATTGTCCTACACA
>SVST01000016.1 GCA_015064155.1 Oscillospiraceae bacterium | reverse complement strand
AGTGCAGTAATGCATTTAGCTGACCGATACTAATAGACCGAGGGCTTGAACTTTCAGGTTCAAACAACAATTTATGAGTTTCGCTTAACTCACAATGTTCTTTATTCGATTTTCTATGGACGTAAGTTAAAAACGAACGCGAACCGATTTGGTTCGCGTCTTTTTTTTGACAAAAAGGAGGAAACAATGCCATATTTATATGAAACTCACCTGCACACCTCTCCCGTGAGTCGATGCGCAAAGGTCAACGTTCGTGAAAATCTTTGCTTCTATAAACAATTAGGCTATGACGGCGTTTTTATCACCAACCATTTTATTGATTCCCCGAAGGATAAACGCTGGATGCCGTCGTACGAGGAAAACATTCGTTATTTCGTGTCGGATTACGAGGACGGACGTAAAATCGGTGAGAAAATTGGCATCAAGGTCTTTTTTGCATTTGAAACGTCCTACGGTGGAACCGATTTTTTGGTTTACGGCTTGAACAAAGAGTGGCTTCTTGCAAATTCTCAGATCATGGACATGAAAAAGAGAGAGCAATTGGATTTTTTTATAACCAGCGGCGCGCTGGTTATTCAGGCACATCCGTTTCGTGAGGCAAAATATATCGATCATATTCGGCTGTTCCCGCGTTCCGTGCATGGCGTTGAGGTGATAAATGCTTGCCGAACCGAGTTCGAAAACCGCTTGGCGATGCAGTATGCCAAAAATTATGAGCTTTTAGAGTTCGCAGGCTCGGATAATCATCACGGTGCCGCACAGCCGATTTTGGCGGGGATGCAATTTGAATCACCGCTTTTGCACGAGCTTGATTTCGTTTCTCGTGTTTTGCACGGTGAAGGGTCTGTTTTTTCGATGAAAAATCCAAGCATAGCCGAGTAATCTTGGGACTTTATACGCTGTTTTAACAAAAGGAACTGATATGAAAATGACGCAAACTACCCCAAATTATAAAAGAACCCGTCTTGCCTGTTATTCGGCATATTTTACCATGTCCTCGATTTTTTGCGTGCCTCCGCTTTTGTTTGTGACGCTTCGGGAGATGTATGGAATTTCGTATACCTTACTCGGAACGCTGGTGCTGGTGAATTTTTGTACCCAACTTGGAATCGATCTGATTTTCACTGCTTTTTCCAAGCATTTCAACGCAAAAAAAATTGTCCGAGTGATGCCGTTGATTACGTCTGCGGGCTTGTTTTTGTATGCACTCATTCCAACCCTATTTCCGCAAGCAGCCTTCTTGGGGTTGTTTTTGGGAACGGTGCTCTTTTCCGTGGCGGCAGGCCTTTCCGAGGTGTTGCTCAGCCCAACGATTGCCGCGATCCCATCGGATAACCCGCAACGCGACATGAGCTTGTTGCATTCGCTGTACGCGTTCGGTGTCGTTACGATGGTGCTGATCAGCACGCTGACGCTGAAGCTTATCGGCAGGGAAAATTGGATGTACCTTGTGATGTTTTTAGCACTTTTGCCGATTATCTGTGCCGCTTTGTTTATGGTTTCTCCCATGCCCGATATGCAATCACACGAACCCTCAATCGGTGAAAAGGGAACAAAGCAAAGACGCATCGGTCTTGCTCTTTGCGTGGCGTGTATCTTTTTCGGCAGCTGCTCCGAGAATGCGATGGGGAACTGGATTTCAAGCTATATGGAAGCCGCGCTGGGAGTCGATAAGGCAGTCGGTGATATCCTGGGAGTGGCGATGTTTGCGGTTCTTTTGGGAATTGCGCGTATCCTCTATGCCAAATTCGGGAAAAACATCTGCAAGGTTTTGTTGCTGGGGATGATCGGTTCATGTATATGCTATTTGACCGTTGGATTGACAAGTAACGTGATTCTTGCGTTTTTCGCTTGTATTTTAACCGGCTTTTGCAGCTCTATGCTGTGGCCCGGCACCCTGATTATGATGGAGGAAAGAATCCCGAATGCCGGTGTTGCGGCATTTGCCCTCCTTGCAGCAGGCGGGGACTTGGGGGCTTCGGTTTCGCCGCAGCTGGTTGGTATTGTGGTGGACCGCGTCTCGGTCAGTGCGTTTGCCGCTGAATGTGTGCAGCGGTTTGGTGGTACTCCCGAGCAGATTGGATTAAAGGTGGGGATGCTGGTTTGTGCGGTATTTCCGATTATCGGCACGGTTCTTGTCCTTTTTATCATGCGACATTTCAAAAAGTCGGAGCGTCAAAATACCCGTTTGGGGGATTGACAATTCTCTAAGAGTATGTTACAATGAGCTGAAAACGAAAAACGAGGTGATTTTCTATGAAAGAAATGCATTTGCTTGGAAAATTGGTAAAGATTGAGGATTGTCCGATACTTTTAAAAAGCAATCCCGATGCCGAGTGGCAGAAGGATTGGCAGGTAATGGCGGGAGAATGGAAAGAGGAAAACGGGTGGCTGATCGGTGCTGAACGCGGAAACAAGGGCGGTATTTTGTTTAGCAAACAGAGCTTTGACTGTGACGTGATTTTTCAATTTACCGCAAAAACCGTATTGCCCGCAACCCGTGACGTCAACGCAGTATTTTGTGCGCATTGGGATCGTGAAATCGACTATCTCGGAAATGCTTACGTCATTGGCTTGAACGGCTGGTACGAGCATAAAAGCGGAATTGAACGCAGCCCCGAGGTGGGTCTTCGATCCTTGACCGGTGCGTATACCTACGTTCCCGGCAGTGAGGTTCGCATTACGACCGGAATTATTGAGGGACATAGCTTTTTGTATGCCGACGACGTTTTTGTGAACGAGCTGATCGATCCGAACTACATCAGCGGCGGTCACGTGGGCTTTTCTCCGTATTGCACCATGCTTGCGATCAAGGATATTGAGGTTCGCCGCGCACTTTGGACACCGTTTGAGCAAAGCTACGAGCCTGAGTTTTAAATTCGAAAAAAGAACTCTTTTCTGCAGAAAGGAGTTCTTTTTTGATGATGCTTTAAACGGGAGCGTTTTTTTGGTATTCCGAGGGCAACAGATGGGTTTGCTTCTTGAAAAAGGAGGAAAAATAGCTTGGAGAAGAGAAGTTCATTCGGTTTGCGATCTCTGCAGAGGACAACCCGTTTTTGAGCAATTCTGCGGCATATTGCGTTCGCAGATGGGCGTAATACTGTTTCGGTGCAATGCCTGCATAGGTTTTGAAGAGTAATTTCAAATAGCTTGTGCTGATGTTGCATTCCGCTGCAATCTCGGAAAGGGAGCAATTCTCGCATACGCGTTTGGTCATCAGCGAAATGATTGTGCGGTATGCCATTGCACTTTGGGTGTTGGAGAGCCGTTCGGTTGAGCCGGTTTTGTTTGCAATTTCGATCAGGAAAGCCGTTAGACGTGCCGCTGCCTCTTGTCCTGCAAATTCACCCGTTGGCACTTTTAAAAAGGCTTGAATCTGCTTGACGATGGCTTCATAATTGCTTGCGGAGTTTGGATCCAACACAAAAATGCCGTTTTTCAATTGCTCGGGAAGCTCTCCGGACGCTTCAAAGCTGATAATGTAGCCCGAAGGAGATGTGCCGGATGTGCTGCGGATTCGATGAAATTCCATGGGTGCGTGTAAAATAATGTTGCCCGATTCAAGCGTATAGACCTTTTCATCCTCGGTGACCTCTACCTTTCCCGAATCCAGATAGACGATCTCCCATACGTGGTGACGCTCACCGTTGAAGACAAAGGCTTCATTCCATTCGAATCGGAATGCGGTATAAAAACCGATGATTTCAAATTCTTTCTTTATCTTTTTGATTTTCAGATCCATTTTTTACCTCGATACTATCTATTTTTATCATTTTAGTGTCTTTTTTAGCATTGTATGATGCTTTTCGATGTGCTATAATGATTATAGCTGAAAAAGCAATGCTTGTCAACAGGAGATTAATAGGATGAAAGAAAAAGTTAAGATCGGCTATATCGGGCTTGGAAGACGCGGAAAAAGCGTGTTGAAAAACTCATATTCACAGATGTCCGACGTTGAGATCGTGATGCTTTGCGATCTTTCCCAAAACCGTCTTGAAGCCGGAAAACAGATCGTACTCGAAAACGGTGGCTATGAGCCCGCTTTAACCACGGATTACCGCGAGGTGATTCATCACCCCGATATTGATGCCGTCGTGATCATGATTGGCTGGAGTGGCAGACCGCAAATGGCAATGGAATCGATGAAAGCGGGCAAATATACGGCGATTGAGGTAGGCTGTGCCGATACGATCGACGAATGCTTTGATTTGATCCGTACGTACGAGGAAACCAAAGCTCCTTTGATGATGCTGGAGAACTGTTGCTACGGACGGCGTGAGATGATGGTGCTTCGTATGGTCAGGGAAGGACTTTTCGGCGAGCTGGTTCACTGTACGGGCGGGTATCATCACTATCTCAATGCAGAGGATCTTTTCAAGGGAATCGATACCGACGAGATCCCGCATTACCGTATCGGTCATTATGAACGGTGCAATCGGGAAAACTATCCGACACACGAGCTGGGACCGATTTCCAAGGTATTGAATATCAACCGAGGAAACCGCATGGTGCGGTTGTCCTCCTTTGCTTCCAAAAGCGTCGGGCTGAAGCATTATGCCGGTGAAACCTTTGGCGCGGACAGCAGGCATGCGAAAAAGGAATACAAGCAGGGCGATATTGTAAACACGATCATTACCTGCGCAGGCGGAGAAACCATTCAACTCACCCTGGATACCACCTTGCCGCGCGCTTACTACAGCCGTAACTTTTCTGTCAGAGGGACAAAAGCTATGTCCTCGGAAGAGGGGCATGTGGTCTATTTCCCTGAAATGGGCGACGGAATCCGAGAAAACGAAACCGAAATGTTTGCCAAATACGACCATCCGTTACATGCGGAGTACGTTTCCAAGGGGGTAAAAGCAGGACATGGCGGTATGGACTGGCTGGTGAACCGAGCCTTTGTGGAAAGTGTGAAGCATGGGTGCAACACGCCGATCGACGCATATGATACGGTGGCTTGGATGGCCATCGGACCTCTTTCCGAGCAATCGATCGCCATGAACGGCGCACCCGTGGAGATCCCCGACTTTACAAACGGGAAATGGGAAAATCCCGCACCTGCGCTGGCAGGGAAATATTCTTTGGACGTGATCTGCGAGGATCCCGACGTTTCGGTCGTTTGATCGGATCTTTCGTCCATTTTTATCCTTCAAAAGGAGCGCTTCTTTAGCGTAGTACCCTTAAGGACACTACGCAGCGATATAAATCTCTTTCGGGATTTGCGATATACGCGTATCGCGTGCGATATATCTCCGTAGGCGGTGAGGGATTGTCCTGTGTGAAATCTTGCTTTTACAACCCCTCCGTCAGCCTACAGCTGCCACATCCCCTTACACAGGGGAGGCTTCTTTCTCCCTCCCGGAAGGTAAGCAAAAGCTCTTTTGATATGCTAATGTCAAAAGTGCCTTTGCGTTACTTTTGACAAAATATTGCTGTCTTTAATTAAGTCAGTGCTTGTCAAGAAAAAGGGACGGAGAAAGCGAATGCAATCTCCGTCCTTTTCCTATCGGTAGGTAACGCACACTCAAAAGTGTTCTTAAGAGTACGTTCCCTTGGAAGAACTATTCTGATCGAAAATAAAATAAAAAAAGAATAAAACATATTTTTTTGCTCTTTTTTTTGAAAAAATATTGCATTTTTGCCAATCCATGGTACAATAGAAAGGAATAAGAGCGTTGGGAGGGCAACATGGATCAGATCGATAAGAAAATATTGCATATTCTTGCCGGAGATGCAGGGGTACAGACGGTGGAGATCAGCCGTGCAATCAATCTTTCCGTGCCTGCCACCAACAAGCGGCTGTCCCGCTTGAAAAAGGACGGGGTGATTACGTCCTATACCGTTTTGACCGACGGAGAAAAGGTCGGAAAGCCGGTTTCGGCATTTATTCTGGTGGTTTTGCAGTATGCGCAAGGGGTGGAAAATTTCATGGACTTCGTTCAAGCCGAAGCCGACATCTTGGAGTGCTATGCCATCAGCGGCGGATACGACTACATGTTAAAGGTCTGTGCCAAGGACATCAAGGAATTGGAGCAGCTCTTGTTGCGGGTCAAGGGACAGAACGGAGTGGTGAAGAGTCAGACGATGATCTCTTTGATGGAGCATAAATGCAAGCCTTGTATATTACCCGATTTGGAGGATGAAACAGATGGATAAAGGACTACCGTTGAGCTTTGCGGCGCAAAATGCGATGCCATCCGGTGTGCGCCGTATGTTTGAATTGGCAAAAAAATATCCCGATTCGATCAATCTGACCTTGGGAGAGCCCTGCTTTCCCGCCCCCGATTTTGTGATCGATGCCGCGGTACAGGGGCTTCGGGACGGAAAAACCAAATACACGCCCAATGCGGGGATTCGTGAGTTGCGCGTCGCAATCGCCGATAAATTGCAGCGCGAAAACGGCATTTATGCCGATCCCGATAAAAATCTGATCGTAACGGCGGGGGCAACGCAGGCACTGATGCTGGCGATGGTGACGCTGGTCAATCCGGGTGACGAGGTGATTATCCAAGGTCCCAACTGGCCCGATTACAAGGGGCAGATCGATATGGTGAACGGAAAAACCGTTTATGCAAAGGTAGACGAATCAAACGGATTTAAAATGACCGCTGACATCATTGAGCCGCTGATTACCGAAAAAACCAAGCTGATTATTATCAATTCGCCCTCCAATCCTACGGGCGGAGTTTTGGAGTGGGAGGACCTTTTAAAGATCGCGGAGCTCGTGAAAAAGCATAAGATCTTTATCATTTCCGACGAGCCTTACGAAAAGATCGTTTACGACGGCTTTGAGCAGAAAAGTCTGGCTTCTATCGAGGGGCTTGAAGAGTACGTGCTGACCATCAACAGCTTGTCGAAAACCTATTCCATGACCGGCTTCCGTGTGGGGTACATCTGTGCGAACGAGCGTATCATCGAAAACCTTATTAAGCTGCACGAGAATATGATCGCGAGTATTCCCGAACCGATGCAGCTTGCGGCATGCGAGGCGCTTTATCGCGCGGAAGAGGATGTCAAACGGATGGTTGCCCATTATGACCGTAACAGAAGATTGATCGTGGATCAGCTCAACCGTCTTCGCGGTTTTTCTTGCCACTGTCCCAAAGGGGCATTCTACGTTTTCCCAAGTATCAAGGGGCTTGGGATGTCCTCTGTTGAAGCGGCTGAATACATTTTGGAAAAAACGCACGTCGTTACGGCACCCGGCAGTGCGTTCGGACCCGATGGGGAGGGGTATTTGCGCCTTTGCTATGCCGCCGACTATGATAAGCTCAGTGAGGCAACCGAGCGTTTGGCGCGTGCATTTGGTGTTTGATGCTTTTCTGTTGTTCAGGGGGTTGACTTTGGCGATTTTCTTTGCTATAATAGAAGCGAGAAAAATGAAACGGGGAGATCGCAATGAATTCCGAAAAGCTGTTCCAAACGATTGATGAATTATATCCTTCTTACCTTACCTTTTGGGAAGATATTTGTAATATCGAAAGCCCCACCGATTGCAAGGCAGGCGTTGATGCGGTGGGGGATTATTGCATTGAGCATGCCAAACAACATGCTTGGGCAGTCGAAGTGATGGAACATCCGGTTGCGGGGAATGCTGTTTGTATTACCATGAACCCCGATGCCAAGGCAGCACCGATCAGCTTTTCCGCACATATGGATACGGTGCATCCGATCGGTTCCTTTGGGACACCTGCTGTACACGTAGACGAAGAAAAGATCTACGGACCCGGTGTTACCGATTGCAAGGGGGGAATTGTTGCCGCTTTTCTTGCGATGGAGGCACTGGCGCGATCCGGTTTTTGCGCGCGTCCCGTACAGCTTCTTTTGCAAAGTGATGAAGAGAAGAGAAGCATACCGAGCCAAAAGCAAACCATCCGCTATATTTGCGAAAAAGCCAAGGATTCAATTGCATTTTTGAATCTTGAGGGTGGGACTGTCGGAGAGGCATGTCTGATCAGAAAGGGGATTGTCACTTTCACCTTTACCGTTACGGGAGAAGAGGCACATTCCTCAAATTGTGCAACCAAGGGTGCAAATGCGATCGTTGATGCGGCATATAAAATCTTGGAATTGGATAAGTTCAAGGATGATGATGGCTTGACCTGTAACTGTGGGGTTATCAGTGGCGGAAGCGTTCCGAATACCGTCCCTGGAAAATGTGTCTTCAAGGCGAATGTCCGTTTTGCCACGATGGAGCAATACGAGTGGATCTGTGACTATGTGCAAAAGCTGGCGGCAACCGAGCATGTCAAGGGCTGTACCTGTTCCGTTTGGCACAAGGGATATCGGTTGACGATGGAAGACTGTGCGCGTAATCGCGCGTTGTTGGAGGATATGAATCGTATTTTTGAACAGACGGGGCTTCCTGTCCTGAAAGCTGCAAAGCGAAAAGGCGGCTCAGATGCGGCAGACATTACGGCATTCGGAATCCCGTGTATAGATTCTTTGGGGGTTGAGGGAGGAAAAATTCACAGTCCGAACGAGTTTGCTTATCTGAAATCTCTTGGAGAATCGGCAAAACGCTTGGCTGCCGTTGCATATTACATATAACTTGCGTAAACGCGTGTGGTTTTCCTTGTAAAATCCGCGCGTTTTTCGTTATTTGCTATGAAAAGTGACCTTTTTGGGAATACTGGTTTTCGAAGAGGTGATATCGATGAAATCTGTTTGGCGCGATACTGTGAGAAAGCCTGAATTTGAAGCGTTGTGTGGAGATCAAAGGACCGACGTGTTGATTATCGGCGGAGGAATGACCGGAATTTTATGCGCGTATATGCTGCAAAAGCGCGGTGTGGATTGCATTCTCTGCGAGGCGGAGAAGATCTGCGGAGGCGTTACGCAAAACACCACCGCCAAGCTGACAATTCAGCACGGGCTTTTTTATGAGAAAACGCTGTGCAGACTTGGAAAAACGGTCGCGCAAGGCTACTTGCGTTCCCAAACCGAGGCACTGGAGGAATACCGCAAGCTTTGTGCCGATTATTTTTGTGATTGGGAAGAGGTTGATTCCTTCGTGTATGCCAAGAAGGATCGCCGCAGCCTGGAGGAAGAGGTCAGCGCGATTAACGCCTTGGGAGGAACGGCTCGTTTTGCAGAGCACTTGCCTCTGCCTTTTGGCACCGAGGGGGCTGTTTGCGTGCCGCAGCAGGCGCAATTTCACCCGTTGAAGCTGGCATACGCACTGGCAAAAAGGCTGCGGATCTTTGAGAATACGCGTGTTGTCGAGCTCACCCCGAACGGTGCGCGGACCGATCACGGAGGCATTCGTGCCAAACGAGTGGTTGTGGCAACGCATTTTCCGTTTATCAATCGGCACGGGCTGTATTTTTTGAAAATGTACCAGCACCGATCCTACGTGCTGGGGTTGGAGGACGCACCGAATCTTGGCGGTATGTACGTCGATGCCGCGATGGATGGATTGAGCTTTCGCAACTACGACGGGATGCTGCTGTTGGGAGGCGGCGCACACCGAACCGGCAAACGGGGCGGATGCTGGCATGAATTGGAGCAATTTGCAAGGGGGCATTATTCCAATGCTCAAGTCCGCTACCGTTGGGCAACGCAAGATTGTATGACGCTTGACGGTCTTCCGTATATCGGTCAATATTCCAAGAAAATGCCGCACGTATACGTTGCAACGGGCTACAACAAATGGGGGATGACCTCGTCTATGGTGGCGGCAATGCTGCTTGCAGATCTCGTGACCGATCGAAAAAATCCGTATGCAGAGGTTTATGATCCGTCGCGCTCGGTGTTGCATTGGCAAACCGCTGTGAATTTGCTTGAGTCGGCAAAGGGGATTTTAACCCCTACCGTTCCGCGATGTCCGCATCTTGGGTGTGCGCTGAAATATAATCGCTTGGAGCATTCATGGGATTGCCCGTGCCACGGCTCGCGCTTTACCGAGGACGGACGGTTGATCGAAAATCCCGCCAATCGGAACAAGGGGAAGCCGCGAAGCGGATAAGACCTTCTTATAGGGGCAGGTGCGCAAAAAACGCATCTGCCCGTGTTTTTGGAAAATCGGCGGAAAGTGATTGACACGGTAGCGAAAATGCGTTATAATAAACGTGTTAGATTGATTGATAACGAAAGAGAGATTTTGCGGTATGGAAAACAATAATCGACTGTACGGAAAAACGATTCTTTGGAACGGCGATTCTATTTGCGCGGGGTCAGAGAGAGAGGGAAGCTGGGCAACTCGTATTGCGGAACGGAATGCCATGCAATATAAAAATTATGCGGTTGGAGGCGGAACGGTTGCCGAATCCAACGTTTTACGGCAAACGGGAAAGGTGCGACATTCTGTGTCAGGTACCCTTGATTTAATGTTTGAGGAGTATCCCAATGCCGATTACGTCATCCTTGAAGGCGGTACGAATGATGCCGATCTGCTCGGAAATGCGGTTTTCGGGGACAAGCCGACCAAGCTTGGTAGCTTTGAGAAGTCCGATTACAGCGGCAATTACGACAGAAACACCTTCTGCGGTGCGCTGGAGAGCGTTTTTTACAGAGCAACGAAGTATTGGATGGATAAAAAGATCGGCTTTATCGTAGCACAAAAAATGGCTGCTTGCGGAAGCGCGGAATACGAAAACCGCCGCATCTATTTTGACCGTGCGGTAGAAATCTGCAAAAAGTGGGGAATCCCGTACATCGATCTTTGGAACGGATGCTACCTCAATCCGTATCTTCCGTATATGTATGATGCAACGAAACCAAAAGAAGAGAATCACGCGGAAAACACGGGATACTATTGCGACGGGCAGCATTTGACCAAAAAAGGATACGATTTCACAGCCGATTTGATCGAAACGTGGCTGAAAAAGCTTTGAGAATGCTGTTTAGAGGAGTGGGAAGAGTATGAAACCGATCGTTCAATTCCGCTATTTGGAATATGCGGGAGCCGAGTTGTTTACCGTGATTTGTTTGCCAAGTGACAAGGGGCGGTTTCCGACGATGATTTATCGCTCCCCTTACGTCGACGCGGAAGAGCTGCTTTCGGAGGAAGAGGTCTGTGAGCAACGGCTTTCGCATTACGCGGCTTGGGTGGAGCACGGCTACGCGGTTGTTTTTCAGCATTGCCGCGGCAGAGGAAAGAGCAGTGGAGATTGTGTTCCGTACATTTACGAGCGCGAGGACGGGCTGTTCTTGCAGGATTGGATTCGAACACAACCGTTTTACAACGGAGAGCTTTATTTGTATGGCGGGAGCTATACCTCGTCGGTCCACTTTGTAACCGCGCCGTTTGCACCCGACATTCGAGGAGCCATTCTTGAGGTGCAGGATTGCGAGCGCTATAACTGCAACTATCGAAACGGGTTTTACAAAATGGGGTTGCACGGTGAGTGGTACGTCAAGATGTACAAGCACAAGAGCAAGCTGAAAAAAAGCTATACCACCGATTCGTACCGTATGCTGCCTCTGTCAGAGTTTTCAAAGACCGTGCTGGGGGAGTCCGCCGAGGATTTTGACGAGATCCTGCGCCATCCCGACAGAAACGATCCTTTTTGGCAAACACGCTATGGCGGCGGTGAAGCACACGATGCCATAAAGCATGCAAACATTCCCATCCTCTTGGTAACGGGATTTTACGACATTTATGCGGGCGGCGTGTTTGATATGTGGCATGGGCTGGACGACCAAACACGCGCACAATCTGCCCTTGCCGTCCATCCTTTTGAACACGGCGGAAAGGGAACCGATCAGCCGATCTTTTTTGAAAACGGCGTTTTGAAAGAGAAATTTGATTTATATCCGGTGCGATGGGCGGACTCGGTTCGCGGAAAATGCGAGCCGCCGTTTGCAAGGGGCAAGGTGACTTATTACAAGCTGTTTGACAACAAGTGGTGCTGTGACGATTTTTACGATGCCGGACAGACGAAAAAGCTCGTGCTTGGGAAAGGGTCTGTTACCTACAAATACAACCCCTATGCGCCTGCAAGTTTCCAAGGGGGACTTTCCACAAATCTCGGTGGAAACGCATGGCAGAACCAACCGAACGCAAGGTATGATGTGATCAGCTTGTATACCGAGCCGTTTTCCGAGGATACGTTCGTAAAAGGGAAGATCAAAGCGAAGCTGACGGTTCAATCGGATTGTGAGGATACCTGCTTTTATCTGCGCCTGAGTCTTTGTAAGGAGGGGGGCGACTACGGCTTGCGAGATGACATCAACCAAATTTCCAACTTTGATGCAGCGTACCGTCCGGGGGATACACTGGAAATGGATTTTTCCTTTGACGAGCACGCGTTTGTCGTTCAAAATGGCGAAAAGCTTCGCATCGATATTTCCTCGTCGGCATATCCGCATTACGTACCGCATACCAATCAGCGAGGGCTCTTTGCCGAACAGACAACAGCACGAATCTCCACGAATACCGTCATTTTGGATCGGTCCTTCCTGGAATTGCCGATTGGTGTGTCATCTGCTTCGATTTCTGAAAAATAATCAAAAAACTTTTGAAAACCCCTTGCAATTTTCGCTTTGTTGTGATATAATACCTTTGTTTGTCACGCATGACGTGATTCTCGATGTCAAAGAACATCAAATTTTTGAAAAGAGGTACATGAAAATGAAAGACGGAATCCATCCTAACTACGAAGTATGCACCATCAGATGCGCTTGCGGCGAGGTTGTTGAAACCAAGTCCACCAAGGGCGGTGATTTGAGAGTTGATATCTGCTCCAAGTGCCATCCTTTCTTTACCGGTAAGCAGAAGTTTGTTGACGCCGGCGGACGTGTGGATAAGTTCAAGAAGAGACTTGCTTCCTCTCAGAAGTAATATCTTTCGTCGGGTTTCCTGATAAACGGGCGAGTCGCAATGGCTCGCCCGTTATTATTTGATACGAATGTTACCCAAACCGTTAAGGGGGTTTTTATGGAATACACAAAATCAAAAGCAATTTTGGTTGGGATCTGCACGGGGGACGACGATGCCGAGGAGCTTGAAAAAAGCCTTGACGAATTGGAACGGCTTTTGGATACCGCGGGCGGTGTTTGTTTTGCGCGATTGGTGCAAAACAAGGAGAAGCCTGATCCTCGTACGCTGATCGGCTCGGGCAAGGTGCGCGAGCTTTCCGCACTTTGCTCGTTAAACGAGATTGAGCTCGTTGTGTTTGACGAGGAGCTTTCTCCCTCGCAGATTCGCAATTTGGAAGAGGATATCGGCAACGACGTGCGCGTGATCGACCGTTCCATGCTGATTCTCGATATTTTTGCGCTGCATGCCGTCAGCCGCGAGGGAAAGCTGCAGGTCGAATTGGCACAGCTGAAGTATACCGCACCGCGCCTGACGGGGCAGGGAAAGGATCTGTCGCGCCTGGGCGGCGGAATCGGAACGCGCGGTCCGGGTGAGAGCAAGCTGGAGTCGGACCGCCGCCACATGAAGCATCGCATTGTGGCTTTGGAGTCGGAGCTTCGGATTCTGGACAAAAACCGTCAGACGATGCGTGCGGCGCGTGACCGCAGCGGCGTGCCGAAGATCGCTATCGTGGGATATACGAATGCGGGGAAATCAACCCTTTTGAACTATTTGACAGACGCGGGGATTCTTGCCGAGGACAAGCTGTTCGCAACGCTCGATCCCACGACCCGTAAGTTCGAATTGCCCACGGGAGAAGGTGTCCTCTTGACCGATACCGTAGGCTTTATCCGCAAATTGCCGCACCATCTGATCAAGGCATTTCAATCGACCTTGGACGAAGCGGTCTATGCCGACGTGTTGATGATCGTAATCGACGTGTCCGATCCCGAATATCGCGCACAGCTGGAGGTTACCGAGAAGCTTTTGGAGGAGCTGGGAGCTTCCGATAAACCGACCTTGTACGTCTTGAACAAATGTGATCTCGGGGCCTGCGGTCTTCCCTCCATCGGCGTTCCCGCCGAACGCGCAAGAATGGTTGCGG
This sequence comes from Oscillospiraceae bacterium, assembly GCA_015064155.1. Taxonomy (GTDB): domain Bacteria; phylum Bacillota; class Clostridia; order Oscillospirales; family CAG-272; genus UMGS1865. Next base: position 52,799 of record SVST01000016.1, on the reverse strand, counting down.
TATCGGCGAAAACCGGACAGGGGATCGATCGGTTGACCGAAGCCTTGCAGGAAATTTTGCATGACGGAAAGCGAACCGTGGTGTTCCATATCCCGAACGGAGAGGGGGCGGCACTCAATACGCTTTACCGCGAGGCAACCGTAGAGGACGTGGAATACGGTGCGGAGAAAATGCTGGTAACGGCGGTCGTGGATGCACGCGTGCATGGAATGCTGCGTCGCTTTGACCCCGAATGGACCGAACCCAAGGAGGATTGACCGTGGCTGTTTTATATACGACTTTGGAACACGAGGGAGAAGCGGAATTTACCGAGAAGAAATCGGTGTTTATCGGGCATGCGATCTCCGTCAAAAGCGAGGAAGAGGCAGAGGCATACGTCAAGCGTCAGAAATCCGCATATATGGATGCGCGGCATAACGTATGGGCTTATTTGATGAAGGGCGAGATCGTTGCGCGCTATTCGGACGACGGAGAGCCTCAGGGCACTGCGGGCGTTCCGGTTTTGGAAACCATCCGCAAGTCGGGAGTCACCGATGCGGTCGTTGTGGTAACGCGCTATTTCGGCGGAATCCTTTTGGGGGCGGGCGGCTTGGTTCGCGCGTATTCTCACACCGCAAAGCTCGCCTTGGAGGCGGCACATATCATTACTTACGAGCAATATACCGAGCTGGAGCTTGAATGCTCCTATTCCGAGTATCAGAAATATCTTGCAGAGCTTCCGCGCTTCGGTGCCATCACCGACGATACCGTGTTTTCGGATCGGGTTAGCGTGCTGTTTTCCGTGAAGGATGCGGTTGTGGAGGATCTGTTTCGATTCGTCCGTGAAACAAGCAGCGGAAAAACCGAGCCGCGCGTGCGCGGACATCGCTTTGATTATCGATAAAATGATCAATTATGGGGGATTTTTGAAAAAAGATCCCCCATAAAAAAGTATTTCGACGAATTTTTGCGTATCTTATATATGAATCAGAATTTTTGTCGGGAGGCGATTGCCGTGTCAACCTTACGCGAACTGTTTATGGAACGAGAAAAGCAAACCCTTTCAAGGTATGCGTGTCTGACCGCCGATTCCAAGGGGCGCGAGTATCCTTGCACTCCTTGCGATATCCGCACTCCGTTTCAACGCGACCGCGACCGTATCATTCATTCGGCATCCTTCCGCCGCTTGATGTATAAAACGCAGGTCTTTTTAGCACCCACGGGTGACCATTACCGCACGCGTATGACACACACGCTGGAGGTTGCCCAGATCGCGCGGATCATTGCAAGAGCCCTTTATTTGAATGAGGATCTGACCGAGGCGATTGCTCTCGGGCACGATTTGGGGCATACGCCGTTCGGGCATTCGGGCGAGGATGCGATGCGGGAGTATTATTCAGAGGACTTTACGCATTACAAGCAAAGTCTTCGCGTGGTGGAACGCTTGGAAAATAACGGTAAGGGCTTGAATCTGACGTGGGAGGTTCGTAACGGAATCGTTAACCATACGGGCAAGCACATGGCGGCAACCTTAGAGGGAGTCATCGTAAAATTTGCCGACCGCATTGCCTATATCAATCACGATATCGACGATGCGATTCGCGGAGGAATTTTGACCGGTGAGGACGTTCCCGCCGATTTGCGGGAAATTTTGGGACAGACGCACAGTGCGCGCATTAACACGATGGTTGGCGCGATCGTTACGGAAAGCACCGATCAGAACGAGATCAAAATGAAACCCGAAATTCAGGATGCTACCGATCGATTGCGGCAATTTATGTTCGATGCGGTGTATACCAATCCGATTGCAAAGGCGCAGGACGGTCGTGCAAAGGAATTGATCGGGCAGCTCTTCCGCTATTTTTCCGAGCATCCCGAAAAAATGCCTGCTTTCTATTTCGGCAACGTGGAAACCGACGGTGTGGAGCGTTGCGTTTGTGATTTTATTTCGGGCATGACCGACCGTTATGCCATCGATACCTATAAGGCTTTGTTTATTCCGCGCGAGTGGACCCATTAAGGGATTTGTTTTGAAAGGATAGATTGCATGAGATTTCCCGAGAATTTTATACAGGAGGTTGTGGATAGGACCGATATCGAAGAGTTGATCGGCAGATACGTGGAATTGAAGCGAAGCGGCGCAAATCTGCTGGGTCGCTGTCCCTTCCACAGCGAAAAAACTCCTTCGTTTTCGGTATCTCCCGGCAAAAAAATGTTTTTCTGCTTTGGCTGTCACGCGGGGGGAAGTGTGATTACCTTCGTGCAAAAAGCGGAAAATCTTGATTTTCCGGACGCTGTGGAATATCTTGCCACGCGTGCGGGACTTCCGCTTCCCAAGGAGAACGACGGCGAAAATCGGGGTGGCGTTTCAAGAAAACGGGTTTTGGAAATGAACCTTGAGGCGGCGAAGTTCTTTCGCGCGTGTCTGTTCGACGGGAACCTTGGACGCGATGCCATGCACTATTTTTGCGAGGAGCGAAAGCTTTCCGTGGCAACCGTAAAGCACTTCGGTCTTGGCTTTGCTCCCAACAGCTGGAATTCCTTGACCGATCATATGCATCGGTTGGGATACAGTGACGAGGAATTGATTGCGGCATATCTGTGCGGAAAAAGCCAAAAAACCGGACGGGCATACGATCTGTTCCGAAACCGCGTGATGTTTCCGATTATCGATCCGTCGGGAAACGTGGTTGCCTTCGGCGGACGAGTGATGGATGATTCCAAGCCGAAATATCTCAATACGTCCGATACTCCCGCATTCAAAAAAAGCAGGCATTTGTTTGCCTTGAATTTTGCCAAAAACTGTTGTGCCGAAAAAATGATCTTATGTGAGGGATACATGGACGTGATCGCCTTGCATGAGGCGGGATTCGAATATGCCGTTGCAACCTTGGGTACCGCGATTACTCCCGATCATGCGCGGATCTTTTCCAAGTACACGCAAAAGGTGGTTATTTCGTATGATGCCGACGAGGCGGGACAAAATGCGGCAAGCAAGGCAATGCGGATTCTGGGCGAAGTGGGAATGGACGTGCGTGTACTCAAATTGAACGGTGCAAAGGATCCCGACGAATACATCAAGAAATTCGGTGCGGATCGTTTTCGCCGTACGTTGGAGGAAAGTAAAACCGGCTTTGACTACAAAGCCGAGCGCATTTTTTCCAAGTACGATCTGTCGGTAGGCTCCGACAAAATCAAGGCATCTAACGAGATCTGCGCTTTGATTGCCGAGTATTGGTCACCCGTGGAGCGAGAGGTTTATCTTTCGCAGGCATCGGCGCGTTTAGAGCTGCCCGTGGACGTTCTGAAGAACACGGTGGAGCAAGCCCGAAAAAAGCAAAGCCGTGCGGCGGCGCAGCAAAGGAGCCGAGAGGCGCAGGCTTCGGTGAAAAAGTACGGGGACCAAGTCAATACCGAGGCGGCAAGGGATCCTCGCGCCACCACGGCAGAGGAAACGGTTTTGGGTCTTCTTTTGCTACGTGAAGAATACCGTCATGCGGTGGAGAAGCGGGAAATCGAGCTGTCAACGGACGATTTCGTAACCGAATTTAACCGTCGGGTCTTTGCGGCGATTATGAGGATGCACGGAAGCGAGCACGGATTGCGTGAGGAGCTGTTGGGGGAGGAGTTTTCTCCCGACGAGATGGGACGCATCCAAAGGATGGAGATCGCCAGACAGCAGCTGACCGAGAACGGACCGCCGGTCTTTCGCTCGGCAGTGCAGGTCTTGCGGGATATTCGGGAACAAAAATCGGTCAAGGAAAGCTCACTTTCCGATCGAATCGAATATTTGCGAAAAAAAAGGAAATCTACATAAAGGAAAGGCAGAAAATATGAACACGATGAACGAAAAAGAAGCAGCGATCGAGGAAGTGGAAGTCGGAGAACAGGAAAAGGCTCCCGAAAAAAAATCCAGCATGGATACGCTGATCGAAAAAGGAAAAAAGGGGAAGCTGTCCGCAAGTGATTTGGATGAGGCACTTGAGGAAATGAATTTCGACGTTGACAGCATTGATAAGCTTTACGAAACGCTTGAGGATAACGGAATTGTCTTTGCCGGAGAGATTTCTACCGAGGAAATGAACGAAATCGAGAGCGAGGTTGAAAAGTTCGGTGCCGGCGAGAACATGGAACGCGTGTTGGAGCAGGAGGGACTTGCAATCGACGACCCGGTTCGGTTGTATCTCAAGGAGATCGGTAAGGTTCCGTTGTTGACCACCGAGCGTGAACGTGAGCTTGCCGAGCGCATGATGAACGGAGATGATACGGCAAAAACCGAATTGGTAGAGGCAAACCTCCGTTTGGTTGTCAGCATTGCCAAGCGGTACGTTGGACGCGGAATGTTCTTCCTTGACTTGATTCAGGAGGGAAACCTCGGCTTGATGAAGGCTGTGGACAAGTTCGATTACACCAAGGGCTATAAGTTTTCTACCTATGCTACGTGGTGGATTCGTCAGGCAATCACCCGTGCGATTGCCGATCAGGCAAGAACCATCCGTATTCCCGTGCACATGGTAGAAACCATTCATAAGGTATCTCGCTATTCGCGTCAGATGCTGCAGGAGCTTGGAAGAGAGGCAACTGCAGAGGAGCTCGGTGAGAAGATGGGAATGACCGCCGAAAAGGTGCGCGAAATCATGAAGATCGCGCAGGATCCGGTGTCCTTGGAAACTCCGATCGGTGAAGAAGAGGACAGTCACTTGGGAGATTTTATTCCCGATGACGACACACCCTCTCCCGCCGAGGCGACCTCAACCAATATTTTGCGCGAGGAGCTGGAAAAGCAGCTTCATACGCTGACGCCCCGTGAGGAGCACGTGATTAAATTGCGCTTTGGCTTGTACGACGGAAGAACCCGAACGCTGGAGGAGGTTGGCAAGGAATTTGACATTACCCGTGAGCGTATTCGTCAAATTGAAGCCAAGGCACTGCGTAAGCTGCGTCATCCAAGCCGCGCCAGACATTTGAAAGGCTTTATGGAATAAAATTGTTCTATGAGAACAAAAAATGATGGCTATGTTTGTTAAAAAGAGCCAAAAGAACTGTTAAAAGCACAAAATAACGGAATTGATTTTGTGCGATATCACATCTAATTGTGAACACAAAATGTCGGATTTGTTTGCTTGCGTACGCGCGAGCGTGAACGTCACAAAAAATTCACTTGACAGATTCGGAAAAATAGTGTAAAATGTAGGGGTATAAATGTAACTATGTCGAGGTAGACCTCGTTTACCTTGGACAAGTGGGAAAACTGGGAGGAAACAACATGAAAAAAAGACTGTGTTGTCTGCTTTTGTGCCTTGTAATGGTTCTGGGAGTGGTCCTGACCGGATGCTCGAAGAAGAGTGATGAAGAGGCAAAAGATGAAATCACGGAAACCGCATCTCAAGCGGCAATGACGCTGTCCATGTGGGTTGTTTGTGAGGAGGAGGTTTCGGCGGACAATGCCGCTGCCGTTAGCGCTGCTCTGAACGCAATTACCAATTCGAAGTTTAAAACCAAGCTGGTTGTCAACTTCCTGACCGAGGATGAGTATCGTGAAAAGCTGGACGATGCCATCGTAAAGTTTGCAGCATTGCAGGAGAGCTTGCAGCCTGATGAAGAAGAAACCGAAGCGGAAGACGGTGAAGAAACGACGGCTGAAAAGACTGAAGAGGTTACCGACGCAACCGAAACCAACGACCTTGGTATGACGGTTATCAAATACCCCGAGCTTTTGGCAAATCAGGTTGACATCATCTACATCGCAGGCGAGGATATGTACCTTGATTTCGTCGGCAAGGGATGGCTTGCAAATCTGAACACCGAGCTGGACGTTTCCTCGAAGAAGCTTTACGAGTACGTGTCCGGTACGTTGCTGTCGGCGGCTCGCGTTGGTGATAACACCTACGCAATCCCGAACAACCACACCATCGGTGAGTACAAGTACATGCTACTCAACAAAGAGCTGATGCAGGAGTACAACATGCACGCATGGTGGGATGAGGAGCTGATTGACGGTCTTTACAACAAGAACCTCTATTCCTTCCTTGATGCGGTTTCCAAGAACAACAAGGACGTGATTCCGATCGACTCCACGTACGAGGAGTGCTTGAAGCTCCTGGCACATTATTGGTCGATCGACTCTACCGATTACAGCACCCAGCTTGATCAGTTCTCGGTGTTCGGCTATCATTACGATAACATGGCGGATCTGAACCGCGGAAGCGTGATTCTGGGCTTTGACAGCTTGTTTGAAAACGAGGAATTTGCAAACGGCTTCCTCAAGCTGAATGAGTTCCGCATGAAGGAGTACTTCGGTATCGAGGGTGACGTGCGTACCAAGGTTGCGGTGAAGTTCGCAACCGGTGACTCCACCATTTTGACGAAGGGTGAGTATATTGATGACGACGGCACCGCTTATTACCCCGTAGTCGTTGGATATCCCACTGCAACCTCCGAGGATATTTACGGACATATGTTCGGCGTTTGCTCTTATTCCGTGAGCGTATCCCGCAGCATGCAGGTTGTTACATACTTGAACACCAACCCCGAGTTCCGCAATATTTTGCAGTACGGTGTTGAGGACATGCACTATTCCTTGGTTGAGGATGAGGACGGTAACGTGTCGGTGAAGCGTAAGTCCGACCCCGACTTCCGTTACATGATGGACATCTATGCAACCGGTAATACCTTCATCGCATATCCCGATCCCGCGTACAATATGTCCCCCGACATTTGGGAAACCGGTAAGATTCAGAACCGTGCATCCTTGGTTGACCCGTTGCTCGGCTTTGACTTGGGTGAATATGCAATTCAATCACAGCCCGTGAACGACGAGGTGGTGATCGGCGACGACGGCTACACCGTTTCGTACTCCACCGGATACAGCAAATCGGTTGTGATGCAGAATGCAACCTTGAAGAACTTTATCGAGGAGTGCGACAGAAAGGGTCCCGGCATGTATGCGCTGAGAACCTATCAGGTTGACGACGATTACTACAGAGCCGTTTACTATCTGTACAATACCGATATCGAGGCAGGGAAATCGGTAGAGGTTATTTTGGATACCCCTGCGGATATCATGGCTGATTTGGAGGATTCCAAAACGGGCGAGGTTAAGAGTGAGCGCGTTGGTATCAATATCGACGTTTCCTACATTTCGCTGGATACTCCCTCCAAGACCATTGATGAGGACGGCGATCCTTACGAGTTCACGGTAGTATATGCCGACGTTGAAAAATCCTTGTCCAAGGATACCGAAAAGGGCTTGCAGGTTGGCTTCCGTTATGCGCTCGGTGTGTACGTTCCCAGCTTGGACGATCCCGAAACGTTGGTGATCGAAAGAGATGATCCCGTTGTATTTGCAACGCAGGATTTGAACGGTCGTTTGGTATTCGATTTCAACAATACCGAAAAGTACTCCATCAGCACTTACGAGCTGACCAAGGCAACCGTATTGAAGAATACGACCTTGATCGAGTGGGTTTTGGGTCTTGACAAGAAGATTTCGAGAACTCCCAATAACTACTTGATGCTCAGTAAAAAATACTACGACGAAAACGGCAACGAGTTGACCGTTGGCAGCGAAACCTATTACGATGCCGCAGGCAATAAGCTGACCTATGATTCCAAGTCGAAGGTGTATATGGATTCGCTTGGTAACGTGGCAGAATGCGCTCGTATCGACTACACCTACGTAAATGCGGCAGGCGAGAAGGCTGCGCTGGATCAGGTAGAGCATATCTTCGTTGTATACCGTGCACGCGTGAGCGATACCAACTATCTTGTCGTTCAGCCCACCGGTGAGAAGAATGATTTGCTTGTCAACTTTGACATCTCGTTCGCGGAAGGCATGGGCTTTGATTCCGAGGAAGATCTGTCGTACGTATTCAGCTACGTATCCGTTCTTGCAGATGCAGACGCAGAGGTTACTCCCGTACTGCGCATCAACGGTGTCGAAACCGACTTCAGCGAAATCACCACCCAGGACAACTTCAGTTACGACAGAATGGGAACGCTTGACACCGACCTTGTGAAGTTCATGGAAGACACGAACGAAAAGGTTGAGTTGCTTTGGGAAACCCAGTATGCGTCTATCGTGAAGACCTATGAGGATGATTGCAAGAAGGCAATCTCCGAGGACGGTGCGGTTGATGAACGTGCGTTGGAAACCGCAATGAAAACTGCGTTGGAATCCATGCAGAAGGTTGTAAAGGCGTTCAGCGTACTGCTCGGCACCGGCGAGAAGACTCCTAAGCCGACAGATTCCGATCTCAAGGTGATTGCAGCCGATGTCGAAGCATATTTCTGCGTAGCCGACAGAACCAACAAGACCGGTGAGAAATACCCCGACCTGTCGCAGTTCAGCAGAAACGTGCGCGCACTGGCTTCCTACAAGCTGGTTGAGTACAAGGTTAACGGTGAGGTTGGCGATTACGACCCCGACTTCAGTGGTGACTACAAGGAGCCTTTCGTATACTTCGATTCTCCTTACATGCTCTACTATGCATGGATGAAGGAATACGGCTATCTGCCCGATGACGTTGTAGAAGACGATTCCTCCTCCGACGAGGAAACCGAGGAAGAGGCTGAAACCACCACGGCTGCTTCGTAATTAAACAAAATAACGTTCAAGAGGCTGTTTCTGTTGCGGAAACAGCCTCTTTTGGTATCTTTTTTTGCGTTTGGGAAAGAATAAATTGCGACGCATGAAAAGAGGGTGATAAAATGGGATGGATGTTGCTTGCGGTTTTTTCTTTCGTGATATGCTTGATGCCGATGACCTGGCTTTTTGCTTGGAAAATCGGTGCCGTTGACGTGCCCAAGGATTGGCGGAGAATGCATCGCAAAAGTATTCCGCGCAACGGGGGGCTGGCAATCGGTCTTGGCTTTTTCCTCGGCTGTGCGCTGATTGGGATAGACAGCCCTTTTTGGGGGTATACGGTCGGTCTTGGTGCAGTGATACTGGGGTTGGGATTGATCGATGACGTGAACCCGTTGCCGGCCCGGGTGAAGCTTTTGATACAGATGGTTTGCTCGTTGACCGTTGTCGGCAAGGGAATCGGTGCTCGGGGCTGGGAAGCGTTTGGGGCTTTTTTTTGGATTCTTCTGTTGACCAATGCCCATAATTTTATCGACGGCTTGGACGGATTGTTTTGCGGCTGTGCTGCAATGGAGGCTTTTACGGTTAGTCTTTTTTTCGTCGGGCTCGGAATGCCCGAACGCGCGGCTTTGTCTGCGGCTTTGGCGGTTGCGTTGCTTGGCTTTCGGGTGTTTAATCGGCATCCCGCCGTGATTTTTGCAGGGGACTGCGGCTCGGGGAGTGTCGGCTTTTGGTTGGGGGTCATGTCATGGGACTTGTTTCGCTTGCACGGTGGAGTAGAGATTCCGATGCTACCGTTGTTGATTTTTGCGTATCCTCTTGCCGATCTGGCGGCTGCGGTTCTGCGTCGGATCTTGCGTGGGAAAAGCCCGTTTTATGCCGATCGCGGACATTTGCACCACCGTATTTGCGATGCGGGGATTTCAAGCGCACAGTGCGCACGAATTTTATTGACCATTTCCTTTTGCTTTTGCGCGTTATCCTTGTTGATCGGTGTTTGGTCACGCTATGAATTGGCAAGTATAGCATGTCTTACAACCGCGTGCCTTTTGATGCTGATGAGGCACAGGATCGTTCGGAGGAATTCTTTTTAAATGTTTTTCTCTTTTTTTGAAAAAGAAGCAAACCGTTGCTATCTGCACTTGACAAAACCCAAAAATCGTGATATGATAAGTCGATACCAAAAAACGGAGGACTGATTATGGAAATCAAAGGCTTTACAATCAACTTTTTGGGTGACAGTATCACCGAGGGTGCAGGGGTTGCCGATATTGAAAGCTGTCGTTACGACAATCGCATCAAAAAGGCTTGCGCACTTGCGGCGGTAAATAACTACGGTATTGGCGGCACGCGAATCGCGCATCAAATTCATGCCAGCGCAAAGCCACGGCACGATCTTTGCTTCTGCGGACGCGCTTACAACCTGGACAAAAATGCGGATATGGTGATCGTTTACGGCGGAGTGAATGATTATATTCACGGAGATGCACCGTTCGGTGTCATCGGTGATACCACGCCCGCAACCTTTTGCGGCGGCGTGTATTTCTTGATGAATTACCTGCTTGAACGCTTCGCGGGCAAGCCGATCGTCTTTATGACGCCCGCCCGTTGCAACTACGGAAACGTCAATGATCTCGCTCCCTCTCCCAGAGAGGGCAAAAATACAGATGCCAAGCCTTTGTTGGCTTACGTTGAGGTAATCGAGGAAACGGCAAAGAACTTCAACATTCCCGTGTTGAATTTGTACCGTGATCTTGGCATCGATCCTCACGATCCCGTACAGTATGAGAAATACACGGCAGACGGATTGCATTTCAACGATGACGGTCATGCGATTCTGGCACAGAAGCTGATGGATTTCATCGCGGCACTGTAAACGGTCACGGTAGGGAAACATCCTTTTTATAAAATGAAAAGCTCCGCATGGGGAACGCTTTTTTCGTTCCGTGCGGAGCTTTTTGCATTTTATTTTAAGATTGAATGATCCCGCCGCCCAGCACGACGTCACCGTCGTACAGAACCACCGATTGACCGGGGGAGATTGCACGTTGTGCTTCGTCGAAACGAAGCGCAATGGTATCGTCGTCGGATTGTTCTACGGTAGCCCACGCAGGGCGCGCCGAATAGCGCACCTTTGCTTGGACGCGGATTGGAGAATCCATGCGATCCATGGCAATGAGATTGATCTGCTTTGCCGTCAGCTCACGACTGAACAGTTGGTCGTTGTCCCCCAGCGTTACCGTGTTGGTAACGGGGTCTTTTTTGCATACGTAGGTGGGTTTTCCAAAGGCAATCCCCAAGCCCTTTCGTTGCCCGACCGTATAGCGGATCATTCCTTGGTGCTTGCCAAGGGGCTTTCCGTTGACGTCGATAAAATCACCCGAGGGGAACTGTAAATTGGTATTTCGCTCGATAAACGATACGTAATCTCCGTCGGGAATAAAGCAAATATCCTGACTGTCACGTCTTGTTGCGTTGCAAAAGCCGTTTGAGAGGGCAATTTCGCGAACCTCGTCCTTGGTCATGTCCCCCAACGGAAAACGGGTGACCCGTAGTTGCTCCCGAGATAGCTGCCACAAAACGTAGCTTTGATCCTTTGTGGGATCCTTGGCGCGCAAAAGCAGTGGACGGGACCCGCTTTTGTCGATCCGCGCATAGTGACCCGTTGCAATTTCCTCGCATCCCAATTGTTTTCCCGCTTCATAGAGCTTCCCGAATTTCATGGTGCGGTTGCATTGCACGCAAGGGTTTGGCGTGCCGCCTTTGACGTAGGTTTCGATGAAATACTCAATGACGTTTCGCTGAAAATCATCGGAAAAATCGATGACGTGAAAGGGAATTGCCAGCCGGTTTGCAATACGTGCCGCATCCTCGGCTTCGGCGGCAGTTCCGCAGGTAGGCGTGGGAACGTCAGATGCAAGCTTGCTCGGATCGAACAGCTTCATTGTGATTCCCACGCAAGGAAGTCCCTCATCCGTGAGAATTTTTGCAGCCACGCTGCTGTCAACACCGCCACTCATGGCAACCAGGACGGTCCCCCGATTCATTTCTTTTTTCATATCAACCATCCCAAGAAAAACGTGTCAGCTCGCCGGCTTCTTGCAATCCGTCGAAATTCTTTTGACGCAAGATTTCATAAACCGCTACCGCTACCGTGTTGGAGAGATTCAGTGACCGAAGTCCTTCCTTCATCGGAAGACGGACACAGTCCTCGGGGTGTTGTACCAACAGTTCTTCGGGCAGTCCCTTCGTTTCTTTCCCAAACATGATAAAAACGGGGTCGGGGTAGGAAACGTCACAGTAATTATACTTCGCCTTGGTGGTAAAATAATAGACCTTGGCATCGGGATTCTTTTGGTAGAAATCCTCAAGCCCGTCGTAGTAGGTAATATCAAGATACTGCCAGTAGTCAAGCCCCGCACGCTTCAGCTTTTTGTCGTCGATCTCAAATCCCAAGGGGCGGATCAGGTGCAATGCGGCACCGGTAGCGGCGCAGGTTCTTGCAATGTTTCCCGTGTTTTGTGGGATTTCGGGCTCGTGCAGAACGATGTTAACGGCTTTCATGGTGGGTGACCCTCTTTCTTTGCTCACGTTTCCTCTATCATAGCATATTTTTGCATTTTCTGCAAGCGATTTTTTTGCGATTTTTTTAAAGTTTACAAATTATAATATAAATTTACGTATTTTTATTGTATAATAGATACTGGAGTATTGTAGGTGTATCACACCGAAACGATTATTGGACCGAAAGGATCATACACATGTCTTTGTTGAAAAAAGTTTTTGGAACCTATAGCCAACGTCAGATCAAAAAATTGAACGTGATTGCCGACGAGGTGGACGCGCTCGCACAAACCTACGCTGCCATGTCGGACGAGGAATTGAAGGCGGTAACACCCGCCTTGAAGGAGCGACTTTCAAACGGTGAAACCACCGACGATATCCTGCCCGATGCCTTTGCGGCAATCCGCGAGGCGGCGCACCGCGTTTTGAACAAGCGTCCTTTCCGCGTGCAGATCCTTGGCGGTATCGTTTTGCATCAGGGGCGCATTGCCGAAATGAAAACCGGTGAGGGAAAGACGTTGGTGGCAACGCTTCCCGCTTATCTGAATGCTTTGACGGGCGACGGTGTGCATATCGTTACCGTCAATGAGTATTTGGCACGCGTGGGTGCAGAGGAAATGGGGCGCGTTTATGAGTTTATGGGACTTACGACGGGTCTTGTGATCCACGACCAAAGCAACGAGGAAAAAATGGCGGCTTACCGTGCCGACATTACTTACGGAACGAACAATGAGTTCGGCTTTGACTATCTGCGCGACAACATGGTGGTATACAAGAAGCAGATGGTGCAAAGAGGTCACGTGTTTGCCATCGTCGACGAGGTGGACTCGATTTTGATCGACGAAGCACGGACACCGTTGATTATTTCGGGTGCGGGAGAAAAGGCAACCGATCTGTATGACCGTGCGGAGGTATTGGTTCGCTCCATGCGTAAATTCGTGATCAAGGAGCTGGATCAAAAGGAAAGCCACGATGATATCAATGCCGATTATATCGTGGACGAGAAGGCGAATAACGCAATCATTACACCGCAGGGTGCCAAAAAGGCAGAGGCGTTTTTTGGACTGGATAATCTCAACGATCCCGAAAACGCACAGATCGCGCACCACGTCAATCAGGCAATCCGTGCGCACGGATGTATGCACCGCGACGTTGATTACGTTGTCAACGACAGCGGAGTGATGATCGTAGACAGCTTTACCGGTCGTTTGATGCCCGGTCGCCGCTATTCCGACGGCTTGCACCAGGCAATTGAGGCAAAGGAAGGCGTACAGGTTCAAAAGGAAAACAAAACGCTGGCAACCATCACCTTCCAAAACTATTTCCGTATGTATCGCAAGCTTTCGGGTATGACAGGAACGGCACTGACCGAGGAAAGTGAATTCCGTGAAATTTACAGCTTGGACGTCGTGGAGATTCCCACCAATATGCCGATGATCCGAAAGGATCACCCCGATTCGGTTTACTGTACCATCAAAGGGAAATACAACGCAATTGTCGAGCAGGTCAAGGCTTGCCATGAAAAAGGGCAGCCCGTTCTGGTCGGTACGGTATCGATTGATAAATCCGAGGAGCTTTCCCATCGGTTGATGCGTGCGGGCATTCCGCATACCGTTCTGAATGCAAAGTATCATGCCAAGGAAGCAGAGATCGTTGCGCAGGCGGGCAAGCTTGGTGCGGTTACGATCTCCACCAACATGGCAGGACGCGGAACCGATATTTTGCTTGGCGGTAACCCCGAGTTTATGGCAAAGGCAGATATGCGCGCCAAGGAGTTTTCCGAGGAGGCAATCGCTGCATGTGCGGGCTTCTCCGAAACCGAGGACGAGGAGATTCTGGAGGCTCGCCGCGTTTTCCGCGAGCTGGTAGAGAAATACCGCGCACAGATTGCGCCCGAAGCCGAGCAGGTCAAGGCGGCGGGAGGACTTTTCATTCTCGGCACCGAGCGTCACGAGAGCCGACGCATTGACAATCAGCTTCGCGGACGTGCGGGACGTCAGGGTGACCCGGGCGAATCACGCTTCTTCCTTTCTATGGAGGATGATTTGATGCGTCTGTTCGGTACCGACCGCATGCAGGGCATCGTCAGTGCCTTGAAGATTCCCGAGGATATGCCGATTGAAGCAAAATTGCTTTCCAATCGCATTGAATCGGCACAGCACAACCTGGAGGAAACCAACTTTAAACGCAGAAAATACGTGCTGGCATACGACGACGTCATGAACCAGCAGCGCTCCATCATTTACAAGCAACGTCAAGAGGTGCTGGACGGGGAGAATATTTCCGAAACGATCAAGAAGATGATCGTGTCAACCGTGGAGGGCGCGGTTGCCGCCTATACTCGCTCTGATGTGACGGCAGAATGGGATTTCGACGGTCTTCGCGCGCAGTTTATGGGCTTTTTGACCGAGGATGCCGATTTCCGCTATTCCGAGGAGGAGTTGAAGTCGCTTGACAGAGATGCATTGACCGAGGACTTGACCGAACGGGCATTGGCTCGCTATGCCGAGAAGGAGGAGCTTTTTGGCGAGGAAGCCTTCCGCGAGATCGAGCGTGCGATCCTCTTGCGACACGTCGATTCCGCTTGGATGGAGCATATCGACACGATGGACGATCTCAAGAGTGCGGCAAGCTTGCAATCCTACGCACAGCGCGACCCCGTTACCGAATACCGTATCTTGGGCGCGGATATGTTTGACGCGATGGTTGACGACATTCGTCAGGGAACCGTGCGCACCATTTTGTCGGTGGTTCCCAAGACCCAGCCGATTGCACGCGTGCAGGTTGCAAACCCGATTTCCACGGGTCCCAAGACTCCCATCCGTAAAAATGCGCCCAAGGCACGTGCCGCAACGACTGTGGTGCGCGATGGCGCACGCGTTGGCAGAAATGACCCTTGCCCGTGCGGCAGCGGTAAAAAGTACAAGAATTGCTGTATGAGAACCGAGGGCTGACGGAAAGGACACAGACTATGGGATTTGGCTTTTTACTGATCGGTTATTTGGTTTGTTACGTGCTGTCGATGACGATGGAACGATTGGGCGTGGGCGGTGTTGCCTATCTGCTGGGATATTTGTTGATGTTCCGCGGCATTTTAGAGCTGATCCGCTATCAGCGTGCATTCCAAACCGCAAAATATGTACTCTATCCATTGCTTCTTACGTCCTGCTACAGCCTGCTGGTATCGTTGGATACGCTGTTTCTGTGGAACGTTGACCTATTTAACGGGCAAGCGGTTCAAATCGTTTGGTGGATCGATTTTGTGTTGATGATTTGCTTCCGTTTATCGGTTCTCTTGGGCATTCGCTTGCTGGCACGGGACGTTGAGCTGTCGCATATCGTTACCAAAGCAATTCGCAATATGGTGTTTGTCGGAATGTACGGTATTTTGTACGTCTTTTCACAGATGCCAAGCGATTCTATCGGAAACGTCGGGAACTATATGGAGCTTCCCGTTTGGCTTTTGGGCTTGGCGGTGATTGCATGCGATCTTTTCTTGCTGCTTTCCTGCAACAAAAACATTTGCCCCGAGGGGGAAGAGGATCAACCTATGCGGCAATCTCGCTTTGCCTTCATCAACCGATTGAATGAAACCTACGATCGCAACCGTGAACGGTCAATCGAAAACGCAAAGCAGGATGCAAAGGATCTGCTTCAGCGTCGCCAAGCGGCGAAAGAGAAACGGCAACAAAAGAAGAAGAAAAAATAAAGAAAGGGGGGATTCCCATGACGAAAAAAGCACCTTGCCGAATGGGACTGGGCTTTGTTTTGGCTTCGGCAGTGTTCTTGTTCAATCCGATTATCGGATTTAAGGATATATTGCCGGATTTCTTTGGGTATCTCCTTTTGTACGTTGGCTTATCCCGCCTTGCCGATCTGAATCCGCATATTTTGGAGGCTCGGAAAAAGCTCCGCGCCCTATTGTGGGTCGGTGGCGGTCAGATTTTGGCGATGTGGATCATTTACGATCTGCTTGCTACATCGAAAAACACAAATTACGACAGATCCACGTGGATTCTCGTTTTCTCCTTTTCATTAGCCTTTTTTAAATGGTATTTTTTGTTGCCGACTCTGCGACAGCTGTTTTTGGGGATGGAGCGTATGGTCGAAAAATACCAATCCGAAAAATTAAATCATCCCAATCGCCGTTTTTCGGAAAGTGCTCGGATGCGGCAGCTGTCGGTGATCTTCGTGGTGCTTTCCACCCTTGGCAGCACACTTCCCGAGCTGACGGTTTTAACGGCGCAAAGCATGCAATTTTCTTTTGACTGGTACGAGTTTATTTTCATGTTTCGCGTAGTGGGCTGCGGATTTGCGGCAATTGTTGGCTTGGGATGGCTGCTTGGATTCGTGCGGTATTTTGGACGAGCACTTTTGGATCGAGCGTGGTTGGAGCGTATCTATCGCGACTATGCGTCGGAAATCTTAACGCAAAAGGGACTACTGACTGTGCGTCGGTTTCGCGGTTTTACCCTCCTTTTGCAAATTGCAATCGTTTTCTCCGTGACGCTGCGGATCAATTATTTTGCGGTTTTACCGAGCGTGGGCTTGGCGGCGTTTGCCATTCTTGCCATCTTTTGGTCGGAAAAACGGTTTTCGGAAAAACGCACAAGCATCTGTGTGGCAGGTATCGGCTTGGCGGTTGTCAGCATCGCGCACTTTGTTGCCAATTCAATGTATCTGCATCGCTTTTTGCCCAAGGATTCCTTGAATGAGCCGGATGCGTTCGTTCGATATTTGGTCGTACGCTTGCTGGGTGTTGCCGAGGCAGGACTAACGATGCTTTTGATTTGGCTTTTGTTGCAGATGCTTTTGGAGATTGTGTACGAGCATACCTCGGTTGAATATGAGGGTGACGTTACCCACACGCTTTCCAATGCGGCAACCGCGCGCTTGCACGGAGAATTTGAAAAACGAACCACCTGGATATTCGTCCTCTTTTTCTTGGGCATGCTTGGAAATATGGTTGATGCCTTTTTTATGCTGCAGTTGCCTTGGATGTGGCTGGTTTCCTTTGTGCTTTCCTTTTTTGGGATTGCCGCATTTTACTCACTGCTTCACGAATTGCAGCTGCAAATTCAAGCTCGCTACTTTCCCGATCCCGCGTATAAAAAAGAATGATGCCGTGAATACTTCTTTTGTAATCCAATTACAAAAAAAGGAGAACAGGCATGAACCTCAATCAAAATAACAGGAACAATCAGAACAATCAGAACAATCAGAACAATCAGAACAACCAGAACAATCAGAACAACCAGAACAACCAGAACAATCAGAACAATCAGAACAACCAGAACAATCAGAACAAACAGAACAACCAGAACAATCAAAACAATCAGAACAATCAAAACAATCAGAACAATCAAAACAATCAGAACAATCAAAATCGCTTTTGAGCCGACCTCCCGAAAGGGAGGTACATAGCAATCAGCGAAGGAAAGGACATGGCAGTGTTTCAAATTGATCGAATACCGGATTCCATCATATCGTTGCTGGGTCGGCACGGTGTAGACACCGAGTCGATTCTTTTGGGCGTTTTTTGCGACCGCGATCTTGAGCACCGTCCTGCGCCGTCCTACTTGTTTGCAAGTCAAACCGAGCTGTTCATCGTGCGCGGAAATTGGGAGGGCGAGGAATTGCCGTGCGCGCAAAACGTGGGTGAGTCCTTTTGCGAGATATCGTTCGAGTCTTACCCATTGTCCGATTGGCAAGGCTTTTGTGTAGAGGAGCTGCTTTCGTCGGGACGCTTGACGGCAAAGCGCGTGGTGAGTGAAGAACGTGTTTTGTTGGCTTCCTTTACGAATTTTTGCAAGGATTCGATTCGCTTGTTTGCCAAATATACGGAGAAGCTGGCAAAAGGGGAGTCGGCGGAAATCGATCCAAAGGAGGATTTGCGCACCAACTCTTGTCCCACCTGCGGCCTGCGCTATCCCGACCGTAATCGTCGGGTTTGTCCGCATTGCATGGAGAAGGGCAAGCTGTTCAAGCGATTCTCCGTTTTTTTGCTGCGCTACCGTGTGTACTTAATCCTTGCCGTGCTGTCACTCGTCTTGTTGACGGGAATGAGCATTTTGGCTCCGTATCTGTCCAGCGGGTTCTTCTATGATGAAGTGATCTACGGAACCGGAGAATTTGCGGGGGCAATTCTGACCGTTCTGTTTTTAATCGTTTCTACGCGGATTTTACGGATGTTCGCTACCATGATTAACAACCGCGTGACCTCGGAGATCGCGGCAAAAATGGTCTATGACCTGAAAAAAACGATTTTCCAAGCCATTGAACGGTTGTCCCTCGGATTCTTTACGGGGCGTCAAACGGGCGGACTTATGACACAGATCAACCAGGATGCAAACACGATTTACGGCTTTTTCTGTGACAGCGTGCCGTATTTGATTATCAATGCCGTGCAGGTGGTCGTGCTGGTGGTGCTTTTGTTTATTTTGCAACCTGTGCTTGCCGTTTGCGTGTTAGTTACGGTTCCCGTCTTCGTGGTTCTCTTGCGCTGGATTTACCGCAGAAAGCGGAATCTGCACGCAAAATACTATGCGGGATCGCGCAGACTCAACGGCTTTCTTGCCGACGTGCTGTCGGGTGCGCGCGTGGTAAAGGCATTTTCCAAGGAGCAGGTGGAGATCGAACGCTTCGGTGGCTATAACCGACGCTTGGCGGCTGACGAGAAACGGCTTGCGATTTTCAACCATTATGCAGGTCCTGCCGCAGGCATGATTCTTTACATCGGAAATATTTTGGCTTGGGGTCTTGGCGGATGGATGGTGATCACCGGCAAGGGCGGCATGACCTACGGAATGCTGCTGACCTTCATTGCCTATTTGAATATGGTATTCGAGCCCTTGAACTTTTTTATCGATTTTGTGGACCGCACCGCCGATTGCTCCAATTCCTTGCAACGACTGTTTGAGATTATGGATGCGCAGCCCGACGTATCGCAAAGCGAAAATGCCGTGGCTCCGAGCGAGCTTGGCGGCAGCGTAGAGTTTGAGAACGTGTCGTTCTCTTATCAAAAGGGCAAAAAAATCATCGATAACGTATCGTTTACCGTTCCCGAGGGAAACGTGCTGGGAATTGTGGGACACACGGGTGCCGGAAAGAGCACGCTTGCCAACCTTTTGATGCGGATGTACGACGTTGACGAGGGAGAAATACGAATTGGCGGGTATCCCGTTCGCGAGTTGGAATTTTCCACGCTATACCGACATATTGCCATCGTGTCGCAGGAAACCTATCTGTTCATGGGAACGATTTTGGATAATATTCGGTATGCGTGTCCCGATGCCGACTACGAGGCGGTTATCGAGGCGTCCAAATGCGCGGGGGCGCATGACTTTATCATGAAGCTGCCCGATGCATATCAAACGCGTATCGGCTTTGGATATAAGGATTTGTCGGGGGGCGAACGACAGCGTATTTCGATCGCGCGCGCCATTTTGAAGAATCCGAAAATTCTGATTTTGGACGAAGCGACCGCCGCGATGGATACGGGGACAGAACGGAAGATTCAGGAGGCTCTTGCCGAGCTGATCAAGAACAAAACCACCATTATGATCGCACACCGCTTGTCGACGCTCAGAGATGCAGATGAGCTTGTGGTGATTGAGCATGGACGGGTTGCCGAGCGCGGCACACAGACGGAGCTGCTTGCCAAGGAGGACGGCGTTTACAAAAAGCTGTACACCTTGCAAGAGGAAGCCCTTAAAAGCGCCGGCATTTGCGAGTAAAAGGAGGGAGCGCAACAACGATGGAACATCATTTACATCACGGTCCGAACGGAGGACCTCCACGTCGAGAAAAACGCGAACGCAGTCTTGCCGAAATATCGGTAACGGTTTGGTTGACCGCAGAAAATGCCTCCTTCGCATGCAAAAACGGGTTGCTGTTCGTTACGTACGGAGGAGAAGAAAAGCGCGCCTTTCTCTCCCGTCAATTTCCGTTTGATTTTCTTTGGGAATTCATTTCGGTGCTTGACGAGGAGCAAGCCGAGATCGGAATTATACGCAGACTGTCCGATTTTGAAGGAGAGGCGTATGCGCTTTTGCGTACCGAGCTGGAGCACCGCTATTTTGCACCCACGGTCATCAGAATTCTGAGCGTGAAGGAGCGTTACGGCTTCTCCTATTGGAAGGTCGTAACCGAAGAGGGAAACGTCAGCTTTACCTTGCACGATACCTTCCGCAGCATCATTCGTGCCGGCGAGCATCGGTTGATTTTTATGGACGTTAACGGCAATCGATTTGAGCTTCCCGACGTGGAAAAGCTGGATCGAAAAAGCTATAAAAAGATCGAGCTGTATCTGTAAGGAGGCGACGTATGGAGCAAGTCAATCCGCGCCTTTTTGAAAAGGTACGTAAGGTCGATCCAAAGGCTCCCGAGGAGGGCTTGTTTGCCGTCATGCTTGCCAATTTGGATCGGCTGAATCCCAAAAAACAAGCCGACGTGTTAGTCGGCTTTTGGACAAACGAAATTCGCGTTTACACCGAAAAGGAGCTTACGTTTTGTGAGCCGATGGACAATGTCGAGCGATTCACCCTGGTATCGGGAGTGGGCTGTCAATCGGTGGAGCTGACCCGCAAGGACGGATCACAGACCTTGTTGGCACGTGCCGACAGTCGGTTTCAAGCACTGATGGCGCAATGCGTCAAGCGAGCGAATTTTTATTTGCGACATCAAAGCACCGATTTTTCCAAAATGAGAAAGGCTACGTCGGGAACCTGCCCCTCTTGCGGCAAGCCGTATCCGCGCGGAAGCCGAACCTGCCCCAGGTGTGCGTCCAAGAAAAAGGTGATGATACGGCTGTGCAAGCTGGCATTGCCCGAAAAATGGTACGTTATCGCGTCGGTTTTGCTCTTTTTTGCGGTGACCGGTGTCAGTGTTATTACCCCTTGGCTCAACCGCATTTTGGTGGACGATTACATCGGAAAAAGTGCCGAAAACGTTTTTTGGTGGGGCTTTTTGGGGGTTATCCTTTCGATGCTTGCCGCCAATTTGGTGCGGCGGGTGCTTTCCGCCTTTCGTGGTTACTTTTTAACGCTGGCGGGAAATAATTTGATCGTACGGCTGCGGAATCTGGTGTTTGAAAAGATTCAACAGCTTTCGATTGGCAAAATTTCGGAACGAACCTCGGGAGAACTGATGAACCGTGTGGGAAGCGATACGCGAGTCATCAAGAACTTTCTGATCAGCCAGTTGCCGGGAATTTTGGAGCAAACGATGCTGCTTTTGGCGGTAGGCGGAATTCTGTTCTTTTACGATTGGCGTCTGGCTCTCTTGATTTTGGTGCCCGCGCCGTTCGTTGTGATTGCCTTTCGTTTGTTCTGGCGATTTATGCGTGGAATGTTTCACCGCCGTTGGGAGCTGAATTCCCGTTCCAATGCCATTCTGCACGATATCTTTTCGGGCATTCGCGTGGTGAAAGCGTACGGCATGGAAAAGCACGAGGAGGAGCGCTACGAGGAAATTTCCGCCAAGGAGCGCGATGCGCAGCTGCGGCAGGAGCGCGTTTGGGCGGTCTTGATGCCACTGTTGCATTTTATTATGGGCATCGGCGAGTACGTGCTGCTCTATTACGTGGGCAGAAAAATGCTGGACGGACAGATGACCGCAGGAGAAATGTCGCAGTTTTCGGCATACGCAGGCATGATCTACGCACCGTTGAGCGCGTTGGTGAATTTTCCGCGTCATTTTATGCACATGATGACCTCGGTGACGCGCGTTTACGAGATTTTGGACGAGCCTTTGGACTTGGTATCGCCTGCAGATGCAGAGGAAAAGTCTTTGCAAGGGCAGATTGAACTTTCTCACGTGTCGTTCGGCTATCAGGATGCCGAGGAGGTTTTGCACGATATCAATCTGCAAATCCGACCCGGAGAATTTGTGGGATTGGTTGGAAAATCGGGGGTTGGAAAATCGACCCTGATCAATCTGATTATGCGGATGTACGACGTGGACGAGGGGGCAATCCTCATTGACGGTGTGGATATTCGCGAGCTTTCGCAGGAGCAGCTGCGTTCGCAGATGGGGGTTGTTTTGCAGGAGAATTTTCTCTTTACCGGCAGCGTGATGCAAAATATTGCTTACGCAAAGCCGAGCGCAACGCCCGAGGAGATCATACAGGCTGCGAAATCTGCGGGAGCACATGAGTTTATCATTCGCTTACCCGACGGCTACAATACCTACGTTGGAGAAAAAGGACACACCTTGTCGGGCGGCGAGCGTCAGCGGATTGCCATTGCACGCGCGTTGCTCCACAATCCCAAAATTTTGATTCTGGACGAGGCGACCGCCTCTCTTGATACCGAAACCGAAAAGCTGATCCAGGACGCACTGCAGGCGTTGTCGGGCGGTAGGACCACCATTGCCATTGCGCATCGGCTGTCCACGCTTCGGAATGCCACAAGGCTGGTCGTTTTGGACAAGGGCGGGATTGCCGAGGTTGGAACGCACGACGAGCTGATGGAAAAGGGCGGCATCTACTATGGACTGGTGATGGCGCAACGTGAAATGAGTCGGATGGAAGCATCCGCTAAAACCTAAAAGAAGCAACCGTCAAAGGCTGTGGGAACTTCCACACTCCTTGGCGGTTGCTTTTTTAGAAAACTGTTTTTTTATAGTTTCAGTAGCTTTTTGACGTTGCCGCTGAGAATCATTTCGCGCTCGGTATCGGTCAAGGGAAGCTTGTTAAAGCGTTCCAATTCCCCCGAGGCATCCCACATGGGGAAGTCGGTTCCAAAGAAAAATCTGTCTGCACCAAACAGCTTGATGATTCGCATGGCTTCAGCCGTGTCGATCATGGGGAGGGCAGAGCAGGTGTCGAACCAAACGTTGTCAAGTCCCTGATATACCGACACCTCCGACCAACAGCGGTAGCCTCCGAAATGTGCCGCGATAAAGTTGGTTTTCGGGTATTTTTTTGCCATGCTTGCAAGACGAAACGGTTTTGAATAATCGTATCTGTCGTCGCCTATATGCAAGAGGATCGGCAGCTTGCCCGCCGCCGCACGGTAAAATTTTTCAACCGCTTCATCGTCGATATAAAATTTCTGAAAATCGGGATGGAGCTTGATGCCCTTGAAGTTGTTGGCAATTGCCCAATCGATCTCGGCAACGATTTCCTCTTCGGAAAGATCCTGGTGCAAGGTAATGAAGCCGATAAACTCGGGGTGAGCGTCGATTTCGCGCTTGATAAACTCATTGATCGAGCGAACCTGATGCGCGGTGGTGGCTACCGAGTGAACCACAAATCTTGAAATTCCCGCGCTTTTTCCTTCAAGCAAGAGATTTTCGGTTGTCCCCGCGGGCATTTCCATTTTGATGTCGTAAAAGATTCCGATCGTATCGGTTGCCTTGGCGGCAATTTTTTCGGGATATATGTGTGCGTGTGCGTCTATGATTTCCATGTTTATTTCTCCGGGATGCATTTTGATACTCCCAACATATTACCATATTTCGATGATAAAGTCAATAAAAAACGATAAAATAATTGTCGCACGCACGAAAAGCCGCTGAAAAGGGCTGTCTGTTTTTGACATCCAATGACGGTCTTTTCTTTTTTTGGGGAATTCTATTTACATTTTACGCTTTTTGTGCTACAATAAGAGATGATAAAAAAGGTAGGTGCAGAATATGAATTTGATGGATATTATCAAAAACGATACACTTTCTTTGTCGTTTGAAGTGTTTCCTCCGAAGACCGATACCGCGTTTGAAAGCGTGAAGACGGCGGTCGAGGAGATTGCCGCACTTCATCCCGCGTTTATGAGTGTAACATACGGTGCGGGCGGCGGTACGAGCCAGTATACCTTGGATATTGCCAAAGATATCAAAGAAAAATACGGGGTTCCGACCTTGGCGCATTTGACCTGTGTTTCTTCCACCAAAACCACGGTAAAGGAGAAAATTGACGCAATCAAGGTGGCAGGAATCCGAAACGTGATGGCTTTGCGCGGAGATATCCCCAAGGATTTGCTGAATGCCGACCGCAGCGGCTGGGATTATCGGTACGCGGTGGACTTGATTCGTGAGCTTCGCGAGAGCAACCCCGATTTTTGCATCGGCGGCGCGTGCTATCCCGAGATTCATCCCGAAAGCATCAATCAAAAGGATGATATCAAGCGGCTCAAGGAAAAGGTGGATGCCGGCTGCGATTTTTTAACGACGCAGATGTTTTTTGACAATCATCTGTTGTACAATTTCCTCTATAAGATCCGCGAGGCGGGCATTACCGTCCCGGTGATCGCGGGCATTATGCCGATTACCAATGCCAATCAGGTGGAGCGTGCGATTCAGCTTTCGGGGTCGTTTATGCCACAACGGTTTAAGTCCTTGGTGGATAAATTCGGATCCGACCCTGCCGCAATGAAGCAGGCTGGAATTGCGTACGCAACCGACCAGATTATTGACTTGTTCGCAAACAATATTACGAACGTCCACGTATATTCGATGAATAAGCCGGAGATTGCAAGATGCATTCAAAGCAATCTTTCGGATATGCTGGGCAAATGATAAACGGACCGATTCTTACAGTAGCCTATTCCGCGCCGCCGATCGACAGACGCGAGCTGTTGCGCTATATGGGATGCCGCGCGGAAACCGAGGACGTGTCGATGCTGATCGATTCGGTGATCGAGGAGGCGCGCCCGATTTTACAGTATCGCGTATGCTATCGCGAAGCCGCATTG
The DNA here is from genome assembly GCA_015064155.1 of Oscillospiraceae bacterium. Taxonomy (GTDB): domain Bacteria; phylum Bacillota; class Clostridia; order Oscillospirales; family CAG-272; genus UMGS1865. Next base: position 27,980 of record SVST01000016.1, on the reverse strand, counting down.
CAGCAAAACGGAGCGTCGTTATCCTTTTGTTCGCTTTCGGTTGAGAGTCGAATGCTGGCAAAATGCTTGGAGAACTGTACGGGAGTTATCCTTTTTGCCGCAACGGTTGGGCTTCCGTTCGATCGGTTGCTGGCGAAATATACGCATACCTCCCCCTCGCGAGCCGTTGCTCTGCAGGCTTTGGGGGCAGAACGGGTGGAATCTCTTTGCAATGCCTTCATGAAGACACTGCAGGACGAATATGCTCCCAAAGGGTATGCTCTCAAGCCTCGATTCAGCCCGGGCTACGGTGATCTTTCGCTGTCTTTTCAAGCCGATCTGTTTCGTGTGCTGGATTGCCCCAAAAGGATCGGTGTAACGCTCTGCGAAAATTGTCTGATGTCGCCGTCTAAATCGGTAACGGCAATCGTGGGTGCTTTTCACAACGGCGTAAAGTAGGTTTTTTTGATAAGGAGTTCTTATGAATGTTAAGGAATTGATCGGAGAAGGTCTTTTTTATCTGGATGGTGGGATGGGAACGCTTCTGCAGGATGCGGGACTGGCTCCAGGGGAAGCTCCCGAGCGTTGGAATCTTTCTCATCCGGACGTAGTGCAGTCGATCCACCGCGCGTATTATGATGCGGGGAGCCATATTGTCAATACCAATACCTTTGGCGCAAACAGCCTGCATTTTTCCGATGAGGAGCTGGAACAGATCCTTGCGGCTGCCGTTGAAAATGCGCGGATTGCACGTGATACGTCGGTTGGAATGCAAAGCAAGTGGATTGCTTTGGATATTGGTCCGACGGGAAAGCTGCTCAAGCCGTACGGTGACTTGGACTTTGAGGATGCGGTAGCAATTTTTGCCAAAACGGTACGTATTGGCGTTCGCTTGGGGGTTGATCTGATCATGATCGAAACCATGAACGACAGCTACGAAACCAAGGCAGCTTTGCTTGCCGCGAAAGAAAATTCGGATCTTCCCGTGCTGGTGTCCAATGCCTACGGGGAGGACGGAAAGCTGATGACGGGTGCCGAGCCCGAGGCAATGGCGGCACTTCTTGAGGGAATGCATGCCGATGCGATTGGTGTCAACTGCTCGTTTGGTCCCCGTCAACTCATGCCCGTGGTAGAGCGACTTCTCAAAGTTGCGTCGGTTCCCGTGTTCGTAAAGCCCAATGCGGGGCTTCCGCAAAGCCGCAACGGGAAAACCGTATACGACGTATCTCCCGAAGACTTTGCCTCCGATGTGGCGCACATGATCGACATGGGTGTTCGCGGAGCCGGCGGATGCTGCGGAACGACCCCTGCATATATCGGTGCGTTGACCGACAAAACGAAAAACACCGCCGTTTTGCCGCTGACAGAAAAGCACCGTACGGTCGTGTCCTCTTATACCCATGCGGTGGATTTTTCCGATCTTCCCGTCCTGATCGGCGAGCGTATCAATCCCACCGGAAAAAAGCGATTCAAGCAAGCCTTGGCGGAGCATGATATCGACTATATCCTGCAAGAGGGAATTCGTCAACAGGAGCTTGGTGCCCACGTTCTGGACGTCAACGTAGGATTACCCGAAATCGACGAAGCGGCAATGCTTTGCGAGGCAACAAGAGAATTGCAGGCGGTGATCGATCTGCCGTTGCAGCTGGATACCGCAAATCCCACGGCAATGGAGAGGGCATTGCGGTTGTATAACGGAAAGGCTTTGGTCAATTCGGTTAACGGAAAGCCCGAGTCAATGCACGCAATCTTTCCGGCGGTACAAAAATACGGCGGTGTTGTCATTGCGTTGACGCTGGACGACAGCGGAATCCCCGCAGATGCACGGGGACGTGTGCAGATCGCGAAAAAAATCTTGGAGGTTGCCGCGTCGTACGGAATTTCCAAGGAGGATATTATTTTTGACCCGCTTGCCATGACGGTCAGCGCAGACCAAGGGGCGGCAAGCGTGACCCTGCAGGCGGTGCGCATGATCCGACGGGAGCTTGGATGTCACACGTCGCTCGGTGTGTCCAACGTTTCGTTCGGATTGCCCATGCGCGATGCGGTGAACAGCGTCTTTTTTGCGGCGGCATTGGAAAACGGACTTTCCGCCGCGATTATGAATCCCGATTCGATTGACATGAGAAAGGTTTATTATGCATATCGTGTTTTACACGGTATGGATGAGAATTGCGCCGCGTATATTGACTTTGCGTCAACCTGCCCACAGCAAACGGTGATAGGAAGTGACGCATCCCGCGGAAATGCGACGGTCAGGGAAGAGGGCGGAAGCACGCTGCAAAAAGCGATTTTAAACGGACGCGCTTCCTCTGCGGCGGCGCAAACGTCACTTCTGTTGCAAACCACCGAGCCCTTGGAGATCGTGCAAAGGGAGATTATTCCCGCGCTTGACCGAGTCGGAAAAGGTTTTGAAGAGAAAACCGTCTATCTGCCGCAGCTTTTGATGAGTGCCGAGGCGGCAAAGGCAGCGTTCGAGGAAATCAAGCGTCGGATGTCGTCACAAGCAAGCACCGCTGACAAAAAAATGACGGTCGTGCTGGCAACCGTAAAGGGTGATATCCACGACATCGGCAAAAACATCGTGAAGCTGTTGCTGGAAAATTACGGTTTTTCGGTGATCGATCTTGGCAAGGACGTACCGCCGGACAGCGTGGTACAGACCGTTTTGGAAAGCGGCGCACCGCTTGTCGGGCTCAGCGCACTGATGACGACAACGGTTCCTGCCATGGCGGAAACGATTGCGGCATTGCGCGTATCTGCCCCGAATTGCCGTGTGATGGTTGGCGGCGCTGTGATGAACGAAGCTTATTCCAAAGAAATTGGCGCCGACTGTTACTGCAAGGATGCAATGGAGGCGGTTCGTTATGCCGAAACGATATAAGCGTGTTTGATCCAATATCACGAAAAGGAGCTTTTTATGAGTGAGAAAATTTTGATTGCCTGCGACAGCACGGCGGATTTGAACGACGAATTGATTTCGAAATACGGAATTCGGGTGTTGCCGCTTGGTGTGACGCTGGGGGATCGGGAATACACTGACGGTGTGGATATTGATCCCGATTTCATCTATGACTATTACGAGAAAAACGGGGTTCTTCCCAAAACCTCTGCCATCAACATCGGGGATTACGAGGACTTTTTCAAGAAATATACCGACGAGGGATATACCGTTATTTTCTTTACCATCAGCGCGAAAATGTCGTCCACCAATCAAAACGGACGGGTCGCGGCGGAATCGTTTGAGAACGTCTACGTGGTTGACACCATGAATCTTTCCACGGGTGGCGGACTTGTGGTCGTTGCGGCGGCGGAAATGGTGAAGGATGGCAAGAGTGCTACCGAAATCGTGGCACTTTGCAAAGAGCTGGTATCTTGCGTGGACGCATCCTTTGTGATCGACAGCCTGGAGTTCTTGCACAAGGGCGGACGTTGCTCGGCACTTGCGGCATTCGGCGCGAATCTGTTACATCTGAAGCCTTGTATTTCGGTGCGCGGCGGTTCGATGGGAGTTACCAAAAAATACCGCGGAAAGTTTGCCGAGGTGTTGAAAAAGTACGTTGCCGAGCAGATCGGGGACGCATCGGATATCGATATGAGCCGTGTCTTTGTGACTCACGCAGGCTGTGATCCCGAGCTTTGTGCCGAGATCGTGGAGGAGGTCAAATCCTTGGCAGCGTTCAAGGAAGTACACTTGACGCGCGCGGGCTGTACCGTTTCCTCGCACTGCGGCAGAAACACGCTTGGTGTGTTGTTTATCCGCAATCATCCGTTGCAGTAAGTTTTTGGAATGAGGTTTTTTAGGGGTAGAGGGACTTTTCGGAAAAAGTCCCTCTACCCCTAACCCCCCTCTCCCCAAAACCTTTACAAAAGAACGAGCGACGGACGAGCCGTGTTTAGCGGTTCGTCCGTCGCTCGTTCTGCAAACGCTTCTGCGTTTGCAGGGGAGGATTACGGCATTTTCTCTTGTAGGGAGGGAACGAAAGAAGCCTTCTCCCGAGGGGTAGCGAAGCGGCGCGAGGGCAATGAATGACAGCACGGTGGGCTGTCAGAACCCGAGCGTGACCGAGCCGCGGCGAGATAGATGCCGAGGAACGAGGCGGATGAGGGGTAGTCTACTCCAAACTATCTATTGCGTTTTTCTCAAAAGCACAGATAAGGCACGGTTGACCAGTGGAATGCGATTTCCAAGGGTTCCTATTGGAACTACGATGTCCCCACCACCTCGGTCACCTGCACCGACGGCACGGTTTCTCTCGAATAAAAAACTATAAAATACCCACCCCTGCAAACGCAAAGCGTTTGCAAACGACGGGCGCACGGCACTTGTTCAGAGTGCCGTGCGCTCGTCGTTTTTTTGTAAAAGTTTTGGGGAGAGGGGGAGGGTATGGGAGGGGGAGAACACCGTTTTTCAAAACGGGTTCTCCCCCTCCCAACATCATTCTCCCTTTCTCCTATGCTCAATGCACGTGCGCGTCGCCGGAGCCGACTCCGAAGAGGTTGAGCAACAGCATCACAAGGTAGACCAAAGCACCCGAAGCAACCAGCGCAGACAGTGCGATGGTGATGATACGAACGGGCAGGGAATATGAGGATTTTGAGGATTTATAATTTTTTGCCATGTCAAAACGGTCCTTTCTGTTTTTGTGAGCGATGTGTACGGGGTTAGGGCAACGGCACACCCGTTGCTGGAATTTTGATCTTTTTCAAGCTTTTTGCACCGTCCGGAATGGCGGAAAGATCGGTGGTCGCGCTGATTAGGGTCTGCCCCTTTTTCAAGCTCATCAACGTAGAACCTCCCGAGGTTCGGGTGGCCATTTGCGGAATGAGCGAGGATTTAATCACGATCGCCCGCTTGTCCGAGGAAACCAGCATGATTTCCATGGGGGCTTTCTCGTAGAATGCCGCCACAATCGGCGAGTTTTTGGAGAATGCCGAGGTCAGCTTGCGTCGGTTGCCCGTAATCTCGTAGTTGGATGCCGCAATGCGCACCCCTTTTCCGTTTGCAAAAATGAATACGAAGTTTTCTTTTTCGGGATAGCTGTTTTGAATATTCATCAAAATCGGCTTTTCGTCGGTGTCCATTTTGAGGGTTGCAGGCAGGAAGTCGCCCAATGCCGATGCCTTGGTCGTGCCGAAGTCGTCCGCTTTGGCGCGGTACAGCTGGCATTTGTCGGTGATAAAGATCAGATTGTCGGTGTTGGAGCCGTCCACAAGATTCAGTTCACTGTCGCCGTCCTTGTAGATCTGCTCGTCGTTTCCGCGGAGCGACTGGAACGTGATCTTTTTGAAGTAGCCCGCACGTGACAGCACGAAGCGAGCAGGGTAATTTTCGATATGCTCTTCCTCCACGTATTCTGCCACAGCATCGCTTTGCAGAATCTGCGTCAGTCGCGGCTGACCGTATTTCTTTTTGATTTCGGTGAGCTGTGCGATGATCAAAGCCTTTTGCTTCAGCTCGTCGCGAAGCGTTTCCTCCAGGTCCGCAATCTCTTTCTGCAGATTTTCAATTTCGGAGATGCGGTTGAGGATATACTGGCGGTTGAGGTTTCGCAGCTTGATCTCGGCAACGTAGTTCGCCTGACGCTCGGAAATGGAGAAGCCCGACATTAGGTTGGGAACAACGTCCTCTTCCTTTTCGGTGTGACGGATGATGCGGATTGCCTTGTCGATATCCAACACAATTTTGCCAAGACCCAAAAGCAGCTCCAGCTTGTCGCGCTTTTTGCCAAGATCAAAGGTCAATTCGCGACGCAGACAATCCAAGCGGAATTTGATCCATTCCGAGAGAATTTCGGCAACGCCCATCGTGCGCGGAACGCTGTTGATCAGCACGTTGAAGTTGCATTTGAAGCTATCCTCAAGCGCGGTCAGCTTAAAGAGCTTCATCATCAGCTTATCGGGGTCAACACCGCGGCGGATGTCAAGGGTCAGCTTGAAGCCGTTGAGGTCGATTTCGTCGCGGAAATCGGTGATTTCCTTGATCTTGCCCTCCTTGTAGAGCGCGGTCAGCTTGGCAAGAATGATCTCAATGGTGGTGGAGTAGGGGATCTGCAAAATATCGATGCAGCTGTTTTGCTTGTCGTAGACGTAGCGTGCGCGCAGCTTGACCGATCCCTGACCCGTGGTATAGATCTGTCGGATCTGCTCACGGTCGTAAAGGAGCGTACCGCCGCCCGAAAAATCGGGAGCCTTGATAATCTCCATGAGCTTGTCTACCGAGAGATTGGGCTTGCGCAAGAGCGCGATGGTTCCGTCACAGACCTCGGCAAGGTTAAACGAGCAGATATCGGATGCCATTCCCACGGCAATTCCCTTGTTGGGCATGACTAAAATATTGGGGAAGGTGGTGGGCAGCAGAATCGGCTCTTTCATGGTAGCGTCGTAGTTGTCTACCATGTCAACGGCATCCTTATCAATACCTCCGAAAAACTCGTTACAGATGGTATCGAGCTTACATTCGGTATAGCGCGCCGCGGCGTACTTCATATCCGAGGAATACTGCTTACCAAACGACCCCTTGGAGTCCACTAAGGGATGTAACAGCGTGGCATTTCCGCGTGTCAGGCGCACCATGGTTTCGTAAATGGAGGCGTCACCGTGGGGGTTGAGCCGCATGGTCTGACCGACGATATTGGCACTTTTGGTGCGAGGACCCGTGAGCAGTCCCATTTTATACATGGTATACAAAAGCTTACGGTGAGAGGGCTTGAGTCCGTCGATTTCGGGAATGGCACGGGAAACAATGACGCTCATGACGTAAGGCATGTAGTTTTTTTCAATGGTTTCGGTGATCGGCTGATAGACGATCGGGGCATATACGATCTCTTTTTGTTCTTTCTTTTGTTTTTTTGCCATTGGACGGTTGCTGATCCTTTCTGTCTTTATTGGGCAATCGTTTTTACGGTATGTGCTGCGGCGCGGATCATGCGATTATACAGTGCAAGTCCGATGCCCTCCATGGGGGGCAAATGCGCGTAAATCATCTCGGCATTGGCGGAATCTGCCTCGCGAAGCGCCGAGAACAGCCGCTTTGCCTGCGTGGCAAGGTCATCCTTGGGACCTATGGGGAAAAGATTGACGGGAGCAAGACGTAAAAGCTCCTCGTCGTAGCAAAGAATCGCGCAGCTTGTGCGTTCTTGCTCGGCTTTCAGAAAAGCAAGCACTTGTTTTTCGTCGCCGTCCAGTAGGACTACGGGCGCACTTGGAGCGTAGTGGCGGTATTTCATGCCGGGGGAGAGGGGACGCTCGTTTTCCGCAAGCCGATGCGTGACGGCGGGGGCAACCGTTACCTTGTCGCATACCATACAAAGCGCGTCGTAGGTGATTCCGCCGGGACGCAGAAGCGTCAGCGTGTCACCGTCGATTTTGACGATGGTGGATTCCAGTCCGATCTCGCTTTCTCCGCCGTCCAGAATCATTTGCACGCGTCCGTCAAGGTCCTCTGCCACGTGGCACGCGGCGGTGGGGGAGGGCTTCCCGGAGAGATTGGCGGAGGGGGCTGCGATCGGAACCCCGGCAAGCTCAATCAAGCGGTGCGCCACGGGATGGGAGGGGCAACGGACTGCCACCGAGTCAAGTCCTCCCGTAACTGTTGTGGGGATATTTTCCTTTTTGGGGAGGATCACGGTCAAGGGCCCCGGCATGAATGCCTTTGCCAGCCGGTAGTAGGTTTTGTTCGGATAGGCATAGCGTTCCGCCTCCTCGGGGAAAGCCACGTGAATAATCAGGGGATTGTCGGAGGGTCTTCCTTTTGCCGCATAGATTCTTTCGGCTGCGTGCGCGTCAAGGGCATTTCCGCCCAGCCCGTAAACCGTTTCGGTGGGGAAGACCACAAGTCCGCCGCTTCGCAAAATCTCGGCGGCACGTAAGAGGTCGGTTTCCGCAGCCTCAAGACGTTCGATTTTGATATGTTCGGTATGCAAGAAAACACCTCATTCCTGCGATTGCTTTTTCAGCTTTTCGGCGGTTTCCGCCGTGGCAAGAGCGTCGATCATCGACCCGATCTCACCGTTGAGAAAGCTGTCGAGCGAATACAGCGTAAGACCGATGCGGTGATCGGATACGCGGTTTTCGCGATAGTTATAGGTTCGGATTCGTTCGCTGCGGTCACCCGTGCCCACCTGCTGACGGCGGTCGGAGGCAATCGCGTCGGATTGCTCGCGCTGTGCGCGGTCGTAAAGGATGGTTTTCAGCATTTTCAATGCCTTGTCCTTGTTTTTGAACTGACTGCGCTCCTCCTGACATTCCACAACGATGCCCGTTGGTTTATGCGTCAGGCGCACGGCAGATTCGGTTTTGTTGATGTGCTGACCGCCCGCACCGCTGGATTTGCAGGATTCATACAAGAGGTCAGCGGGGTTAATTTCGATGGAAACCTCCTCGACCTCGGGCAATACCGCAACCGTTGCGGTGGAGGTTTGGATCCGTCCTTGGGATTCGGTTTCGGGAACTCGTTGCACACGGTGTACACCGCTTTCGAACTTGAAGCGGGAATATGCACCGTCGCCCTCGATCTGAAAGACCACCTCTCGGTAGCCGCCAAGCTCGGTGGGGGTATTACTCAGCATCGACGTGCGATAGCCCGCGGAGGTTGCATACATGGTGTACATGCGGTATAGGACGGCTGCAAAGAGTGCGGCTTCCTCACCGCCGGCTCCCGCGCGGATCTCCACCATGACGTTTTTTTCATCGTTTGGATCACGGGGAAGCAGTAGAATCGTCAGATCCTTTTGCAGTGCTTCGCATCTTTCGCGTGCCGCTTTTAGCTCCTCTGCCGCCAGTTGGCGAAGCTCGGGGTCGGACTCCTCCTCCAAAAGAAGGAGCGCGTCTTCCACCGTTTGCTGTGCCGCGCGATAGGCTCTGAAAGCTTCTATGATCGGGGTCAGCGCACGGTATTCCTTCATGACCTCCACGAATTTTTGGGGATCGGCGGCAACCGCAGGGTCGGAGAGCCTTGCTTCGAGATGTTGATATTTTTCTTCGGTTTGTTGTAGCTTTCCCAGCATAGCTGGCTCTCCTTTCCCGTTTTTTGAAAATCAGAATCGATAGAATGCGTAGAACGCGCGGTAAGCCTCGTACAGATCAACCTTGGAGATCAATTCGTACGGTGCATGCATCGAAAGCACGCTGACACCGATATCGATGGTATCGATGTTGTGGTTTGCCATATATTTGGCAACGGTTCCGCCACCGCCTACGTCTACCTTTCCAAGCTCACAGGTCTGCCAAACCACCCCTGCTTGGTTGAGGCAACGGCGCACCCACGCAACCAGCTCGGCACTGGCATCCGAGGTGCCACTCTTGCCGCGCGAGCCGGTATATTTGCACATGGCAACACCGCACCCGATCAGCGCGGAATTGCGACGCTCGAAAACGTCGGCATAGTTGGGGTCAAAGGTTGCGGCAACGTCACTGGAAAGACATTTGGAATGGGCTCTCACGGTTGCTTCGTTGCCGCCGAGTGCCTTCGCAATTTCGGTAATGATATCGGTAATCAAAGCGCTTTGCATGCCCGTGACACCGTCACTGCCGGTTTCCTCCTTGTCTACCAAGATACACATGGTCGTGTGCTTCTTTTCGTCGGCATCGATCATGGCAGTGATGGAGGGATAGGCACAAACGCGGTCGTCGTGACCGTAAGCGCAGATCATCGAACGGTCAAGTCCGGCATCGCGTGCTTTTCCTGCGGGGACGATCGAAAGCTCTGCGGAGAGCAGATCCTCCTCTACAATTCCGTAGGTATCGTTGAGATACCGCAACACGCCTGCCTTCACCGCATCCTTATCCTCACCGTCCAAGGGCTTGGAACCGATGAGAATATTCAGCTTTTCGGCAGAGAATGCCTTGGAAAGCGATTTTTCGGCGTCCCCGCCTGCCAAGTGGGGCAACAGGTCGGTGATATACAGAACGGGGTCGGATTCGTCCTCACCAACGGTGATCTTCACCGCGGTTCCGTCCTCTTTAATCACAACGCCGTGCAAGGCAAGCGGTGTTGCCAACCATTGGTATTTGCGGATTCCGCCGTAATAATGGGTTTTGAGATAGCACATTCCCGCATCCTCGTAAAGGGGGACCTGCTTGAGGTCCAAGCGCGGGGAATCGATGTGTGCGGCGGTGATGCGGATTCCCTCGTTGATATCCTCGGTACCGATCGAAAAGAGATAGATGTTTTTGTCGCGGTTATTGTAATAGAATTTATCGCCGGCTTTCATGGGCATACCGAAGGAGTAGGGACGGTAGCCCTTTGCTTCTGCCATGGAAATGGCTTCGCAAACAGCCTCGCGCTCGGTTTTTGCGGCATCGAGAAAGCGCGCGTAGCCCTTGGCATATTCGTAAGCCTCTGCTACGGTTTCCTTACCCGCTTTTTCGTAAACGGTCTTTTTTTCATAAGCCAAAGCATTTGACATGGTACGGTTCTCCTTATACCTCGTAATATAGTTTGCTGTAATAGGATGCCGCTTTTTCTACCTTTTTCGCAAAGGATGCGGCGGTTTTGTTCGGGATTTTTTTGAGTTGTCCTTGCGCCGAAAGATTGTTGGGATCCGAGAGCCAGCTGTCTACCGTTTCGGTTCCGACAACGTATGCCAAAAACGCGTGTTCCCAAACGCCGTATCGACCGTACAGATAAGAAAGCCACGCACTGCCGACACGAAGATTGGTGGACGGATCATATAAAAGCCCTGAGTCCTTGACGTCTTCTCCCAAAAGCTCGGTGCAGACGAAGGAGAAGCAGTCGGGAGAAATCTGCATCAAGCCGATTCTTCCGTCCTCGGATACGACGTTGCTGGCAAAATTGCTGCTTGTTTTCACGGTTGCCCAAAGGATCGCTTCGGGAATACCGAATTCCTTGGCATTCTGCGAAATCTCTGCTTGAAGCTCGACGGGGCGCGGATGATTTTTGCGTTCCACTGCGGTTGCAACCGCGTCAAATCCGAACCCGAATCCCACGGAGAGCAAGAGAATGGCAAGAAAGATCAAAACGTGTCGCAGATTGAATTTCAAGCCTTGAGTACCCCCATTTCGGTCAGAATTTTACGGACTGTCGGAAGCAACTGCTCGGTGGAATCGTTGTTTTCGATCACGTAGTCCGAATGTGCGCGGAAAAAAGCATCGCTGTACTGTGCATCCATTCGTTCCTTGGCGGTTTCGCGGCCAATCCCGTCGCGGCGCACGATGCGTTCAAGACGCAAGGCGGGGTCGGCAAGTACCGAAACAATGACGTTGCAATCGTTCGCGGCCCCCGCTTCAAACAGCTGGGGAGCATCCAAAACGGCGGCAACGGTATTTTCCTTTCGCAAGTGATCTAACCGACGGCGGATTTCTTCCATCACGTAGCGGTGCGCAATTCGGTTCAGATCGGCAAGTGCCGATTCGGAGGAAAACACAATGCCTGCAAGAGCACGGCGATTGAGCGTTCCCTCGGCATTTAAGATTGTATTTCCGAAGCGTTCGGTGAGTGCGTCAAGACAGGCGGACGGAGGGCATAACAGCTCGTGGTAGATGGCATCGGCATCCAAAATCGGCAACCCGTAAGAGGCGAACAGCTCGGCAACGCAGCCCTTTCCGGCACCCGTTGGTCCCGTTAATCCGATTACCAGCATGTGGATACCTCGGTCATGACGCTGTCGGCTTCAGCCGATCGGTATGCCGCATCCATTACCGCCTGAACGTAAGCACCGGTTTGAATCGACGGCTCAAACGGCGTGCCGTTTGCCACTGCCGAGAGATACTGATACATCCCGCTAAGGTGGCTGTACAGCCAGCCTGCGGGGGCCTTGGGGGAGGGGAAGATCAAATTCGGATAACGTCCCACGCACTCAATGCGTGTAAATCCCCGTTCGCCGCCCATGGCACCGTCGGGAGCCTTGCCGTCGTAAAAATAGAGCCAGTTGGGTTCCATCAGAGAAAAGCGCAACGCACCGTGTTCTCCGTAGATTTCAAAGGAGAGGTCGTCGTTCGTGCCAACCTGCAATTTTCCAACCGCAATCGTCCCCTTTGCACCGCCCTCGGTTTTTCCGAGCAGGTAAAAGGACTCATCGGCATTCGTTTGCCAAAGCTCGCCGTTTCTGCCGCGGCGGGTGGGGTAAGCAATCTGCGACATTCCGCTGACAGCGGTTAAGTTTCCGCACAGCCAGCCGATCAGGTCGATCACGTGTGAGCCGAGATCAAACAATACACCGCCACCGCAGATATCGCGGTCCTGCTTCCAGCCTGCGTTTTTCTGAACGTCGGTTGCGCTGTTGTGCAGATATGCCGCGCGGAAGCTGAGCACGCGACCGATCCGTCCCTCGTCAATCAGCTGCTTTGCGCGCATGACGGGAGCAAGATGACGGTAATTGAAAACCATTCCGAGAACTTGCCCTTGGTTTTTGCACAGCGCAAGGATTTCCTTTGCTTGCTCTGTCGATACGCAAAGGGGCTTTTCGCAAAGCACGTGCTTGCCGCTTGCAATCGCTTTTTTCAACGTATCAAAGTGATAGATATTCGGTGTGCAAATATCGATGATATCAATCGTTGGGTCGTTGATCAGGTCGTCCTCGCAAACCGTTGCAACCGGGATTGCGAAGCTGTCGGCAACCGCCCGCGATTTCTCAAGCGTTGTGGTACAAACACCGGCTACCTTGGCGGAGAACGAAAGTTCGCCGTAGAAAAAGGGAATATTTTGGATTGCCCAGGTATGGGTTCTGCCCATGGAGCCGAAGCCCAGCATTCCGATGCGGAGCTGTTTTGCGGATTGTTCCTTCATCATTTCGTTCCTTTCCGTCACTTTTGGACGCTGTTCAAAATTATATCCATATTATTATACACCAAAAAAGCTTCTTTTGCAAGGGGAATTGTAGGTTTTTTCGCTTTTTTCGGCAGATTCGTATTGCATTTTTGGGTGTCACGGTGTATAATGGTAAGTAAGATATCTTTGTTTTCGGAGGATCGAAATGGAACGGCTTCGCGACACTCTGCTTTTAGGGGGTGTACCCTTTCAAACCGAATACCCCCTGTGCGAGCATTCAAGCTTCCGCATCGGAGGAAAGGCTGCCGTTGCGGCTTTTCCGCGTACCGAAAAAGAGCTTTTGTATACGCTGGAATCGATCCGCCTACTTCAAGTGCGCTATCTTTTGATGGGAAAAGCCAGCAACGTGGTGTTCTCCGACGAGGGCTTTTCCGGAGTGGTCGTTTTTACCACGTCGTTTTGTTCCTCTTCCGTATCGGGCAATCTTCTCCGTGCCGATTCGGGCGTGACCTTGTTTTCACTTGCCACCTCGGCAGAACGGGCGGGGCTTTCGGGCTTGGAATTTGCACACGGCATCCCGGGAACGCTTGGCGGCGCATTGGTCATGAACGCGGGCGCGTACGGTGGATGCATGAGCGACGTGTGCGTGTCATCCTCCTATTTCAATATGGAAACGGGAAAGATCGAAACGGTGACGGGGGATGCGCATGCATTCGGATATCGCGCGAGTATTTACATGACGCATCCCGAGTACGTCGTTTTGGGCGCGGAGATTGCTTTGCACGACGACGATCCCGCCTTGATTCGTGAACGGATGGAGGATTTGAAGCAACGCAGAAGAAGCTCGCAGCCCTTGGAGCTTCCGAGTGCCGGAAGCGTCTTCAAGCGACCCGTTGGACATTTTGCGGGGAAGCTGATCGAGGATTGCGGACTCAAGGGATTGACGGTTGGCGGTGCAGAGGTTTCAAAAAAGCACGCGGGCTTTATCGTGAACCGCGGCGGTGCAACCGCGAAGGACGTGCGCTGCTTGGTGGAAAAAATACAAGAAACCGTTTTGCAAAGATACGGTGTCGAATTGGAATGCGAGATTCGTTTTTTATAAAGTAAATCAAAGAAAAAGAAGTTGGGAAGGGAGGAAAAGCGATGTCTTTTGCGGATGAGGTTTGCCTGGAGCTTTGCGAGCTGCCGATCAAAAAGCCCTGCTGTCGGCGCGCTTTCGGGGACGGTCTTTTGCTTGCCGCCGAGGAAACGGGAAAGCACACCGTTTCGGCTCGCTATCGAAGAGAGGTCGTTGCTACGGTAGCATCCGATATGATCCATCGGCAATATGCGAAAGCTCCCGAGTCGGTGATGTCGGGGCTGTGCGGACACCGCTTTTACGACCTGCAGTTCACATCCCCCGCAGCTGCGAAGCTTTTGCGTCAGCTTTCACAGCCGACCGACGAGCTGGTGGCGCATTATCTTTCTTGCGAGGGCTGTGCGGCGGCTTTCTTGCGAGGTGCTTTTTTGTCCGTCGGGACATTAAATGACCCCTCCAAGTCCTTTCATTTGGAATTTCTCTTGCCAAACGGGCGGTACGAGGTTTTTTTGCGGGACTTTCTCGTGGGAATCGGCTATGAGCCGCGCAGAATTGTTCGTGCCAAGGGCATTGGGCTGTATTACAAAAACAGCGGCTCGGTGGAGGATCTGATTGCGAAAATGGGTTCTCAAAGCAAGGTTTTTTCGATTATTAACAGCCGAATTGCAAGAGAAATCCGAAACAACGAAAACCGAGCAACCAACTGTGTAACCAAAAACATCGAAAAATCAATTTCGGCGGCAACGCGGCAGATGGAGGCGATTGGCGCATTGATGGAGCGCGGCAAGCTGGAAGCCCTGCCGGAGGGACTCCGCGTGAGCGCGATGGTGCGTTACCGAAATCCCGATGCCACGCTGGACGAGCTTGTGGCGATCCACGAGCCGCCGATCTCAAAATCCGGCTTGAATCATCGATTGGCAAAGCTGATTGAGCTTGCAGAGGACTTGTGAGAGGGGGGAGCGCGATTTTGAATCGTTTTGTACATTTGCATTTGCACAGTGAATACAGCCTTTTGGACGGTGCCTGTCGCATTTCCGAGCTCCCCGCAAGAGTCAAGGCGTGCGGTCAGGAGGCCGTGGCAATCACTGATCACGGGGTCATGTACGGTGCGGTGGCATTCTACGAGGCATGCCGAAAAGAGGGCATCAAGCCGATTATCGGCTGTGAGGTTTATGTGGCACCCGATTCGCGCTTTGACCGTACCAACAGCTCCGAGGGCTATGCCGATCATTTGGTATTACTCTGTGAAAATATGGTTGGCTACAGAAATTTGACCGAAATGGTATCGAAGTCCTTCACCGAGGGCTTTTACAACAAGCCCCGCGTGGACGAGGAGCTGCTTCGACGTCACAGTGAGGGGTTGATCGCGCTGTCGGCGTGCTTGGGCGGTCGAATCCCCAAGCTTTTAAGCAAGGGCGATTTTGAAGGTGCCCGTACGGTAGCCAACCGATATGCCGCGCTCTTTGGGAAGGATCACTTTTATATCGAGCTTCAGGATCACGGACTTGCAGAGGAGCGTGCAATCTTGCCCTCTCTCGTGCGTCTTGCCGAGAGCTGCGACTTGCCGTTGGTTGCGACGAACGACTGTCATTATCTTTCGCGCGCCGATGCCGAAACGCAGGCGATCTTGATGTGTATTCAAACCAATACCACCGTGGATGCGGGACGTCCTGCGGCATTTGCTACCGATGAGTTCTACGTCAAGGACACCAACGAGATGGAAATGCTCTTTTCTCGGTATGAGGGTGCTTTGGAGAATACGGTTCGCATTGCCGCGCGTTGCGAGGTGGACTTTGATTTTTCCACCACCTATTTGCCGAAATTTCCGTGTCCTGTCGGAGTGAGTGCCGAGGAGCTGCTTCGCCGTCTTGCGTTTGACGGTCTTGACACGCGCATCGAACGGGGACACGTGACCTTTGACCGACATTCCAAAGACGAGTATATCCAACGGATGGAATACGAGCTTTCGGTGATCGGACAAATGGGATATGCCGATTATTTTCTGATCGTGCAGGACTACGTAAATTTTGCCAAAAGCCGGGACATTCCGGTGGGACCCGGACGTGGCTCGGGGGCGGGCAGTCTTGTAGCGTTTGCCTTGGGGATCACCGACGTGGATTCCTTGAAATTTGATCTCTTGTTTGAGCGTTTCCTCAACCCCGAGCGCGTGAGTATGCCCGATATTGATATTGATTTTTGCTACAATCGACGCGATGAGGTGATCGAGTACGTTTCCAATAAATACGGTGAGGATCACGTATCGCAAATCATTACGTTCGGAACGCTTGCGGCGCGCGCGGCAATCCGTGACGTGGGACGGGCTCTCGGGATGCCGTATGCCGAGGTGGATACCGTTGCACGCGCCGTGCCGCAGGAATTGAATATTACCATTTCCATGGCACTCAAGCTGCCCGAGCTTAAGAATCAGTATGAGGACTCGCCCCGTGTGCGTCGCTTGGTTGACACCGCGATGGCACTGGAGGGAATGCCGAGAAACGTTTCGGTCCATGCGGCGGGTGTGGTGATAACCGACCGTCCCATCTCCTCCTATTTGCCGCTTGCCGTCAGCAACGGGACGCCCGTGACGCAGTTTGATATGGATACGGTGGCAAAGCTCGGACTTCTGAAATTTGACTTTTTGGCGTTGCGCTACCTGACGATTTTGCACGATGCCGAGCTGCAGATCCGCGAATCGGATCCTCTGTTTGAAATAGAAAAGCTGCCGCTTGACGATAAGGATACCTACCGATTGATCGCTTCGGGACGAACCTCTGGAATTTTTCAGCTGGAGTCGGGAGGCATGAAGCAGATGCTCTCAAGCCTTGCTCCCGAGCGTCTTGACGATATCATTGCCGCCATTGCGTTGTATCGACCGGGACCGATGGATTCGATTCCCAAATTTATCGAATGCCGTCATAATCCCGAGAAGATTGACTATGCCATTCCCGAGCTGGAGCCGATCTTGCGCACGACCTACGGTTGCGTGGTCTACCAAGAGCAGGTCATGCGTATCTTCCGAGAGATCGCGGGCTATACCTTTGGACACGCAGACGTGGTGCGCCGTGCCATGTCCAAAAAGAAGGCGGCGGTGCTTCTTGCCGAGCGTGAATGCTTCGTAGAGGGCGCGCGGGTGCGGGGAATCGATGGGGAGGCGGCAGAACGGCTCTTTTCGGATATGGAGAGCTTTGCCAACTACGCGTTCAACAAATCGCACGCGGCGGCATACGCTCTGATTTCATACCGCACGGCATATCTCAAGTGCCATTATCCCCATGCGTATTTTTCCGCACTTTTAACCAGCGTTTTGGGCAATCATGCCAAGATTGCCGAGTATATCTCGGAATGCTCTGCGCGCGGAATTCGCGTTCTTCCTCCCGATATCAACGAAAGCCGAATGTATTTCTCGGTTTGCGGAAAGGATATTCGGTTCGGTCTTTTGGCACTCAAAAACGTGGGAAAAAGCTTTTTGCAAGCCATTCTTCGTGAGCGTGAGCACGGTGAATTTACCTCGTTTGAGGATTTTGTCAACCGTATGCCGTACAGCGAATTGAACAAGCGTATGGTGGAGGCACTTTTGAAGGCGGGTACCTTTGATCGCCTCGGTGTGTTCCGCAGCCGTATGCTCCGCGTCTATGAATCGATGATCGAGCAGGTGGTCGAGAAAGGAAGAAACAATCTGGACGGACAGCTGGATATGTTTTCCATGCCGGGACTCGTTGCCGAAGCACCTGCGTGCGAATATCCCGAAATTCCCGAGCTTGGCACGCGAGAAAAGCTGCTCATGGAAAAGGAAGCCACGGGAATGTATTTCTCGGGGCAGATGCTGGACGAGTATTCCAAGCACGTGGCGATTCTTGCGCCCGATTCGATTGCCGAATTGGTGGGGGACGATTGCGACCCCGCGGATAAGTCGCGAGCCGCCTTGGCGGGGATCGTGACGTCCGTTACCCTCAAAAACACCAAAAACGGAGAACGGATGGCATTCTTTACCCTGGAGGATCGCATGGCGGAGATCGAGTGTGTTGCGTTTGCACGTCAATACCGTGACGCTTCGCATCTGCTCCACACCGACAGTGCCCTGTACGTGGTGGGAAGTGTATCGGTTCGGGAGGACGAGCCGCCCAAGCTTTTGGTCAATCGGCTTGAGGCTTTGGTTGAGGATCAACGCTTTCGTCCCGAGGAGTATGCCGCAAAGAGGGAGGACGAGCGCAAGGCTTCTTCCCCGTCTTCCGCGCAAGCTTCCGAAAAAAGCACCTCGGAGGCTGTAAAAAAAGCACCGTCAAGGCTGTTTTTGCGTGTTCCGTCGGCAAAATCATCGGAATATTATAAAGCGTTGAATCTTTTGGAGATCTTTGAGGGAAGCTTCCCAACCTTCTTTTTCTTCGCAGATGAAAAGCGGTACGAAACCGTAGCACACAGCGTTGCCGTGTCCGATTACGTTTTGCGCGAGCTTCGTACACTTCTTGGGGAAGAAAACGTGATTTTAAAATAAGACTAATTCTTGTTCTTGAAAAATGAAAGGATATCAGAAATGCATAATGATGGAAACGTTGCTCTTCGCGAAAAAGGGCTTTGCGGGATCGTTCCTTGCTATGCGCACGAGCCGTTGCGTTTGAACGGTGTTCGTTTGGACGAGTTTTGTATCGTCTATCCGCGTGCGGCACGGTGTTTTGAAAAGACAATTGCCGAGTCCCTTGCGGCACGGATCTTTGATCTGTGCGGGGATCAATTGCAGGTTCGATCGGACGAAGAGATGCGCGGAGCGCGTGAAATTCTGATTTTGGGCAAGGAGGATGAGATGCCGGTAGGTGAAACCGAAGCACAGCTTGTTTCGTCTGACCGCGGCATTTCTTTGTGCGGCAAGACCCCGTATGTGCTTGGACTGGCAATGCACTTTTTCCTTGATGCGGTAGAGGATGCGGTGAAAGCCGGTCACGGAACGCTCACCTTTGGCGGTGTGACAGCGATTCCCGCGCGTCGGGAGATTTCCTTGATGGGATATAATTTTTACGGGTTTCATGCGTATCAAACCCGTATGGATAATATCTGCCGTGTGATTTGCAAGTATTTGCCCGACGTGCTTTGTATTCAGGAGCCCGATCTTGCGATGATGGCACTGACGCACGCGAATTTGGACGGTTACTATCAATATTATAACGGTCGACCTCGCCACGGGGAAGACGAAGCGGCGGTTCCCGTTGATGCGAAGGGTGCGAACTCGGTGGCACCGATCCTTTACAATGCAACGCGCTATCGGCTGTTGTCCGCTGACACCAAGTGGATGAGTGACACCCCCGACGTTCCCTCCAAGTTTGCCGATTCGGTGTACTACCGCCATTTCAGCTACGTGGAGCTGGAGGACCTTGTCACCGATACACGCTTTGCGGTTGTCAACCTGCATCTGCAGCGCCATTCCGCCGTGCGGCAGATGAACGTGGTATTTGAGCATCTGAATCGATTGTTTCCCGACGTTCCCGTGTTCTTGATCGGCGACTTCAACAACGAAGCCGACAAACCCGTTCTGTATCAGATGCGAGAGATCGCAGGATTCGCATCGGCACACGATACGGCGAAAAAGATTCGCGACGGACACAACCGAATCGATTGGATCATGTACACCAAGGATTGTGCGGACGCCGAATTTTATCATTGCTGTACCGAAACCTACCCCGATCCCGATGACAAAAAGGGGTATTACGACGGAAGAACTCCTTCCGATCATTTCGCGTTTTACGCAGAGGTATCGGTTCGAGCCGACGTCAAGCCGTGCCACGATTGGAGCGCGGCGAGCCGTTGGGAAGAGCCTGCCGGCGAATAAACGAATAAAAAGAAAAGAGGCTGATTCATTCCAAGCAGAACCCGGACACGACTTCTGCGGGAAAATGAACCAGCCTCCTTTTATACGGTTGAGGGAACCGATTTTGAATTCTTCTGTTGAGGGAACTTGTAGAACGCGCGGCTCAACCCACGCAACATACCTATTATATCATATTTTTTACGGTTTGTAAAGCATAAAATCGAAATAGTAACCAAAATCTGCTTTTTATACAAAAAATAATTGTTAAGTTTTTACAAAATGTCAATTGTAAAAGCCGATTTTTTGTGGTATACTATAGACACAGAGGAGGAAGGAGGTACAGACCAATGTACAAGTAACAACGGGACGTTTTACGAAGGCTTGAGTGAGTGTACGGTAGGAAGATTTGAATCTGGAGCGAGGTTTATGGGAGATTCGAGAAAGGAATCTCGGAGTGAAGAAAGAAAAAAGTGTGTTCAAATTGATTGGAGATAGATGCCTTTGTAACGAAGTCCCACAAAAATTCGCCTTTTGAGCCAAAGCAAACGAACGGTAACAAGTGAACTCCCGCTGGAGAAGAAAGAGAAGTTGTGTTCAAGGTGCGTAGCGGAAGGACGAAAGGCAGACTGCAGAAAGAGAGGATAAACAAATGATGTTAGATACCAAGAGTGAACAGAAATGACCCTTGATCGTGGGCTTACAACCATGGTCAAGGGTCATTTCTAATTGATGGGGATATTTTTGCATCGGCTCAGCCGATGTTTTTTTGTTTAATAGCCGTTTTTCTTTCCTCTCAGCCGCCAAAGTGCCTTGCGGATCAATTCGGCAGGGAATACCGACAGCGAGCAAGCCAAGGTAACGGTCAGCTCGCGAAGCGAAAGCGGCGCGGTTCGCAAAACGCTTCCGCCCAGATACACGAATCCGATCTGAATGACGAGAATGGCAAGCATGATGAATAGGAAAATACGGTTTTTTCCAAGTCCCGCAAAGAGATTCAAACGATCGGTGCGCGCATTGAAGCAGTTGAAAACCGAGGAAAAAATGAAAAGCGCGAAGAAAGCGGTGAGCAGATAGAGCTGATTGGTATCGGGACGAAAATTTGCGCGCATGGTTGGAGAGAACAAAAAATACAAGTAAAGAGCTACGGTAAATCCGCCCAAAAAGACAATTTCGTTGACCATATAGCGATTCAAGATCGGCTCGTCGCGCCGTTTGGGGGATTCCTTCATGTAATCGGGTCGCGGTGGTTCTCCCGCAAAGGCGAGCCCTCCCAGAGTGTCCATGATCAGATTGATCCAAAGCATTTGCACGACGGTGACGGGAGAGTCGATCCCAAGGAACGGGCAGATCATGGTGACCGCCATGGCACAAAAATTCATGGTGAGCTGTAGGGTGATGAATTTTCGGATGCTTTTGAAGATGGTTCTGCCGTATAAAACCGCGCGAACGATAGAGGCTAAATTGTTATCCATGATCAAAATATCACCTGCGTCCTTTGCAACCTGCGTTCCGCTTCCCATGGAAAATCCGATATCGGCGCGACGCAATGCGGGCGCGTCGTTGATTCCGTCACCTGTCATACCGGTTACCAAGCCCAGCTCCTCTGAAAGTCGTACCAAACGGCTTTTATCGGTCGGAAGTGCTCTTGCAATGACGGCAATATGGGGCAAGCGTTCACAAAGCTGTCGGTCGGAAAGCTGCGATAGCTCTTCGCCCGTGAGAACCAGATTTTGCAAGGGATTCAAAATACCGCATTGCTTTGCCAGCGCACGTGCGGTATCGGGATTATCGCCCGTGATCATAACGACCTGTATCCCCGCATCCTGGAGCGTTGCAACCGAGGGGGCGGCTTCTTTCCGCAAAGGGTCGGAAAGACAGACGGCACCCAAAAGGGTCAGGGGAAGCGTCAGCCCCGCGGCAAGCATCTCGGCGGAGACGTCGTGAGAGGCAACCGCAACCGCAAGCATCCGCGATCCCGTAGCGGCAATTTTTGCGATTTCCCGTTCGGCTTGAGGGCGGCGAAAGGGCTTGGGGGATTTCCCCTCGCAAAAGACGTGTGTCACGCTTGGAAAAAGCCGTTCCGGAGCTCCCATGACGAGCGTCAGCGATTCCTTTCCGCCCAGCGTGACCGCAGAGTATTTTCGGGTACTGTCAAACGGCAGTCGGGAGCGTACGCGATATCCGTCCAAAAGGGGGGCTTGCATGGCGTATTCCAGAAGCGCGCGTTCGGTTGCGTTGCCGCCCAGCGCACACGCGTCCCCGTTTTGATCGATTCCGGCTACAGCCTCGTTATTATGTTGAAAGGTTAATTGCAGCAGCTTTGCAAGCGTTGGTTGACGCTGCTTCAACTCTGCAAATGAGCACAGCTGTCCGTCGCCCGTCAGAAATGCGGCAACCTTCATTTTTCCCTCGGTCAGCGTTCCCGTTTTGTCGGTAAATAAAAGGTTCATGCTGCCGGCGGCTTCGATCCCGGTCGGCTTACGAACCAGCACGTGATCCTTGAGCATTTTTCGGATGTTGGAGGAAAGAACCACCGCGATCATCATGGGGAGTCCCTCGGGAACGGCAACCACCAGCACCGTCAGTGCCAGTGTAAAGGCGTGAAAAAGCTGACCGAGCAGATAAGAAAAATCGGAAAGCTTAAACAGTACGACCTCCCATTGCATCCCGCTGTCCAACCAAAAGGTGTTAAAAAGATAGGCAAACGCGACCAATACGGCACCTATGTAGCCGAAATAACTGATCTCTTTTGCCAGCTTGGTAAGACGGCGTTTCAGGGGGCTTTCTCGGGCATCCTGCTGAATTTCTCGGGAGATCTGACCGAGAAAGGTAGCGTCCCCCACGCACGTAACCTCCATTTCGCCGCTGCCCAGCGTCACGGTACAGCCCCGAAACAGTGAGGAGGGCGAATCGGGTGCCGTGGACGGGTTATTGGAGGGGGATTTTTTGATTTCCTTACTTTCTCCGGTCATGCAGGATTGATCGCATCGGAGGTTTCCCTTGCGCAAAAGGCCGTCGGCAGGAATCTGTTCGCCTGCGCCGAGCAGAACGACGTCGTTTACCACCACGTCAACGACGGGGATTTCACGGAGCTTTCCGGCTCTGCGGACACGGCAGAGCGTTTGCTCGCTCTCGCCCGACAAGGCTTCGAATGCGCGTGCCGAGCCGTATTCCGAAAGGGTAGAGATCAGCGTGGCAAGAAAAACGGCAGCTCCGATGCCTACCGTTTCGATCAGGTCGCCTCCCTTCGTCAGCAAAAACAGCTTGATCACCAGTGCGCCGAGCAAAATGCGGATCACGGGGTCCCCAAAATTGGCAAGAAAATACTTCAAAAAGCTTTTTCGACGTGCTTTTGAAAGCCGATTTGTGCCGTGCGCGGCACGGGAAGCCAAGACTTCCTCGTCGGAAAGTCCCGTGGCTTTTGTACGTTGCGTTTTTTGATAGCCCGTCATTCTTGTACCTCCGTGCGGTGTTCTTTTTCCAATTTATGAAGCGCACGGAGAAGATATGTTTGTATTCTCCTTTTTTTACGATCCCGAAGAAAAAGCCCTTGCCATCGAGTTGATAGCAAGAGCTTTTAGAAATCGGGAATTTTTCGTTACTTCGCATACCACCGTCCCGCCTGCAGGGAATCCCCCAGCAATTCGGAAACCGTGACCACGTCGTAGCCTTCTTCCTTGAGTCTTTGCAGGATAATAACGGTTGCATCGTAGGAGGATTGAAGCAGGTCGTGAAGCAGAATGATATCGCCGTCCTTTACGTTGGACATGACGTTGTTTACAATGGTATTGACCTTTTGCGTCCAAATTTCTTCGGTGTCACCCTTTGCGTATTGGTTTTCTCTTCTGGAATCCTCTGAATCCACGTCCCAATAAATCACGGCATACGGAGATTGCGCCACGCGAGTAGCCGTCATCTCCCCCTCGGGCGGTCGCATGACACGGATATTGTAGCCGGGAAGTGCCAGGTGGATCGCATCGCGCGTTCGGTTGATTTCCTCGGCGTATTGGGCATCGGAGCAATCGCGATAGTTGATGTGTGAGAAGCCGTGAATCCCGATCTCATTTCCGTTTTGTACGACGTAGGAGAGCGTTCCGTTGTCCTTCAAATTTCCGGCATCGTTGACGATATTCTTACCAACCACGAAAAAGGTTGCGTGGAAGCCGTATTTGTTCAATTCATCCACCACCATCTTGGTGTTTGAACCGTAAATCGCTCCGTCGCGGCATTGCGGTCCGTCGTCAAAGGTGATGGCAACGCGTTTTGTGGGCTTGGTGTTTGTGGGAGAGCTTGGATTTTCGTTGGCGGTGGTTTCGCGAGGTCCCTCTGAGTAGCTGCAGGAGGAAAGGAGCGAAAACAGCAAAAGAACGGCAACGAGGCGGATGGGGAAGCGGTGGGATCGTCTGCGTGGGGATTTCATGCGAACTCCTTTAATATAATTATAAATTTAAGATAATTATATCACGGGAGCAAAAGGAAGTCAATAGCAACCGACGCAATTTTTGACAAGAACAATCTGAATGTGACGTTACATCAAGGGGGCTAAAATGCGGAAGATGCTTCTGAGAAACCAAACGAAGAGATTGCCGCGGCAGTCTTCTTTCTTGATTTCCTTGCATTGGGTCAGTGTTTCCAGATAGTCGCGTTTGATTTCGGCAATCGAGTCGGTTTGATAAAGGCATACGCCGCATTCAAAATGCAGGTAAAGGCTTCGGAAATCAAAATTGGTGGTTCCCACCGTTGCCACCGTGTCATCCGAAACGACGTTCTTGGCATGCATGAATCCGCCCGTATATTCGTATACCTTGACCCCCGCATCAACCAGCGTTCCGTAATAGGAGCGCGACGTGAAATGGACGCTTTTCTTGTCGGGAATTTCGGGTGTGATGATGCGAACGTCCACCCCGCATTTTGCGGCAGATTTCAAGGCGGCGATCATGTGATCGTCCACCATCAGATAAGGCGTGGTGATATACAGATAGCTATGCGCACGCTCAATGATCCGCAAATAGAGCTGTTCTCCCACGCTTTCGTTGTCCATGGGACTGTCCGAATAGGGCTGGATCCAACCGCTTTTCGTGGAAACGTTGTGGGGCAGGCGAGGCTTGTAGACTTCAAAATCCTCCTCGCGTCGCACCAACAGACTCCAAATCTGTAAAAACATAACGGCAAATCCCCATGCTGCGTCGCCTTTTAAGCGGATCGCGCTGTCCTTCCATGTGCCGAAGCGGATTTTCTTGTCAATATACTCATCGGCAAGGTTGATGCCGCCCGTATAAGCGATCTGTCCGTCGATCACCGTGATCTTTCGGTGGTCGCGGTTGTTTTGCGTGCTGGTGAGAAAGGGGTGAAAGGGATTGAATTTTTCACAGCGGATTCCCATGGCACGCAGCTTTTTTGCATAGGCGGGGGGAAGCGTCGGCATAGATCCGATGTCGTCGTAGATGATGCGAACGTCCACACCCGTCCGAACCCGTTCTTGCAGCACGGCAAGGATCGATTCCCACATTACACCGTCCGCAATGATGAAATATTCCATGAAAATATAGTGCTTAGCGGCTTGCAAATCCTCCAATAGGCGAGATAGCATGCTTTGACCGTTCCGGAAATATTCGGTTTCGGTATTCTGATAGATGGGGAAGGGCGTGTTGTTTTTCATGTAATGGAGCATCTTTTGGGCGGAGGAGATCGCTTCCACCGCCTCGCGGTATGCCGTTTCGGGGTATTCGAAAAAGACGTTGGTCTTTTTTTCCACGTTGGAAAGCCGCTTTCGAAGTCCGCCCGAATTGGTTTGCGAATGGAAGATCCAATAAAACACACCGCCCACAAGAGGAAACAGTAAAATTAAAAAAATCAGCGAGAGCTTAAAAGCCGCTTTGTCGTTTCGAAGCAGCAGATGAAGCGCGGTGATCAGGCTAAAGAGCTTGAAGCCGTCGGCAAGCCATTTCAGCTGCGACCAACGCATGAGCAGCATAACGGTCAAGCCGATCTGCAAAAGGATCAGTAAAAGAATGAACACACGGCGGTTAAACAGCGATTGAAAGGCACTGATGATTCTTGGTTTTCGTTTCAAAGCGGTTCTTCTCCTTTCCTTGAGACTCTCTGACTAAGAGTATTATAGCGCGTTTTCGCCCTAAAATCAAGATTTTGTAAGGAAAGTTTTAAAACTTCACAAAGAGTTTATACAGATGAAAAAGCTCTGTTTTCTTCCAATGACGGGGTCAAAACCCAAAAAAACGAAAAAAAGTGCAAAAAAGTGAAAAAAATATGAAAAAAGACTTGCAAAATGAAAAGAAGTATGATATAATACCCCCGTTGCGCTATGCGCACGTGATTTTAGGGTGGTCCGCTGCTATGCTCGCATGAACACCCGGTATAATAGGAGGACTCACAAATGAATTTGATTGAGGCTTTTACCAATGAGCAAATGAAGGCGGAGCTGCCCGTAATCCGCATCGGTGACACCATTCGTGTGCACAACCGTATCAAAGAGGGTAACAGAGAAAGAATCCAGATGTTCGAAGGCACCGTTATTGCAAAGCATGGCGGCGGAATCTCCGAAACCTTTACCGTAAGACGTATTTCCTACGGTGTAGGCGTTGAGAAGACCTTCCCGATCCACTCTCCCAACGTTGAGAAGGTAGACATCATCCGCGTTGGTAAGGTAAGACGTGCAAAGCTGTACTACCTGCGTGACAGAGTTGGTAAGGCTTCCAAGGTTAAGGAACAGATCTGATTCTATCCAAGAGATAAAGCGTTTGTCGAAAAGGCAAGCGCTTTTTCTTTTTTCGGCATGCGAACCGTTCTAATTATTTTCCGCTTTTCATATGGATAAGGTGAGAATGATTTTGAAAGGCGGAGTATCTATGAAAAAAGCAAATAGGTTTGCGGTTATGCTTTTATCGATGGTGTTGTGTTTGTGTTGCTTTAGCTTTGTTGGAAAGGCACAGGAACCCGAAGCGCCTGTGGTTTCCTATGGGCTTTGCGTTTTGGCGGCGGGTACCGACGTGGCTGTATCGGCGCCGATCGGCAACGACGTGGTGTTTTCGGCAGATTGCTTTGCCCGTGGGCTCAATTTGCCGAAAGTGAATTATATTACCGTAAAATCTCTGCCCGATCCGCTCAAAGGGGCGCTTTTGTTAGGCTCTACGCGAGTGGTAAAGGATCAGACGATTTCGGGGGCAAATCTTTCTTTGATGACTTTTTCGGCGGCAACCGAGAATTATACGCAAGCTTCGTTTACTTTTACGGCAAACGGCGGCAGTACGCCATTGATTTGTAACGTCTATCTGACAGGCAGCATCAATTATACGCCCACGGTGAGCATGGCATCGGGGCTATCCTTGAATCTTTCCACCTACCGCGATCTGGAGGTGCAGGGAAGACTTTCGGGCTATGACCCCGACGGCGACGAATTGATCTTTGAGGTGGTTTCTTACCCCCGAAACGGCTCACTTCTCCTTTTGGACCGCAACGAGGGAAGCTACCTTTACAAGCCGTTTGACGGATATGTGGGAGAGGATCGGTTTTCTTACGTTGTGCGTGATCGCTATGGCAACTACAGCGCCTCGGCAACCGTCAATCTGAGTGTCACGCGAGAGGGAAGTCTTGTGACCTATGCCGACATGGAGGATCCACGCTCCTGCTATGCGGCACTTGCTTTGACTGAGGCGGGCGTGATGAGCGGCACGCAGGTGGGAGATGCGCACTATTTTTATCCCGAGCGGTCGATCAGCCGTGTGGAATTTTTGGTGATGGCAATGCATGCGGCGGGGATTGACGATCTTCCCGATTGCAATCAAACGGTGTTTGCCGATGACGGTGATATCCCCAACACCATGAAAGGATACGTTGCCGCAGCTCATGAATTGGGCTATGTCAGCGGAACGCTTGCAAACGGTGTGCTTTGCTTCCTCCCGCACGAAGAGATCACGCGGGCACAGGCAGCAGTGATTGTTTCAAACATAGTCGGGCTTTGCGACGTTCCCCTCATTCCCACCTTTGCGGATAGCTCGGAAATTCCCGTTTGGGCTAGAGAATCGATCTATTCACTCAACACCGCGGGTATTATGACCGAAAGTGACGGGTGTATTGCTCCCACCGCAAAAATGACGCGCGAGGACACTGCAGTGATGCTTTTGCGCGTGATGCAGTATGTGAAAGGATAAATTATCTGCCTTTTATGCGAAAAAATAAGGATTTTTTGAAAAAAGACTTGCAAAACGGCAAATAATCTGTTATAATAGACGCGCCTCGAACCGCAAAACGAGGCCATACCAGCCGGGGACATAGCGGAGCCCTATACCTGAAATCCGCTACAGCAGGGGTGGATCCCCTTTTTGAGGGACGATCTTTTACGAATTGAGTTGCATTTTTTGTGTTGAAGAATGGGTCTT